>JAFGVM010000056.1 GCA_016937995.1 Candidatus Delongbacteria bacterium
GTCTGAACCTGTATCCTATGATTTTGAAATTCTTCCGCCCTGGTGGCTGAGCTGGTGGTTTAAGACTGTCATTATCGGAGTCGTTGTTCTAGTTCTATGGGTTATATACAGGTCAAGAGTGAATAAAATACTGCAGAATGAAAGATTAAGGACCAGGATCGCCGGAGATCTTCATGATGAGATAGGTTCATCACTTACCGGGATATTTATGAGTACCGAGTCTATCCAGAGGTCAAAGGACGAAGATAAGATAAATAAAACGGCAAAAAAGATCGGGGTCAGAACAAAGGAGTTGATGCATACTTTCAGTGATATTGTATGGTCTATTGAATCAAGGAACGATACTATGGGTGAACTTTCTGACAGAATGGAGGAATTTGTCTTTAAGATGAGTTCAGACTGTGACATGATAATTATATTTAATTCATCAGGATTGAATAGAGAAAAAAAAATCAGCTCAGAATTAAGGCAGAATCTTTATATGATATTCAAAGAAGCCCTTAATAACAGTATAAAGTATTCTAAGGCTGAAAAGATAGATGTTTCACTGACTCTGGATAAGAAAACTCTTACTTTGAAAGTTAAGGACAATGGAAAGGGTTTTGCTGTTGAGAAACAGTCTTTCGGTGGTCATGGGATGAAAAGCATGAAGAACAGGGCTGAAAAGATCAGTGGAGTGTTGGATATTGTTGATGATAACGGGGTGCAAATAACAATTAATGTTAATCTGTAGGAGACGCCTAACAGCCGTCCCCACTTCTAAAAAAGATTGCCACGAATTTTGTAAAATCCTCGCAATGACAAAGGGATAAATTATGATTAAATATGGAATCGTAGAAGATATAGAAGATATCAGAGAGAATATAGTCGACTGCATCAGCTCGGATGAACGATTCAAGTGTGTCATTGAATGCGACAGTGTAGAATGTTTTCTTGGGTCACTGAAGGAAGATGATCTTCCTGAATTTGTTTTCATGGATATAAACCTTCCCGGTATGACAGGTATTTCTGGTGTTAAACTTGCAAAGGAAAAATATCCCTCAATAGATTTTGTTATGCTGACCAATTTTGATGACAGTAAAAGGATATTTGAATCTCTTCAGGCAGGTGCTACCGGATATTTATTGAAAAGCACTTCATTCGATGACATTCATAAAGAGATCGAACTTTTATTGAACGGTGGAGCTCCAATGTCCCCTGTTGTTGCCAGAAAAGTTCTTGAATTCTTCAGACCGGATAAAAAAAAGAAGGATGACTCAAACCTTACTGACAGGGAAAAACAGGTTGTTGAAGGACTGGTTGATGGCCTTTCATATAAGATGATAGCCGGAAGGCTTGAGATATCCATCGGTACGATATTTACGCATATTAAAAATATTTATAAAAAGCTTCATGTAAATTCAAAAGGTGAAGTAATATCTAAATCTCTCAAGGGGGAGATATAGGTTCATCCTGATTATTCTTCAATTCATCCATTTTTTAGATATTCTTTGTTATAAATATTGTATATTGCTATTGAGGTTAAAATTAAGCGGGGTATATTATGACTTTGAAAAATGTTGATAATGAAATAAAAAATATATTGATCGTAGATATTGGAAGTACGACTACGAAAGGTCTTTTATTAGAAAATAAAGATGGCAAGCTTGCATTCCAAGCTCAATTTGATGAACCTACGACTGTTGAAAAACCTTTTGAAGATGTAAACATCGGATTAGAAAAGGTTATTTTGGGATTAGAAGAAAAGAGTAATATTAATATTTATGATGAAAATAAAAATATTCAAATACCTTTTTTAGCAACAAGTTCAGCCGGAGGCGGACTTCAAGTTTTACTTTTTGGTCTTACAAAAGCTGACACAGGAAAAGCAGTAGAAGCTTCTGCATACGGAGCAGGTTCGGTTATTATGGAAACTTTTACAGTTGATGATAAAGTTCCTGAAATGGATAAAATGAGGAAGATAAGAGAGCTTCATCCTGATATGATCCTGATAGCAGGTGGTATTGACGGTGGCGGTCTTTGGGGTATTTTAAGACAGGCAGAAATATTGTCGTTATCAGAACCTAGATCAAAGTTCATGCCTGAAGAGAAGATACCTTTGGTATTCTGTGGAAATGTTATGGCCAGAGAGTTCATAAAGCAGATGCTTGGTGACAGTTTTACTGTTCATACAACTGAGAATATCAGACCGAATCTGGAAGATTTTAATCCTCAACCTGTCAGAGATAAAGTCCATCAGCTTTTTATGGAAAATGTGATGGAAAATGCTCCAGGCTATAAAACTGTGACAAAACAAGTCTCAGAAAATATTCTTCCAACCCCTTCAGGTGTACAATTAATGATAAACAGCTACGCAAGAAAGCATAATGAGAATATGGTCCTGGTCGATATGGGTGGAGCAACGACAGATATGTTCAGCAGTATCAAAGGTGAGCAGCACAGGACTGTGTCAGCAAACATAGGTATGAGCTACTCAATTTCAAACATATTAAAGGAAGCAGGTATCGATCAGATACTTTTCAATATTAATAGCATTATCGATGAGAAAGATGTAAGGAATTACATCACAAATAAGATGCTGAATCCTTCATATGTACCTGATAATCAAGAGGAAAGGTTTATAGAATTATCATGTGCTGTAGAAGGTGTGAAGTATTCCTGGAATCAACATAAAAAGATGAATACTGAAGTACGTCATATCGGATTTTTAGAGAGAAGAAGAATAAAAATATTCAATGGAGACCTAGGTGCTTTTGAAGAAGCATTGAATTTTAATACAAATAAAGAAGTGTTTTTTCAAAATTCAGATATAGATCTTCTTATTGGAGCCGGTGGGGTAATATCTTCTGCAAAGAAGGATGAAGATATTGTATTCATAATGAACGAAGGATTTTTACCTTCAGGCATAACTGAATTAGCTGTCGATCGCCATTTTAAATCACCTCATTTGGGTATTTTAACGAAATTAAATGAAAAACAGGCATTAGAACTTTTTGAAAATGAAACACTGAATAAAATTTGTACTGTAATTTCACCTTTCGGAACTATTAAACCTGAAAAAAATGTTTTGATCTGCAAAGACCTGAACGAAAATAAAGAATTCATGATCAAAGCAGGATATGTAGTATATCTGAAGAACGGTGGAAATTTCAGTATTAAAACTGAAAAGAACATTTCTTTGGGTAAAGAGATCACTACATTTGAAATAGATACTGATAAGCCAATATTGATAGATGCTAGAGGCCGTGGTTTTAGTATGATCCAAAGTTCAATATTTAAAGCTTTGTATAAATCAGATGATAAATTAGATATGCCATCAAAAGTTATTAACGGTAGGAATAATATAACCAAAGGTAAATTCTTAATAAAAAGATCCTTGCCTTATAAAGGTGAGATATTGGCTTCAGTAGGTACAAGAGTTCAAATTGACACTGTTGTTGGTCAAAATCTGTTCAACCCTCCAAAAATATATATGGTTGATATAAAAAGGTTGGTTGGTTTTGAAAACAAACTTTCTAAGAAAGATATTATCGACGGTTTATTGGTCAAAGAAGGTGATGTTGTTGAGTTCGATCAACCGGTATTCGAATACAGAAAAGGAAATTCAATTATCCCAGTAAGCTATATATCAAATGCCAGAGGAGAAGTTATCAAAATCGATGATTTTGGAATGATAGTTTTAAAAGAGGTGCAGGATTACGGTGATGAACCGGTTAAGATCAATGTCGCTAAAATATTAGATATAAAACCCAATTTAATTAATAAATACCTGAACTTTGGTTTAGGCAGTTTTGTACTTAGGAGACAGGTAATTGCGAATAAAGTATCAGGAAATAATCAAAAGGATATATTCGGTATGCTTGCAGGAATGTTCCGAAGCGAGGATAAATCCGGATATACTTTCAATGAAGGAGATTATCAATCAGTAGCATCTCCTAGTACAGGATTTATAACCGAGATCAATAAAGAAACAGGCGAAGTTACTATCCAATATAAGAGTAAACCATATAAAATGCATTCCTTTGTTAATGGTATTGTCTCAACAGTAGAAAAAGGATTTTCGGTAGACATAGAAGTTGAAGGTTCTTCAGCTGATTGTGTAATTGGTTTCGGTGGAGAGAACTTTGGAGAGCTTAAAATTGCAAACATTCAATTAGACCAAAGTTACCATGATAAGATCGCGGTTTTCTTTGAACCGGTCAATATTGAAATACTAAATAAAGCAAAAACTTATAAGGTTAAAGGTATTATTGCTCCATCTATTGATAACAAAGACTGGGTGGATTATTATGGAAAAGAGATAGGTGTTGCTTTAACAGGAAAAGAGAGTATCGACTTTACATTGTTGCTTACAGAAGGATTCGGAAAAGTCATCATGAACAAAGAATATCGGGAATTTTTCACAGAAATGAAGGGAAAAGTAGCCAGTGTGAACGGGCGGACTCAGATCAGAGCAGGTGTTATTCGACCGCAGGTGATTGTTTCATAGTGAACAGAAAAAGGTGTATTTTCATATAACCAACAAACGAAGAGGATAGTTTCAGACGTCCTCTTTTTTTATGTTCAAAATTTTTGATTTTGCTTATATTAAAATTTATGTAAAATAATTTTTTATTTTTACGTAAAATGAATATAATACCCTGAACTTCTTATGGGGCAAACGGAATGAATGTATATATGATTATAATTATAGCATATTTTACTGTGGTCATTGGAATATCTTTTCTGACAAAGAAAGTTGCGAGCAAGTCGGCAACTGATTTTCTTGTAGCCGGAAGGAACATGGGACTTGTTGTCTGTGCAGTCGTAGTA
>JAFGVM010000057.1 GCA_016937995.1 Candidatus Delongbacteria bacterium
CAGTCAGCTAAACATTATTTTTCCTGAAAGACTGGAAAAGTACATCAAATGAGAAAATGCCGTTTACACAAAATTCCTGACACTCCCGTATTGCTCGAGCAACAGGTAATAAAGGAGTAGTATTCTGGGCTGAAGGTGAGTATGATAAAGCAATGGAATATTTCAAAGCAGATCTCGCGATCTGTGAAGAGATAGGTGATAAGATAGGTTATTCCAGGACCATAGGTAATATGAGCCTTATTTACAGTGAAAAATATGATCTTGCAAATGAATTAGATTGCTATGAAAAAAAATTATCTATCTGTGAAGAAATAGGAGATATGCAGGGAATTGCGAATGCTTTAGGTGGAATAGGACTAGTACAAGAATGGAAGGGGGAACATGCAACTGCAATGCAAAATTATCAAAAAAACTTGCAGATATTTGAAGAGCTTGGAGATAAAGAGGGAATTTCTTTAACAACAAGTAATATTGGGAATATTTACTTTGCAAATAAAGATTATTCAAAAGCTATAGAATATTACGACAGAGCAATTAAAATAGGCAGAGAATTAAGAATAAATTATTATTTATGCAGCTACTTGTATTACAAAGCTAATACCTTATACAAATTAAAAGATCCATCTGCTATTGCTCTTAACGATGAAGCAGCTAAATTATCAAAAGAAGTAGAAAGAGAAGAAAGTATATTTAAAACAAAAGTTCTCAAATACAAATTAGAATTTATGTTCTCCGATGATATCGATGATAGAAAGAATATAATAGAAAAATTGAAAGAAATTTTAGACAAAGAGGAAGATAAAGCCACAATTGCTGAACTTAATTATGAAATAGCTTTATTATTATATGAACTAAAATATGATGTTAATGAATATAAAGACAAAGCGATCACACTTTTTAACGAATTATATAAAGATTGTAAATTTATAGCTTATAAAAATAGAGTTGAAGAATTAAATAGGCTGATAGCTATATAATATGGGAAAAGATAACTGCAAAGGATGCACACAGTGTTGCAAATTATTTCTCGTTTGTTTGAATGAAACGGAATATGAATCATGTTATTACGATTCTATAGTAACTGGTTATGAACATTTAAGTACATTCAAAGAAGTGGAAGAGAACGGATTAAATATACTTAAAAAGAAAGATGATGGCAGTTGTGTTTATCTGAAGGATAATAAATGTGCGATCTATTCAAAAAGACCGCAAGTATGCAGAGATTTTTTCTGCGGGTCAGAGAAGAAAGAATTACAGAAGAATATAGAAGAAATAGAGAAGCAATGGACAATGGTCAATTAACCGATAAATTACAAGCACACCAAGAATGTAGGGTAGAGCCCCTGTGCTCTACCGGGCAGGGAATTAAAATAAAACAAGATTGCCACGGATTTTTAAAATCCTCGCAATGATAAAAGAAAGATCCTGTCCCGATAAATCGGAAAGAATGACGAAGAAAAAATAGAAAGAAAAGCACCAAAAGGTCACTATTTGATCGTTAGGGAATGTTATATTGCTCTCATAGAAAAATTGAGAACGATAAAACTGGAGGAAACATAGTATGAGTAAAGATAACGAGACACTTGCAATATTTGACAATTTTAAGATCAGAAGAACTTATGATGAGAAAAAAGAGTTATGGTATTTCTCTGTCATAGATATTGTTGCAGCTTTAACAGAACAGACTGATTATCAAATTGCCCGAAAATATTGGAATAAGCTGAAAGGACGATTAGTTAAAGAGGGAAATGAGTCGGTGACAAATTGTCACCAACTGAAATTACAGGCTACCGATGGGAAATTTTATAAAACAGATGTTGCTGATGTTGAAACACTTTTAAGACTGATACAATCTGTACCGTCAAAAAAAGCTGAACCGATAAAATTATGGCTTGCAAAGGTTGGATATGAAAGAATGCAGGAAATGACAGATCCTGAATTAGCTCTAAACAGATCAAGAGAATACTGGCAGGATCACGGCAGAAGCGAAAAATGGATCCAGCAAAGAATGATGGGACAGGAAACAAGAAATAAATTGACTGATTACTGGAATGAACATGAGGTCAAAAAAGGAGAAGAATTTGCAATTCTAACTAATATTATACATAAAGAATGGTCGGATATATCAGTAAAAGAGCATAAAGATATAAAAGGATTAAACAGACAGAATTTAAGAGACCATATGAGTGAAGCTGAGCTTATTTTTACAGCTTTAGCTGAATTGTCTACAAGAAATATAGCAGAAGCAGAGGAATCAACAGGCTTAGAAGAAAATAAGGATTCTGCGGTGAAAGGTGGAAAGATTTCAAAAGATGCAAGGATCGCTCTGGAAAATAAAACAGGTAAATCGGTTGTTACAGATCAGAATTTCATAAAAGGTGGAAAGAAGAAAAAGAAGAAATAATAGATAACTTTACCAGATAAATAAGATTCAAAATAAGATCACAAAGCGGGAAAGATAGTGATGGGTTGTGGGTCTTGGGTTGTGGGTCTTGGGTTGTGGGTTGTGAGCTGGCTCAAGGATTCGCTGGGTTTAAGGTAATGGAGGATGATAATTTTTATCTAAACAATAAAACTTAGCAGCTCATTCAGATCAGAGATATATGTTACTTTCTTCGCGAATTTCTTTGTTTCGTTTTTACTGGCATTTGGAATAAAAATTTTCTCAAATCCCAGCTTCACTGCTTCATTTACTCTTTGTTCTATCCCTGATACCGCTCTGATCTCACCGTTCAGTCCTACCTCTCCACAGAAAACACTTTTCTTGGGTATAATAATATTCCTGAAAGAAGATATCAAAGAGATTGCGACAGACATATCTGCACCAGGATCATTAAGCTTACCACCACCTGTGATATTCAGAAAAACATCCTGACTGAGAATATGAAGACCGATCTTTTTATCAAGAACAGCAAGTATCTTACTAAGTCTTTTAATATCAAAACCGACACAGTTTCTCTGTGGGTTTCCAAAGTTAGAATCAGAAACTAATGCCTGTATCTCAATAAGCAGAGGTCTTGTACCTTCCATAGCCGCTGTAATGGACGTTCCGGTATTCTGAGTGATTTCCTCATTTAAAAAATACTGAGAAGGATTAAGAACTTCAACGAGACCCTCCTTTCTCATCTCGAACATCCCGATCTCATTGGTCGATCCGAAACGGTTCTTGATCGTTCTTAGAATTCTGAATCTGTGATATCTGTCTCCTTCAAAGTAAAGAACTGTATCGACCATATGCTCAATTATCTTAGGTCCTGCTATTGCCCCGTCCTTCGTTACATGACCTACAAGGAAGAAGGATATATTAAGCTGTTTTGCCAGCATTACAAGTTTTGCTGCTGCTGATCTTATCTGACCTACTGATCCCGGTGTTGATTCTGTACCGGGGTCATAGACAGTCTGGATCGAATCAATGATAACTACCTGAGGTTTATTTTCTTCGATCCATTCAGATATCTTATCAAGGTTATTTTCGCAAAAAATATAGAAAGAGTCATCATCAGATTCAATTCGCTGAGATCTGTGCTTTATCTGATGCAAAGATTCCTCACCTGAGACATACAAAGTAGAAATATCCTTGCCGCATAAGTTCGCAGCAAGTTGGAGCATGAGTGTTGATTTACCGATCCCGGGATCACCGCCGATCAGGGAGACCATACCTGATAAAATACCGCCACCCAGTACCCTGTCAAGTTCTGAAATATTGCATGAAATTCTATCAAGTTCATCAATTTTAATATCTTTGAGTTTTACTGGTTTATTATCTTTGATCAAAGAGGTAGGCTTGTTAGTGATCTTACTTTCTTTAAATTCCTTCAAAGTTCCCCATTCATTGCATGAAGGGCATTTGCCGAGCCATTTTACAGTATCAAATCCGCACTCAGTGCATACAAATTTAGTTTTATCTTTAGCCATGTTTACTCCGATGTTTACTCCGCTGGTTGAAACTTGCGGTTAGGGTTGTTATATCCCTTGGGATAATTATAGTAAATCCTTGTATTTTCGATACCCTAATTCTACTAAGAATATAAGCAGCATCAAAATGAAAAAGTATAAATTCCTTACAAGTTTAATTTTAGTATTTTCTGTAACGATCTTAGTCTTTCCGATCAAGCTATTGAAATAATCTTTTGCTTTAAAAATAGGTATCAATTTACCGTTTGATCTATCAGCAATATCCTGCATAAGGTCCATATTTGCACCCAAAGAAGATAACTCCTGATCATTTTCAATTATTTTAAACTCTCTTTTCGTAAACATGAAAACTTTATTATCACGGATCATTGAAATATCAGCTGTGTACAGACCGGGTTCCATGATATTAACATTTGCGGAATACTTATCATTCTTAAATGAAAACTCAGATTCAGCTTTATTCTCAATAATTGTAAGTTTAACAGTTTCATTCTTCAAAGGTCTAAGATTGTCATCAAATATCTTTCCTTCAAAGTTTATTATTTCACCGCTTGAATATACAGACTTCTGAGGAGTTATCTTTATCTGTTCAGAAGTTTTATCAATGGACAAATATTCGATAACATTAAGAAAGAATTTCTCAAGTTCTGAATTAACCCCGTCAAGATCAAATACATCAAAATTATTCCAGAAATATCTCATGTTGACTAAAACAGTGTTCTTTTTTGTATCGATCGATCTGAAAGAAGAATGGGCAGAATTATTATCCAAAATATCTAAGATCGGGATAAAAGGTCTTTCGCCGGGTATGAAACCAGCATCGAATTCTATTGACGGAAGGTCATTTAAAGTTATGTGTTCATCATCATACATATAAAGAAAACTGTTCAGATCATTTTTATTATTTGACAGAAAACCTTTTTTGTAGACCGGTCTAAAATTGTTCAACGATAATCCCTCAAGTTCATTGAGTTTACTGCGTTCAGTTTTTTCTGTAATAAAAATAAGCTTAGAGTTGAATTTACCGATCATCTCATCAAGTTTAGGGTAAGTTCTTTTATCAGGATATGAATAAAGCAATATCAGATCAAAATTTTTATCACTGATCACAGAAGGATCATCAGCCGGATCAAATAGCTGATAACTGAAATTATGTTTTGAGAAAATATCCAGTATAAATTTAAGGTCCAGAGAAAGATTGCCATAAACGATCAGGATATTCTGTGCAAGATTCGAGATCTTTTGAAATATCTTTCTGGAATTATTGTACAGATTTTCTTCATTGTTAAGTTTGTTTATAGAAAATTCGATCGATTTAAAGTTCTGATCGTTAGAATTTAAGATCACTGGGATTCTTTTTAGAGATCCGTTTTCCGGAACATTCTCAATAATATTTTTAACAACTTTACCGTTTTCTTTAACAGAGAGCCGGAATTTATCTTCACTTGAAATACCGTTGATTCCAACGATTACCTCATAGCTGATATCTGAATTCTGTGGGATAATATCCTCGTAAGAAATGTCATTTATGAAAATATCGACCAGATCGGGTTTGCTTCTGGTGTGAATAAAGTTAATAGGCAGAGTGTTTGAAAGAGAATTATTACTGTAGTCCGTAAAATTACCGTCAGTTATCACTATGATATTCTCATACTGTTCATCTGGACTACCGTGTCTAAAGTGTTTAAGGTCCGATATTTTATCCACTTTGGTAAAATTATCAGTATTGTCAAATTCTGATATACCGTTCAGGGTCCTTGTACTGTCCCCGAATAAATAGCTTTGAAAAATATCATCCCTGGAGATATATTCAATCATTTGTTTTATTGAATCTGCTTCAGTCGAATCACTCCGGACTATTGAAATTGAGTTGTCAAAAAGCACGATGTTCTTTGGTCTAATGGTCTTATCTGTTGATAATGTGAGTACAGGATCAAATAATAGTAAAAGTATTTGAAAAAGTAATAATGACCTTAAAAAGACCATCACTCCAGTTCTTATTTTTTTTAATCCAGATCCTTTGTAATACCAGAGTGAAAAATATATGATCACAGGTATTGATAAGATCAAAAATATGCCGGGGAAACGAAGATCGATATTCATATCAGTAGCAAATAAAATTATAAAAAAAATACGGCGGATTATTTCCGCCGTATTTTTTTATGGTTAAATTGTTAATCAAGGTCAATTTTGGTATCCTCTTCAATATCATCTCCTTCTGTATTCAGTTCGGAGAAATCAAAACCGCTCTTAAGTAATTGTTTTTTTTGCAGAGGTTTATTTTCAGGTTCTTCAATGAGAATTTCTTCCGGTTCTTTTTCGGAATTTCCAAAATCGAGATCAAGGTCATCAAGAGGTTCCTGAACTTCCGGCTCGGGAGTAGTAACTGGTTTTGTTTTTAACGTCTTAGTCTGTACTTCAGGCTTAACAGCTTTCTTTTCTGAAACTTCCTCTTTTCCATAAGGAGTTTCAAATTTGTCCAGAAGTACCATCATGATCTCTTCAATGACCTTGTCAATATTATTTCCTTTTGCCTCAACATTAACAATAGATGCAATATCCAGAAAGAAGGTTTCGTATTTTTCGTATAGACCGCCTTTTTTTCCTATGAATAGAAGTCCTAAGAGTATAAGGATCACCAAAGCCATTACTGCGATTATTATAATAGAAATAATTCCCATTCCGGAAGATGATTCTTCGGTCAGTCCATCAGCCTCGCTTACAATAAATTCATCAGAGTCATAACCGCTGTCGTCAGTTAAAGCAACTTCGGAACTGTCGTCGGGATCCTCCGTTTTATCAGCTAAAGCCGCTCCGGTTTCAAATCCGCTGGATTTTACAGTTATGAACAATTGATTGATCTTACTTTTTCCAACAGCTCTGTAAAGAGATATCTCTTTCTCAAAATTCTCACTTCTAACCAGTGAAATTTCTAAAGTATTAGTACCTTTTTTGAATTTCAGATCTGTGTCCGATAGTATCCCTATAAGTTCACTGTCGTAGTCAGCATTGAATTTTCCTGAGTAATCTTTTATCGAGTTCAGATATACGATCTGTGACGGTTTGTCAGGAGACAGGTTTACAGCTGTGTATGTTGAAAAAAGTGTGTCATTCTCAACAATTTGAATTTCAGGAAGGTATTTAGCAGACAAATAGATCTTTTCAGTTTTACCGATATTTTTTTTAACGAAAGTAAAGCTGGTTTTATACAATTTATCTATTTCTTTGTCTTCATCATTAACCAGTCTGATGTCATAGATCAGTTCAATATTACCGGCATTATTTTTCTTAAGTACGAATGGTTTTTTTATCTCACTCTGGTATTCATATGTTTCATAATTCTTCAGTTCTAACTGAACTTTACCATACTCTCCGTCACCAAACTGGAAATTTCTTTTCTTGGAAAATTCCAGCTTCTGAATACTGAACAGCATTTGAGTCAGTATCAAAATCGAGACAAGGGAAAAAGATAATTTTTTGAACATTTCATCCTCCATAGGAATATTGTTTATTTTCGGTTCAGATGACCTCTGTGGGATCAATATCGACCGAAACCTTTACGTTCGACCTGGTTCTATAATTTTTTAAAGCGTTGTTAATTGCGGATCTGAGAATATTACCATTACTGTCGAGCTCTATGTCGGTTTTAATGATAATGTTCATCCGGTATATATTATTAACTTTTAATATCATCCTGTCAACAGGTTTATAAATTAATATTTTGTTATCCTCTTTTTTCAGTAATCTATAGAGTTCCATTGATGCTGTCTTTACTTCATTATGGTCCTTGGAAGAGAACATTATCTTCGCCATCTTGAAATACGGAGGATATCCTGCAAGCTTTCTATTTTCCAACTCATACTTAATGAAACCAATATAATCATGTTTTCTTGCAAATTCAAGCACATGATTCATTTCGTTGTAAGTCTGGATCAGCACCTGTCCCTTAATTTCACCTCTTCCGGCCCTGCCGGATACCTGAGTGATCAGCTGAAAAGCTCTTTCATCAGACCTGAAATCAGGAAATATCAGTTCAGTATCAACATTTACGATACAAACCAGACTGACATTATGAAAATCAAGTCCTTTTGCTATCATCTGTGTTCCCACTAAGATCGATCTCTTAGTGTTCTCGAACTCATTTAAGATTTTAAAATGACTCTCTTTCTTTCTTGTGGAATCCTGATCCATCCGTAATATTTTTATATCCGGGAACAACTTGCCCAGTTCAAAAGCAACCTGTTCTGTTCCAATACCCTTAAAAGATATATTAGATTTACCGCAAATTCCACAATAATCTTTTGCTTTTTCATAGTATCCGCAATGATGACAGATCAGCTGTTTTGAATTTAAATGATAAGTCAGTGAAACAGAACAGTTCGGGCATGAACTCACACTTCCGCAGGATTCACATATCAGATGTGTGGAATAACCTCTTCTGTTCTGAAGTACGATTATCTGCCGGTCGCTCATCAATTCCCTTCTAAATACTTCTATCACCGAATCTTCAAAAATATTATAGAACTGCTTTCTCTTTACGACCTTTATCTCGGGTAATTTGGATATGCCGATCCTTTTAGTTAATTTGAGGAGAGAAAATTTATTTCTTTCAGCATTGAAAATTGATTCTATAGACGGTGTTGCTGATCCCAGAATGACCGGAATGTTATTCAACTTTCCTCTCAAAATAGCCATATCACGGGCATTGTATCTCGGGGAGGGATCGATCTGTTTATATGCACTCTCATGCTCTTCATCAACAATTATCAAACCCAGATCACTTAAAGGAGCAAAAATGGCCGATCTAGGACCGATAACGATCGGGTATTTATTATCTTTAATGCCTTTCCAGCTGTCATATTTTTCACCTTCCGACAACCTGCTGTGCAAAATTGCAATATCATTACTGAAGACCTCTCTGAATCTTTTCACAGTTTGAGGGGTCAATGATATTTCAGGTATCAGGACGATAACTGATCTGTTATTTTTTCTCACTTTTTTTATAGCTTCAATGTATACTGCAGTTTTACCGCTACCGGTCAATCCGTATATTAAAAATGTTTGAAAGATATTCTCATCCAGGACATTGTTTATCTTTTCTACACACTCGTTCTGTTCGTCGGTCAGTAAAAATTCTTTGGGAGGATCAATTTTATCTGTAAGTTCGATGCTTAATCTGATATTTTCCTTCCTTACCTTATTACACAATCCCAGTGAAACGGATCTGTTTATTATATGGTCTGAAAAATTATACAGTTTACCTGCTTCTTTTTGTAGTATCCCCATACCGTTTTGAGCAATAAAATCATAAAATTCATCGATCCTTTTGGTTGTCTTTACGTCCGGTTTTGGTATAACGGGTACAATAAAATTCAGATATTGAGCCTTATCAGGATGTTCCAAAGTATTAATGATATTAATGTATTCTCTTCTTACGAGCGAAGTAATGTTCTTATCGAAGTCAGGTGAATTGATATGATCAGAGAGCACACTGTACTTAGTCCGGAGTGATTTTTCCAGATACTCAATTATTCTGATTTGTTCAGAATTTAGATCAGACTTTTCTATGGGTCGATCTAAATTTAATTCTACGAATTTTTTTCTGTTACCGTATAAAGCTGCAGGAAGGACCTGTTTTAGTACTTCACCGTATGAGGATAAATAATAATTTGAGATCCATTTGCAGAACACGAGCATTTCATTGTTGAAAACTGGAGTTTCATCCAAAACCGATTCGACAGTTGTGAGCTTATAATCAGGTTTTACCTCAACCAGGGATGTGATCACACCGATCATTTTACGGTTATTAAAGTTAGCCTTAACCCTCCGTCCGATCAAAGTATCACTGACGGCTGCTGTTCTTACAGCGTAAGTGAATTCCTTATCCAGAGGTATGGGGAATGAAATATTAACGTAGATATTATCGATAGTGCTTATCCCAATGTCTAATACATCATACAGTCAGATAAAGTAATTACAAAAGTAAAGATTAACAAGTAATAACAATTTTAAAATTTAATAATCTAATTCATCCTGAATCAGTTACAAAGAAATAAAATAATTTGCATTTGCTAAAACTTACATCTATGTTTATTTTAGTCATGTGAAATAAAATAGATTTGAAAAATCACGGTTTTAATTTATCAGAGGGATTAATGATGGCAGATAAGAATACATATACTTTCGGTTTATATGGAAGATGTCCGGTTTGTAAAGAGATCACTTCAGAAGCGTGTGATGGATGTGGTTCCAAAAACTCTTTTACTGATTCCAGTAAACAAGGGATCGTGATCTGTACAAAATGCAAGATGGAACACAGCATTGAATGTGAAAAGAAGAGTTGCAATAAACAGATAAAAGTCTTAAAAACTCCTAAAAATGAAGATGAAAGAAAGCGGATAGATGAATTTATTTACAGAAAGCAGCATAAAGACATGGACAAACGCCAATTTACTATCAAAGAATCTCCCAAAAAAACAATAGTCAAAGCAGTTCAGGTCCCTATCGAAGATAAAATTGAAAAATCAGGTATTATTAAACTGGATGAGGGAATGGAAGAGCTATTGGCTGGAACCAGGAAGAGTGTTCTTGAAAAAACTACCGTTGAACCTTTGTCTAAATCTGAGGATCTAAAACCTGATCAAAGTGCTGTTAATACCGGCTTCAAAAAGGATACTTTTATACAGGACGAAAGTTCTATAAGGGAAGAACCTGCTGATAAAGTAGAACCTGAAATAGAACCTGAACCGGTTCGGGATGATAAGAAACCACTGATCGATATTGATAATAATGATGTTATAATGGATAAAGATTTTGAACATAAAGCCGTTGAAATAAAACCTAAAGTGTCTGAACCGATCGAGATCAAGAAAGAAGAGCCTGTTAAAGACATTCCTCTTGAAAAAGATCAGCTTGATGATAATCTTGAGGGTGAAATAAATTTAAATGTTTCAGCTACCGAATCAAAGGATGAGGAACTATCCTCTGAAGTCAAGCAGGAGCTTGATCTGATCAAAGATTACTGGTACAAAAAGGAATTGACTGAAAAAGAGGAGAAGAAGGAAGAAGAAAGAAGGATAGTCAATCAATTCTATGATGAACAGGATGATACTGTTCTTGATAAAAAGATCAACTTTGAAAATGTGTACAATGAAACAAGTTATTTTGACTGTAAGGTCTGCGGAAGGGAAGAAAAAAAGATAACATGTGACCAATGTGGTCAAAGTAATCAGTTCTCGCTTAACTATGACGCACTTAGCTGTAAATGCGGTAATCAGGTAAAGGTTATGACCTGTGAGTGTGGAGCAAAGCACGGTCACAGTGATTTTTATCTTATCTCGGAAGGTATTAAATGGCAGTATTCAAAATCCAAAAGTTATTACAACTACAGAAAAGGAAGACTGCTGGTATTTTCAACATGTCCGACCTGTAATGCTTTTTCAGTAGAAAAATGTAAGGTCTGCGGAAGTAAAGTGAATTTTGGTGCACCGAATAAGAACAATGAAGTATACTGTAAAAACTGTGGTACGGTAAATCAGTTCCTTTGTGAGAACAGGAATTGTGATAACTCTGTAAAATCGCTTAAAAACCCAAGTTCGATCGAAGAAAAGCTTGATCTTTTGAACGAAGTAATGAACTTCAAAACCAGAATAAATGAAAAGAAGGTTAAGTACACAGAACCGGGAGGAGATAAAAAAGTTGCAAGCTCATCTCAGGGTATTTCTATCGGGAATGTGTCATCTACTCCGGATTTCTCGAACTCATTCATAGAAGAGTTCGATTCTAAGACAAGGGATCTTATAACGAATTCATTTATAGAGGAAGTTGAAACTGAAGTTAAACAGAGAAAGAAAGTAGACGAAGAAGTAAAAACTTTCAACAGGGATAACTTTGCTCCGAGAGCTCCGGGAATATCTCTTGGTGGAGCAAAACCTGAAGATGATGAGGAGCAGGAAAATGTAATTTCGTTCGATGATTCAGGAAAGGGGATAGGTTTTTATATCTTACTTGTGGTCATTGTTGCGGTAATTGCAGGCGGTGGATGGTGGGGATATAACAACTTCCTTAAAAAAGGACCTGATCCTGTAATTGAACCGAAACCAAAAGAAGTGTCCGTAGAAAAACCAATCGTTAAAGATATTCCGGCTGTTATTGATTCTACTACAGTTGTAGTAACAGATTCAACAGCTGTAGTAGATTCGACTAAAATGGTTGACGGACATGTAGAAGATAAAAAATAGTATTTCAATGGATGCAATGGATTAGATACAATTCAATACATACGAAAAAAGAAAAAAAATAATTAGGAGGAAAAATGAAAAAGATCAAATTAGTTCTATTGGTATGTTTACTCTTTGTAGCATCAATGGTAAATGCTGATACTTACGGAAAGCAGAATTCTTTCGGACTTAATCCGTTTGGTTTATTGTTCAACATCTATTCCGGTGAATATGGAAGATTCATGGATGCTGCCGGTACAACAGAAATAAATGTACCTTTCTACTTCTTCAGCTATGAAGATTTTACTGCATTAGGATTAGGTGCTAAGTACAGGATGTATAAAGACGGAAACGGAGAAGGTGTATTCTACGGTGGTGGATTGACTATTGATTCATGGACTTGGGAAGATATTTATTGGTACGATTCAGTATCAATGACATGGAAAACAGAGGATACAACTTGGTTAACAATTACTCCTTTAGGTGAATTAGGATACAGATGGTCTTGGCCAAATGGATGGACTATTGCACCTTCATTAGAGTTAGGATTTGCAGTTTCTACCTTTGATGGAAATGATGACTGGGGTGATTTGGATTATGGTGCTCAAGGTTTGCATTGGGGTCTTAATTTAGGGGTTGCTTACATGTTCTAAACGTAGAACAAATTTTAAAGCCGGAATTTATATCCGGCTTTTTTTTATTTAACTGATTAGGATATATAATGAAAAGGATAATAGCAATAATCTGTATACTGTTGATCATTGTTTCGTGTACTCAAGTCAAAGAAAAGAAAGCTGTAACTACTACAACTAAAAAAGATGCAGTCAAAGTTGAGAAGAATGCTGCACAGCAATTTGTGGATACTCAAAAAAGTTACATAGATAAAACAAAAGAAAAAGTTGAAAAAAATCAAAAAGCACAGGATGATCAGAAAAAAGAACTGGATAACATTATGGGCAAATAGATCTATTTGATTCCGCTGTAAACTAATCCTTTCTTTGCGTTAACAGTAACGAGTGTACCGCTCTTTAAGATATCAGCAGCACTTTCTGCGTTAGCAATAACAGGTATATCGACCGCCTTTCCGACTATTACGGATTCAGAATTATCAAATTCCTCTTCAGTGATCAATGCGGAAGCATTTTTTATCAGATGGAGTATTTTTTCAGTTGTCGAAGAAATAACAAGCACGTTACCTGCCGTAAAATTCCTTATTCCTGAGCCGTCTTTTGAAATAACGCACACATTTCCGGAAGAGGATAATTTATTTAATCCTTTACCTTCAATCAGAACATCACCGACCACCTGAACTTTCATCGTGTTAGTTGTACCTCTGACATTTATAGGTGTGCCACCTGTAATAACAACAAGATCACCGGATCTGATCAGTTTTGCATCCATTGAACTTTTTATAGCATGTTCAAAAAGTTCGTCAGTTGTACTTTTTAATTCTGTTAAAAGCGGTGTTACACCCCAGGAAATCGAAAGTTGATTATATACTTTGTTATTGATAGTCGTGGCAATGATCGGACAGTCCGGTCTGTATTTTGACACAGTTCTGGCTGTATTGCCTGATTTCGTAACGGTAATGATGGCTGCAGCGCTTACAGAATGAGCAGTAGAACACGTTGCATATCCTATTGCATTTGTTACATTGTCAGATTGTTTTATAAAATTTTCTCTGAATTTTTTCTGATAGTCAATATCCTCCTCAGCTTTTTCAGCGATCATTGCCATAACTCTCACTACTTCTACAGGATAGCTCCCGATAGAAGTTTCACCTGACAGCATTATCGCACTTGTCCTGTCATAAACTGCATTGGCAACATCAGTGATCTCTGCTCTGGTAGGTCTTGGATTTCTAATCATGGAATCAAGCATTTGGGTAGCAGTAATAACAGGCTTAGAAAGTTTGTAGCATTTTTTAATTATATCTTTCTGAATGCCTGGAATTTCTTCGAAAGGTATTTCAACTCCCATATCCCCACGAGCGATCATAATACCGTCAGCGATCCTGACTATATCCATTATATTATCTACTCCGTCCCTGTTTTCGATCTTGGCAATGATCTTAATATCATCTCCGCCATTCTCATTAACGAAATTTCTAATAGTTTTAATATCTGAATGATCACTAACAAATGATGCCGCTATAAAATCGATATCATTTTTTATACCGAACAGAAGATCTTTTTTATCAACTTCGCTAAGATACGGTAATTTCACCTTCGTTCCGGGAACGTTCACACCCTTCTTATTTTTTACTTCCCCGCCATTTATTACTTCACAGATAATATCAGGACCGTTTACTTTTACGACTTTCAACTCAATCAAACCATCATCTATCATGATCTTATTACCTTTATCTATGTCATCAGGAAGTCCTTTATAAGTTATTGATACTTCATTCTGATTGCCGATTATATCACGGGTTGTCAAAGTAAAACTATCATTCTTATGTAAAATGATCGATGAATTCTCAAAGTCCTTTATTCTAATTTCAGGACCTTTAGTATCAAGAAGGATGCCCACCGGCATTTTCATTTCTTCTCTGACCTCTTTGACCATGTCTATCATTTTCTGATGTTGAGCATAATCTCCATGAGAAAAATTAATACGGGCTACGTTCATTCCCTTCAGGATCATATTTTTTAAAACTTTTTTTGAATCTGTGGCAGGTCCAAGAGTGCATATTATTTTTGTTCTTTTCATTTTTATTCTCCTGATCTGAAGAACATTCCTACAGATAATGAATATCCGTTAATGAATGAAGCAGAATCAATTACAGATTTTCCTTCAGGTTGAACTTTATGTATCTTCAAAACACCTTGTCCTGTAGCAACATTTATTAAGTTGTTTTTTCGGTCAATTTCTATGACCGTACCAGGTGTATGTGAATTCTCTGAAATATCAAATGAAGTTTCGATGATCTTTAATCTTTTATCGTTAAATAAACAAAAAGCTCCGGGTTTTGGAGCAAGACCTCTTACCTGATTATGAATAGATTCAGCAGAATGATTCCAGTTTATTTTAAAGTGTTCGGGGAAGATCTTTGGAGCATCAATGGTTACAGCAGTTGAAATATCCTGTGAAGTTGTTTGATAATCAGCGTTGAAAATATTTTTGATCACTGCCGGCAAAAAATTACTTCCCTCAACTTTAAGTTTGTCATAAAGTATCCCGAAATTGTCTCTTTCTTCTATTATAATTTCTTTCTGAGCTATAATATTACCACTGTCGACCTGATCATTATTTAGAAAAAATACTGTAAGTCCGGTTTTTTTATCTCCATTGAACAAAGCATGATTTATCGGTGCAGCACCTCTGTAATTAGGTAAAAGGGAAGCATGAAGATTTATAGATCCCAGAGGTGGAATTTCAAGCACTTTCTTTGGTAAAATCCTGAAAGCGACAACAACATAAAGATCAGCATTCAGTTCCTTAAGTTGTCCGATAAAATCATTATCTCTCATTTTCTCAGGTTGAAGGACAGGTAGACCGAGATCGAGAGCAGTTTGTTTTACGGGTGTAAAACTTACTTTCTTTCCTCTTCCTCTCTGTTTATCAGGTTGAGTTACCACTGCTTTAATTTCTATGCCGGATCTGTGAATTGCCTGTAACGAATCCACAGCAAAGTCAGGTGTTCCCATGAATATGATCGATCTTTTAGACATATCAGTAAGAAGAAAGATCCTGAAATAAATTCAGAATGACGGTAATTAACCGATTTCCTCAATTCCTTTATTAGTTATCTTCAGCAATTTTCCTTCAGCATCTGAAAGTTGTTTTCTACAGAAATCCAGAAGTTTTTTCCCCTCTTCGAAATATTCAAATGTTTTATCAAGAGGAATATCCCCGGATTCAAGCTTTTCCATTATTTCATTCAGTTTTTTAATAGCTTCTTCATATTTCATTATATTTTTCCTCTATTTCTTTTTAACGGAAATATTCAACTCATCCAATTGATCCTGAGATACTTCAGATGGTGCTTTTGTCAATGGACAGTTTAAACTTTTTGCTTTAGGGAATGCGATCACTTCTCTAATAGTTTCTTCTCCTGTCATGACCTGCAGCAGTCTATCAAGTCCGGGTGCAATTCCTGCATGAGGGGGAGCTCCATATTTAAAAGCTTTTAACATAAATCCGAATTTGTCTTCTATCTCCTCATTGGTCAGATCTAATCTTTTGAAGATCTTTTCCTGGATATCCCTGTCGTGGATCCTTACACTTCCTGAGGCAAGTTCAACTCCGTTCAGGACAAGATCATAACTTTTACTCAGTACATTACCGGGATCATTCTCAATTTTATCGATATCTTCTTCTTTAGGCATTGTGAACATATGATGCATAGCATCCCATCGATCAGCTTCCTCATTGTATTCAAACATCGGGAAATCGGTTACCCAGCAGAATTTGAAATCTTTCGGATCGGTCAATCCAAGTTCATTTCCAAATCTGTTTCTCAAGCCACCGAGTACTTTGTTCACAGTTGAAGTTCTATCGGCACCGAAAAAGATCATTGCGTTACCATTTACCTCTGCAAGTTCAATGATTGTTCTTTTATCATCATCTGTCAGAAATTTCTCGATCCCTGCTTCAAATTTTCCGTCTACCAGTTTAACGAATGCCAATCCTTTTGCCCCGAGGTGTTTCGCGTAGTCCTCATACTTCCCGATCTGCTTTCTGCTAAGGTCTTCCTTTCCTTCAACAGCAATGAATTTAACACATTCAGCATTTTTGAAAACTCCAAATTCTGAGTTTCTGGTAATATCTGTAATATTCTTAAGTTTTAGCCCAAACCTAAGGTCAGGTTTATCCACACCGTATTCCTCCATAGAGACAGAATAAGGTATTCTTTCAAAAGGTACAGGAATTTCAATTCCCATTGATTCACTGAATATCTGATGCATTAAACCTTCTGTTAAAGAAAAAATGTAATTCTCATCAACAAAACTCGCTTCAATATCGATTTGGGTGAATTCCGGTTGTCTGTCACCTCTGGCATCTTCGTCTCTGTAACATCTTGCGATCTGGAAATATTTATCCATTCCGGAGACCATTAAAAGCTGCTTGAATATCTGTGGTGATTGCGGAAGGGCGTAGAAACTTCCCGGAAATAATCTGGCAGGAACCAGATAATCTCTTGCTCCTTCAGGTGTACTTTTTGTGAAAGTTGGAGTTTCTATTTCCAAAAAACCTTTTTCAGACAGAAAATTTCTTGTAGCCATTGTTACTTTATGACGTAGTATCAAATTTCTGGTCATTACTTCTGATCTCAGGTCCAGATACCGGTATTCTAATCTAAGTTCTTCTTTGGCATCAGATCTGCCTTTTAAAAAATTGAATGGAGGTGTAATTGATTCGTTCTCGATTTTTATATTATTTGCATCAATTTCTATTTCACCTGTTGCAAGATTACGGTTAGCATCAGGTTTTACTTTTACGACTCCATCAATAGACACAACAAATTCATTTCTGCATTTGGATGCAAGTTCAATAATATCCTGCGAAACTTTAGCCGGGTCAAAAATAACCTGTGTTATACCATACCTGTCTCGAAGATCAAAAAATAATAAACCACCAAGATTTCTATATTTATGTACCCATCCGGATAAAGTGACATTTTTATTTTCATCATTTTTTCTCAGTTCACCACAATTGTGTGTTCTCTTCATAAATTATTTTCTCCAAAATATCGTGTTTTATCAGCACCTGAAAAATAAAGTGATTATAACATAAAATCAATATATATAAAATTCATTTATTTAAGTTGCACCTGAGCAGACATTTGATTAAATTAAAAAGATAGAAAATTGGGGATCGAATATGAGGATCATAAATTTAACACTTTTACTGGCACTTATCGTTCTCACCGGTTGCAAAATTACAGGCCAGTATATTATAGATCAAAGCGGTGAAGGTACAGGTAAGATCATAGTTGAGAATTTCAACAAAAATATCTTTTTAGCAAGATTACGTGAAGACGAAAAGTATAAAAAAATTGAGATCACGTCTATTGATTCGATCGATCCGGACCTTTTTCATGTAAACATCAAGTGGGAAAAATTTGAAGATGTCTTCAAGAGCATGAAGAAACTTGAGGACGGGAATATAGAATTGAATCTGGGGACTTATGAATTTCCTATAACTGTCAAGATCGATGGAGTGATAGATCCAAAAAAATCTACCGGTGAATTATTAGAACCTGATAAAATGGAATTCAAGTACAGTAAAGCGATCCTCACATATCTACCTGAGGAAAATTTCAGCTTTATGACCTTTTTACTGATTACTCTTGCTGTCCTGATCATTTATTTTTTGTTGTTCAGAAGAAAGTAATGAAGATGGGGAATGTGCTATTTATTTAGATAAAAAAAACAAATATTGTCTTGACAAATAACAAAAAGCAAAGTAACTTAATGGCTCGAATTCAGGCTTCTATAAGCAGGGATTAAAATGGGAAAATTATAACTAAATGAAATAAAAAAAAACGGAGGAAAAAATGACTGAATATTTTGTTAAAGGTGGACCTTTTATGTGGCCGATCCTGATTATCTTTATTATTGGAATAGTAATCAGCCTTTACAAACTTTTCTCTCTACTAGGAACTGGAAAAAATGCCGGTGAATTAATGAAGGAAGTAAAGAAAGCATTAGCTTCACAGGGAACTGAAGGAGCATTAAGATTAGTTCAAGGCGGAAAACCTGTGGAAGAACTTATCAACGCAGGACTTAAGAATGTTAAGAACGGTATTGATAACGTAGAAAAAGCAATTGTAAACGAAGGTGGAATTCAGTCAACTTATCTATATAGCGGTATGATATGGATGTCTTCAGTAGTAGGTCTTGCACCGATGCTTGGTTTCCTTGGAACTGTTTGGGGAATGGTTGGAGCAATGGATGCGATCGCTGCTGCGAACGATATTTCTCCATCGATCGTTGCTGGTGGTATTTCAGAAGCACTTTTAACTACTGCATTCGGTCTTGTAGTTGCTATTATTATTCAGACTGTTCAAGGTGTGTTCCAGTCGATCATTGATAGCAGAGTTCTTGACATGGAAGAGACAAGTGTTGCTTTGATCGAAACATTAGTTGAAAACGAATCTAACTAAAAAATAAGAGAGAATACCAATGCTTAAAAAACCTGAAAGAAAGGTTGGGGAATTCAATGCATCTTCGATGGCGGATATTACTTTCTTGTTGCTTATATTCTTTCTAGTTACGACTACTATATCATCGGATAAAGGAATAAAATTTGTTCTGCCTCAAAAAGCGGATCAAACTGAGGGTGTTAAGGTTAAAGGGGTTGTGAATATCCTTTTAAACGACGATGATGATGTTCTTCTTGGAAAGAAAGGAAAAGAAGAAGAGGTCAATATTCAGCAGGTAAGAGACAGATTACAAGTTCTAAGCAGGGAAATTGCGGCAAATGGAGATTCCATTATTGTTTCAATAAAGGTTACTCCGGGATCGACTTACAAGAATTATATAGAGATCCTTGACCAGGTAAAAAGTGCCAATATAAATAGAATATCCCTAGCACAATAAAATTCAAAATGGAAGAATTATGATAGGTAGTAAAAAGAAAACAGAGTCAGGACAAATATCGACTGCATCTATGCCTGATATTATCTTCATGCTTTTGATCTTTTTCATGGTGAGTACTGTGTTCCGTGAGTTTAGGGGGATTCCTGTAAAAATACCTTCTGCAGTAAATGCGAATAAGATCGAGGGAAAGAGAAATATTACTTATTGTTATATAGATGTGAACAAAAGGATAAGTGTTGATGATAAATTGGTGACAACTAAAGAGTTAACACCGATGATGTATCTTAAACGTACTCAAAATCCAAGAGTGATAGTTTCTCTTAAGATTGATGAGAATGCGAAAAATTCAATACTTGATCAAGTTCAAAAATCTTTACAGGAAGCTGATGCAAGAAGAATTGTATATGCATCTACATCCAAATAATTGGGAAGAGAAATCATATAGTTAATGTATTGAAAATGAATCAGGAGTAATAATGGCTCATAAAGTAGGAAAGTTACACGATAAGGCTTTGAAATTGGAAGAGATTTCGACCATTGTTGTGTTCGTTCTTCTGACATTTGTATTCGCGATTTTTCATAAATTTGAGACCAAAGTGATTGAAGAGGGTATCAGAGAAATTGATATTGTGGTTGAAAAGGTTGAAATAACAGAGCAGGTCAAGAAAACTATCAAGCCGGCTGCTGTTAAAATACCTATAGCAGTAGAAGATGAGGATGAAATTGATGAGGATAATGAAATTGAGATCGAAACAACAGATTTTGAATTCAACGATCCACCTCCACCACCTCCACCACCTCCTTCTGTAGATGAAGAAGAAATATTTGATTTTTTTGCGATACAGGAAAAACCGGAAATGATGCCGGGTGAAGCACAAAAAATATCAAGCTATATTTACAAAAATTATCCACCTCTTGCTAAACGAAGCGGAGTGTCAGGTAAAGTGAGATTGAAATGGGTTGTAAATAAAGACGGTATTCCAACTGATATCACAATTGTTAAAGAAAAACCAAAAGATATGGGATTCGGTCAAGTGGCGGAAAAGGCTATCCAGGCCGCAAGATTTAAACCTGGTATGCAAAGGGATAAACCGGTCGCTGTCCGAATGAGTCAGTGGATAAGTTTTAAAACGAGCACAAAATAGCTAATGTAAAGGTCTGAAATATTCAGACCTTTATTTTTTGATTACGTTATTATTAAGAGGGAAATATTCATGAATATTTTAGTAATAGGTTCAGGCGGGAGAGAACATTCTATACTAAAAAAACTATCAGAGAGCAAAAAAGTAAGCAGGTTATATTGTTTGCCGGGTAATGCCGGGACATCAGAACTGGCTGAAAATATTGGATCACAGTTTATGGCTCAGGATAAGTTAATTGAATTTGTAAAGAACAATTCAATTGATCTGACCGTGATAGGACCGGAACAACCATTGATAGAAGGTTATGCAGACCGGTTCATAAAAGAGGGGCTCAATGTATTCGGTCCGGAAAGTAAAGCAGCTGTTATAGAAGGCAGTAAAGCATTCTCTAAAGATCTGATGCACAAATATAATATACCTACAGCAAATTATAAAAATTTTACAGATTACGATCAAGCAAAAGAATATCTGTCTAAACAAACTGTTCCTATTGTGATCAAGGTAAGCGGAATAGCAGCAGGAAAGGGTGCGATAGTGTGTTTGACCAGAGAAGAAGCTGAAAAGACATTAAAAAGTATGATGGTGGACAAAGAATTCGGAGAAGCAGGTGATGAGGTAGTTATCGAAGAGTTCTTAACCGGAGAAGAGGCATCAATTTTTGCAGTATCTGACGGGAATTATTATAAAATACTTCCAACAGCACAGGACCATAAAGCTATCTTTGATGGGGATAAAGGGCCTAATACAGGGGGAATGGGAAGTTACTCACCTGCTCCTATTATAAATGATGAATTAATGGAAGATATACAAAAAAGTATTATTGCCCCTACATTTGATGCTATGAAAAGCGAAAACAGAACCTACAAGGGAGTTCTGTTTGTTGGATTAATGATCACCGGGGAAGGTCCAAAAGTGATAGAATATAACTGCCGTTTCGGTGATCCGGAAACACAGGTCATATTACCGAAGTATGACGGTGATCTTGCAGAGCTGTTAATGGAAGCAGCAACATCCAAATTTACAGGCAATGAGATATTGCCTGCAAAAAATGAGCATTATTTATGTCTGGTCTTAGCATCAGGTGGATATCCGTCTTCATATGTTAAAGGTTATACAATAGATGGTTTGGATCGTAGAGATGAAAATACAAGTGTTATCCATGCAGGAACAAAAGTAGAAAATGAAAAAATTGTGACTTCCGGAGGAAGAGTTCTGGGTATTGTATCAAGAGGAAATACTTTGAAGGAAGCTAAGGAAAGATCATACAATTTTGCTGATCAAATAAAATTTAAAGATAAATACTGCAGAAATGATATCGGGGATAAAGGTATTAACAGGTATGATAATAAATAGATAGATCTGTTCTGTTCTTGTTAAACATATTTCAAAATCCAGTTGAATATATGATACTATAAATTTGCTTTTTGCTAATAAATTGTTATATTAATAGTAAGATGCTTTCCTTGATGCCATGATCCGAAATGATTTTCTAATTCTTAATTCGGAGGTCAAAATGAGCTGGAATGTAGGCCATATCGCAGAAAAGAACAACAAATTAGCACAAATATCGGTATTGATAGTATTTGCAATTTTAACATTTGTTTTTGCCATATTTCATAAATTTGAAACGGGTGTCATAAATACGGATATAAAGATCTCTGATATAGACATTATTGACGTTGATATAACAGTACAGCCAGACGTAAAGCAAAGGGTTGAACCGGTCTCCTCAAAGATCCCGATCGCAGCAGAGGATGATGAAGAAGTTGAGGATGATCCTCTTTTAGATATTCCGGACACTGAATTCGATGCCAGCAGTTTACCACCGCCACCTCCAGATTTTGCCGGGGGTGATGAGGAGATATTTGATTTTTTTGCAATTCAGGAAAAACCTGAGATGAATGACAGATCAAGAAAGAAATTATCTGAATTTATTTTTAAAAATTATCCACCGTTGGCAAAAATTAGTGGCGTATCCGGTAATGTTCTTCTAAGTTTTATTTGTTCCAAGGAAGGTATACCGACAAAAATTGAAATTGTCAGAGAAAAACCAAAGGATATGGGTTTTGGTGAAGTAGCTATTAAAGCTTTACAACAAGCAGTATTTTCTCCGGGAATGCAGAGAGATAAACCCGTAGCAGTCAGAATGAAATTCCCAATTAAATTTACAACTAAGAAAAATTAAGGAAAAGCAATATTCAATTTTCAATAAAATTGTCTACAAAATAGATTTTCCAACAAGTTCACTAAGTTATATTTTAGGTAGCCGATGCTACCGTTTTTATTTGTAAAACTTAATTGCATAATTCTGTTTACGTATTTATATTCTATTACAAAAATGAAGTAACGTATCAGGGTACATTGATAAATAAAGACCTGATCGTATTAAATATCAGGAATATTGGAGGAAAAATGAGAAGATTATTAGCGTTATTTATGATCATAATGTCTTTCAGTTTGTTTTCACAAAGTGATCTGTCCGCTGAAGAAATGGCAATGTTCAAAAGTAATGTTGTTGTTCCGTTGCCCTCAGAAATAATAATGGCATTGGACAGACTTTCCGAAGTAAATTGGAAAGAGATCGTTAGTTATGATTATACAGCTAACTATGCTGAAAATTATAAGATCGCATTAAACCTGGGTGTAAGGGTGGCTCAGGGATTTATAGCGATCCAGGCGGAAGATCGTAAAAACACGGGTGAAATGTTCAGTGTCAGTAGAGATCTTGCTGAAAATTTTGGAGCTAACAGCGAGATGTTCATAGATAAAGACCAGATATCTAACCTTCTGAATGAAGGTAAGTGGATGGATCTAAGAGGGATACTTGACGGTATTCATTTAGAGATAAAAGTGGAAATGAAAAAATATGATCCTGATTATGTTGCTTTAGCTAGTGTTGGTGGTTGGATCGAAGGTTTGGAAGTTGTTTCAAAAGCATTATTATCGAACTATTCAGAAGATGCATCCACAATATTGTATCAACCTGAATTGATAGAGCATCTTGCTTCAGAGATCCTTAGTATAAAGGATATTAATAAAAATAACCCTGAAGTAAAACTTATCAACGAAGAAATGCCTAAGATACAAAAATTATGCGATATGGGTTATGGTAATCCTATACCTGTTGAGAACATTAAACAGCTATCAGATATAAGCAGTAATCTGATAAAGGTTATTATTACCGAGACAAAAAAAGAAGAGAAAATTGACAAAGAAAAGGAAGAGAGTAAAATAGCAGGGTTTCCTGTAGCGGTATTTGTTGCATTATTAGTTGTTTTCTTTGTTATCCTGAAAAAGAAAAAGAAAGGAGGAAAATAATGAAATTTGATCGATTGAGATTAGAAAGATACTTTTTAATTCTCTTATCAGTTTTATTGATAAATACTTCTTCTTACGTTTACTGCCAGGATGATGATTGGGAGGATGAGAGTGAGACAGATATAGAATATTTATCGGGTGAGTCAAAAAAGGAAATGATGGTTAAAGAATATTACACTAACGGTGATGTAAAATCAGGATACTTCAGTGAAAATAAAAATGTTTATGCAACCTTTACTTTATACAAAGGTAACTCATATGCATTCTCAATAGGAGCTGCCGATAATGCTGAACCTCTTAAAGCTTCTTTATACGGAAATAATTTCGTAGATAAAATATTTTCTGAAAATATTGAGACAAACAATTATAAGGTATTTTATTTCACTCCGGACAAAAGTGGTACCTACTATATGAAGGTTGAATCCAAAGAAGAAAAAGACAGTGATTCGGAATGGATGTATTTCTACGGTTTTAAACAGGTTAAGTAAAGTGTTTTATACAGGCAGGCTTGACCTGCCTTTTTAATTTAGATTATAAATATGAATAAGATTAAACGATATATTAACAGAGAATCTCTCAGCTGGGCTTTGTATGACTGGGCAAATTCTGCATTTGCCACAACGGTAATGGCAGTATTTTTCCCATTATTTTTTAATGATTACTGGAGTAAAGGAGTTGATACGGTAGATACAACTGCCAGATTAGGATTTGCAAATTCAGCAGTAGGTGTATTGATTATGTTCTCTGCTCCTATACTGGGGTTCATCTCTGATAACAGCTCTCTTAAGAAAAGGTTTCTTCTTATCATGACACTCTTGGGATCTCTATCAACATTTTTCCTGTTCTTTGTGGGGCAGGGGGTGTGGTTGGTTGCACTGATCCTCTATATCCTGGCGGCTATAGGATTCAGCGGAGGAAATATATTTTATGATGCACTGCTGACCTCTGTTGCCAACAAAAACAGATATAATTTTGTTTCAAGTCTTGGATATTCGCTCGGATATTTAGGCGGGGGGATTTTATTGGCCTTAAATATCTTCATGTCTTTGAATCCGGGTAAATTCGGAATAGAAAGCAGCGCATATGCTGTCAGATATTCCTTCATTACTGTAGGGCTTTGGTGGCTATTATTCTCTATCCCACTGTTCAGTCTTGTGATCGAGAAAAAAAATAAACGGAACAGAGTATTTGATTCTTTCAAACAGAGTTTTACAAGTGTTCTTAAAACGTTCAAAGAGATTAAAAATTATAAACCCATTCTATATTTCCTGATAGCTTACTGGTTATACATTGATGGTGTGGATACAATAGTAAGAATGGCCATGGACTTTGGAATATCATTAGATCTTCAAAGGGACAGTATGATCAAAGCATTCCTTCTTACTCAATTCATCGGTTTTCCTGCTGCACTCCTTTTCGGAGTATTTGCAAAAGGAAAAAAAGGTGCAAGGAATGGTATATATCTGACATTGGTAATATATTTGACAGTATCTATTTTTGGTGCATTATTGGATACAGAGACTGAATTTTTTATTCTTGCAGGTGTTATAGGTCTTGTCCAGGGAGGGATTCAAGCTTTAAGCAGGTCATATTTCGCAGAGATAATTCCAAAGGAAAGAGCAGGAGAGTTCTTTGGTTTTTATAACATGATAGGAAAATTCGCAGTAGTGCTTGGTCCTTTGTTGATCGGTACTACAGGTTTGATGCTTAGAAAATTCGGATTTAACAGTGAAATGGCAACAAGAGGCGGTATATTTTCGGTATCACTGTTCTTTATCGCAGGCGGAATTATGTATCATCATGCTGTCAGGGTTGAAAAAAGGGATTCACAATATTAATACTCAAAGCTTGACAAATATTCATCAGTTAGTTATTATAGTGCAACTTTAATGATAAATTACAGGTAAAAAAATGAAAAAATATTTTACAACACCAATATATTATGTAAATGGAAAACCTCATCTCGGACATGCATATACAACAATTCTGACGGATGCTTTTACAAAATATTATAAGCTTTTTGGATATGATACAAAATTCATCACAGGAGTTGATGAACACGGTCAGAAAGTTTATGAAGCTGCAGTCAAAATGGGAATGACCCCAAAAGAATATGTTGATGGTCTTATACCTGCCTTCACACAATTATTTGAAAAATGTGATATTGACTATGATATTTTCTATAGAACTACGAATGAAAAACATTACAAAAAAGTACAGACTATCCTTCAAGGTTTGTACGATAAAGGTGATATTTATAAGGATCATTACGAAGGTCAGTATTGTACTACCTGTGAAACATTCGTGACTGATAAAGACCTTATTGACGAAAAATGTCCGGAATGCGGAAAGGAGACTACCTTATTAAAGGAGGAGAATTATTTCTTTAATATGGCTAAATATGCTGAGGAGTATGAAAAATATATTAATGAAAGGGATGATTTTATCTATCCGAAATTCCGAAAGAATGAGGTACTCGGAATATTAAAAAAGGGTCTGAATCCACTCTGTATTTCAAGAAAAAAAGAAAAAATGCCATGGGGTATACCATTACCTTTCGATGATCAATTTGTAACCTACGTTTGGTTCGATGCGCTTACGAACTACACGAATGGTATTGGATATCTGGAGGATGAAGATAAATTCAATGCCTATTGGCCTACTACAACGCATATGATGGCAAAGGATATACTTCTTCAACATACGATCTATTGGCCTACAATGCTGCTGGCAATGGGTGTAGAACTTCCCAAGAGTATGCTTATTCACGGATGGTGGATGGGAGAGGGTGGTAAAAAGATGAGTAAATCACTCGGAAATGTGATCGATCCGACAGAACTTATTGATACTTACGGTTCGTCATCTTTCAGATTCTATGTTCTCAGAGAGATGTCCTTAGGGCATGATGGAGTATTTACAAAAGAATTCTTCATCAACAGACATAATACTGAACTTGCAAATGACTTCGGAAATCTTTTAAACAGAGCAAGTCATATGATAGCAAAGAATTTTGAAAGTAAGATCCCTGAGTGTAATAAAAAAACTGAATTCTGCGGCCCATTTATTAATGAATTCAATGATTTGATGAAAACGGTAGAACCGCTTATATATGACTTTGAGCTTAACAAGGCTCTTGATAACATCATGAGAATGATCAGGAATACAAATAAATACATGGAAGATACAGCACCATGGAAACTGATCAAAGAAGATAAAGAGCTTTGCGGTTCGGTTCTGTATAATGCTCTTGAATCAGTGAGAATTACAAGTTTATTGCTTTCTCCGGTAATACCTAAGAAATTTGAAGAGATAAAAGATATTTTTAAAGGTGATCTGGATATGACTTTGGAATATGGGAAACTTGAACCAGGTAAGAAGATCAATAAAGCTGTTTCTCTGTTCCCTAAGATAGACAAAGAAAAGGAAGAGAAAAAGGAACCGGTAAAAGTTGTAGATGATAATCTGATCGGAATAGAAGATTTCGGTAAAGTTGAGATAAAGACAGGTAAGATCATTAAATCTGATAATGTTGAAGGCAGTGATAGATTGTTATTGACCGAAGTTGATCTTGGGAATGGTGATATCAGGCAGATCGTTGCAGGGATAGCAAAATTTTATCACCCTGAAGATATTTTGAATAAACATATTCTGGTTGCTTCAAATCTTAAACCTGTTACTATTATGGGTTTTGAGAGTCAGGGAATGTTACTTTCTGTTAAGTCAGGGAAAAATCTTAGACTGGTTGAGGTTGATCCGGAGTTGTCGCTCGGCAAGAAATTAGTTTAACAACTTTATGGGCGTATCGATATACGCTCTTTTTTTATAACCAAAATAAATAATTCGTTGGGGAGACCTCTTGCGGTCTCCCACATAATGTTTTAATTCGCCAAGCGGGAAGGCGTGGAAGCCTTCCCATACGAAATTATAAAACATTTGACATTCCGTGTTGGTTATTGAATATTGTGAAATATTTCAGAAAAATATTTCACAAGGTCACTATTTGACCGGATGTCTTTTGTATATTGCAATAAAGTAGGTCGTTTATGCACTAATGAATACCGCACAGACTTCTGACTTCTGACTTCTGACTTCTAAATTCTAACTTAAAAAGTGAGGACTTTTTCAAATGTGTGAATATAATAACAGGAATACAGGCACTATCGGGGAGGATATTGCGGCTGGTTATCTTTCAACTCTGGGATATGAGATAATTAAAAGAAATTTTCAATATTCTAATTTTGGTGAAATAGATATAATTGCAAAAGATAAAAACGTTCTCGTTTTTGTAGAGGTGAAAGCGAATAGAACATCCCAATTCGGAAATCCTGTTCTGCGTGTAGGAATATCTAAGCAGAGACAGATATATAAAGTTGCACAAATTTACATGTTATATAATAATATTAGAAATACAGACTGCCGCTTTGATGTAATAGCTATAGAAATGGGTTATGAAAAGAATGAGATCACGCATATTGAGAACGCTTTCAGTATTGTTCTATAGTATGATCAATTCAGACTAAAAAAAAGACCGGCTATGATGGGAGCTGTGTTCGATATTTATGAAAGAAATTCATATAATAAAACATTTTAACTTTTCTTGACATTACCTATGTCATTGCGTATTTTTTCTTTCCTGAAAATAAAACAATGGAGATATACAAATGGGAAGATTATCACTGTCAAACCGTAATGAGATCATGCAGGAAAGTCCTATCAGAAAACTTGCACCTTATGCGGAAGCTGCTAAATTAAAAAGGATCAATGTTTATCACCTAAACATTGGGCAACCAGATATTAAAACCCCTGACGAAATGATAAATGCATATCATACGATCCCTCCTGTTATAAAGTACGGACCTAGTGAAGGAACTTTGAGTTATAGAAAAAAACTGGCTGAATATTACAATAGAGTCGGAATAAAAGTAGATGAAACAAATATCTTTGTGACAACAGGTGGAAGTGAAGCTATAATTTTTACTCTATTATCAGCTTTATCACCTGGTGATGAAGTCATTATACCGGAGCCTTTCTACACGAACTATAACGGTTTTGCTGTGATGGCAGGTGTTAATGTTGTACCTATTACTACAAGTATTGATACAGGATTTGATCTTCCTGAAATCTCTGAATTTAAAAGCAAGTTGACTGATAAGACCAAAGCGATAGTTATCTGTAATCCGGGTAATCCGACCGGTGCTGTATTTTGTAAAGATAAATTACAAAAATTAGTTGATTTTGCCAGGGATAATGACCTTTATGTTATCTCTGATGAAGTTTATAGAGAGTTCACATATGATTGTAAGGCTACTTCGATACTTGAATTTGAGAATTTTGAGGAGAATGCAATTTTAATAGATTCAACTTCAAAACGTTATTCTGCTTGCGGTTCCAGGATCGGAAACATTGTAACAAGGAATAAAGAACTTCTTAAACTCGTACTTAAATTTGGACAGGCAAGACTTTGTCCTCCAAGTATTGATCAGACTGCAGCAGAAGCAGCAGTTGATGTTCCCCAGTCATATTTCGATGAAGTATTGGTAGAATATAAAAAAAGAAGAGATCTTGCATTTCAAGAATTATCAAAAATACCTGATGTAACTGTTTCAATGCCGAAAGGAGCTTTCTATATGATAGTGGGCTTACCTGTGGAAGACGCCGATGAATTTGCAAAGTGGTTACTGTCTGAATTTAATGTAAATAATGAAACGACTATGGTGGCTCCTGTATCAGGTTTCTATGCAACTCCTGGTTTGGGAAAAAATCAGATAAGAATTGCATATATTCTAAACACTGAAGATCTAAAAAAGGCTATCAATATACTTAAACTTGGGCTTGAAGAGTATAGAAGGAAACAATAATGTTCGGTAAGAAGGTTCAGAAGAGAGAGTTCGGTTATAGACCGGTTCATTCTGACATGACAAAGAATGACACACCTTTAAGAGAGAGGATAAAGTTCACAACTTTCTCCTCTCAGGATAAAAGAAGCTCTAAAAGAAGGACCATAATACTGATCCTGTTTTTAATTTTGATTATTGCTGTGATCGTTAATTTCGGGATATCAACCCTGTCGATAGAAGAAATAAAGATCAAGGAAACAGAATTTGAGAAGATTACCCCCTAATACACTTAGCATAATTGATGAATATTTTACTTTTTTCGATTCAACAAATGCCAAGATAGATAAGATTGTTAAAAAGCACGAAAAAAATCTGTCATGCAAAAAGGGATGTACTTATTGCTGCATGAATATTTCTGTTCTGCCGATAGAGTTTTATGCAATTGGAAAAATGATCCTGAAGGCGAAAAAACAAATAACTGTGAACAGGCATAAAAGGTGTGCATTTCTGCAGGATAATCTTTGTATGATATATAAATACAGACCTATCATATGCAGAACCCACGGACTACCTTTATCACATAGGGACAGCCATGATCCAGGAAGGGTAAATGTTTCAATTTGTGAAATGAACTTTGTTGATAAAATACCGAAATTTAATCTGGATAATACTCTTGACATGGATGAAATAAATTTAAAACTGTATAGATTAAATGAGAAGTTCATATCGAAATTTAAGACCAGAATGTCAGCAAGGATACCTCTGGTTAAAGTTGCTGCTTACGTAAAAGGTAGATGATCAATTTCCAATTATAAGGCAGGATCAGGCCCAAATTCCGTCAGGAAGGTTTTGTTTTTTAACAAAAGTAGAAATAATGTTTGTTTTGTAAAAAATTGTTTTCATCAAAGAAAACGGCGATATTTTTCAGATCATCCGGACCCGAAACAGTTACAATTATCTGTAATTTGTCAATATTTTTGATAGTACGGTAGTCTTCTATACAGGTACCATAAATAGTCTCACCGATCTTTTTTAAATTATTACTTACCCATCTAAAAGGGATATCAAATTTATCATGAAGTATTTTAACCAGTTTTTTTCCTTTTGATCCGGTCCCCCATACAACTAGAGTCTTTTCCCTGTTATGATCAAGTTCAAAAAAATACTTAAGCTTCAGGTCAAAGAACTGCTGATCCTTATATCTCGGATCATTTCTGGAAATTCTTGCGGGATGATCTCTCCAATAATGTAATAATTCATTATATGAACGTACTTTTAAACCGTATTTATAAAACCGGAATGCAAGATCATAATCTTCAGGATAGATATTTGTATTGAAAGCTTTACATCTGATTAGATCATCTCTATGAACAAGCCAGCAGGATGATTGAATAACACATTCCCTGTATATTTCATTATAACAATCTTCATTCAAAATAAGATGATTAAGCCATTTTTCATATTTCTTATAACCATCTCCAATTTCAGTATCAGAAAAACATTTTACCGGTCCCGTAATTACATGACCTTTCCCTGATGCGAGATACAACTTCTTCATTTTTTCCAATTTATACTCGGTCATAAGGTCATCAGAATCCATTCTGGTAATAAGATCACCTCTGCTATGAATAAAGGCTGTTTTTAAAGCAGTAATAATGCCATCTCCTTCTTCATTTTGAAGAACAGTGATCCTGCGGTCTTTATTTGAAAAATCTTCTAAAATCTGTTGGCTAGAATCTTCTGAATGGTCATTTACTACGATCAATTCCCAATTATTCTCTGTTTGATCCAGTATTGAGTTTATGGTCATAGTAAGAAATTGTTCAGAGTTTCTTACAGGCATTAATATTGAGATAAGTGGTTTTATTTTTGATGAGTTATCAGTCATTTGCGTAAAGATTTTCAGGTTCAACCTTTACCTGTACAGAGGTGATTTCCGAGATTGCCAGGTCCAGTTGAAGAGAATCAAGAGTTCCGTTTAAGGACTGCAGTATTTCACCATTTTTTATAAATTTATATGTTGGGACGCACTTTATTTTGTTTTCTTTTGCGAATTTGTAATTTTTATCTACATCAATATGTGCAAAAGTTATACTGTCTTTAAAAGTTTCAGCTGTTTTGTTGAGAATACTTTTATAGTGGTTATTTACTTTGTCACTATCTCTGAAATAACCCACTATAATAAGTTCATCATTATTTTTGATCATTTTATTGTAACTTTTCCTGTTAAGGTCAAGAAGGTAATTTTTTATCTTTTTATCAGTAGTATCTTCCCTGCATGAAAACAAGGTTAAAAATAAAATGATATATGTTATTTTAAAAAGTCTCATTATCGATCAACTAACATTCTTATTATGTTGTGAGTAATAGGTTCAATGATCTTATAATTTATCTTATTCCCATTCTTAACACCTTCGATTATACCATGTTTTCTAAGAACAGCCAGTTGTTGAGAAACAATTGGTTGAGGCTCAGCTACACAATTTACTAAACTTTTTACAATTCCTTTTTTTTCATAAATTGCAATGAGCAGTTTAAGTCTAACAGAATGTCCGATTGCTTTTACGATCTCAGCTTCTCTTTCTAGACAGGAACTAAGAATAAAATGAAAATTTCCACATTTATCTTTTTTCGAGTTCATGTAATTCTCCCTTTAAATTTTTGATCTCCTCCATTATCCTCTCCGAAATGAGTTTCCAGGTTTCTGGTTTATTCTCCATTTTAAAAAATTCGTCAAAGAAAATAGGTTCTCCGATAATCACTCTAACTTTCTTACCTACTCTTGGCATAGATTTCCCGACAGGTAATATGTCTCTTATACCCTCATGATAACATGGTATAGCCTTAACTTTTGATTCATAAATCCTTTTTCCAACACCACCTTTTCCAGGTAAAAGATCTCCAGATCTACTTCTGGTCCCTTCAGGAAATATATGTACAATTCCACCATTTATGAGTTTTTGAGTAACTAATTTTTGGGCAAATTGATCAATACCTTTTCCCCTTTCCAGAGGAATGCATTTTACAAAATTCATATACATGGACATGAACCAGTTTTTGTAGAAATTACCATATTCTGGAGTGTGGTATGGGAGGTATTTATAATTCAACATACCTTTTTTGAGAAAAACTATACAATCGATAAATCCTGAATCGAACATAGTTGTATGGTTAGATGCAAAAACGTAAGGTGCTTTTTCTCTCTGGATAATATCCTTTCCATAGAATCTGCTGCTGTTCAAGATATACATCCAGATCCAGATGAAAATACTTGTAAGAAAAGTAAATATCTTCGACATGATCCTGAAGATCAAATTTTCTTTAGGCACCTTCCATTTTTCAACAACTCTATTTGAAGTTTTTTCTGTCATTAATTAACACTTTTTCCATATTTGAACAGATCTCCTGCCTGATAGATATCCATCTGAACCTGTGAGAAAGGTGTTGCCTGCAATACTGTTGTAGCATTAACTGTGATAATTCCTTTTTCAAGATCGATCTCCAGATCATCACCCATTTTTATCTTTTCAGCTTCTTCACCTGCCCATAATATCGGCATTCCTGAGTTTATTGCATTTCTTTCGTATATTGCACCAAAAGATTTTCCGATGATCAATTGAATCCCGTTAGCTCTAAAGCAATCTACAGCCTGTTGTCTTGAAGATCCCGAACCGAAATTTTCTCCGATGATCAAAATTTCGTTATTATGATCATCTTCTGCAAATCTTTCATAACCTTCCAGGTTATCGAAAGAATATTTTCCCATTTCGTTTATATCTGTAATGGTAAGATACCTGTTATGAAAGATCATATCGGTATCAACATCAGGTATAAGCATACCATCTTTACCTTTTACAACATAAGCCTTGCCCTTAATAACAGTCGGTTTCATATGTTTCCCCATTTAAATTTATTGCTATATAGATTTTTTCCACATTTATGTGAATAATATATCTCTATATTTAATGCTTGTCAAGAAAATATTCTTAAAGTAAAACAGTAAGAAAAATAAATTGCATGAGCTGTGTTAAATAAAAGAATATTTAGATTTGCAAATATCATGCTTTAAAGTTACAATTAACATGTTGAAGAATTTAGTTGCATGGTAAAGTTATGAAATACAAAATAATATTGATAATAGTTCTGAATTTGTTCCTGTCAGCCAGAGAATTACAGAGTCTGAATCTCTTTAATAAAGAATTTTATTTTTTTGATGGTTTTGAAAATAATTTGCAAATATACACTGACAATGGAAAGTTGATCAAAGAAGTGGATATGTCCAATATAAACAAAAATTCAATTTCAGATTTCTTTATCAGATACAACAGCATAAACAGTTATTTGTTCGATTCAATTTCAGGAGTATTATATTTTCTGGATGAAAATTATAATTTGAGTTATTCTTTTGATCTGACTGAGATATTTAAGCTAAAGTTGAATGCCGAGATATATCCTGCAAATTACAACTCATTGATATTAGCCTCAGAAGATCTTGAAAAGTATTACATACTTGAGAATAAGGAAATGAGTGAGATAATATTTCTGTCAGATGATCCTGTTGATTATTCTTATTCATCGAACAGTCTCTTTATTTTGTTTTCAGATAAAGTGGAGGTGTATTCCTATGAAGGGATATACCAAAGATCGTTTCCATTGAAAGAATTAATTGAACCGTCCAAAATATTTATTTCTGGTAAAAATCTGTTTGTGAAGCATAAAGATGGAATAGACAGGATCAATTGCTCAATAAATTTTAAAATTACAGGCGAAGATTATCAAACCCGAATAATAAATGAGAGCAATATTCAGGACTTCGCTATTGTTTCAAACAATGCAGCATTATTGATAAATAATAAAATTATTTTCAGGACATTAGAGTGACGGAAAAAGGCTTAGTTCTATATGGTAACGGAGTAGATTACACAGTTATTGTTGATGATAAGGAAATTATCGCAAGGTTGCGCGGTAAGCTATTGCATACAACAAAAAGATCACATCATCCGGTCTGTTCCGGTGATTATGTTAAACTGATAAAAGAAAAAGATGACTACCAAATATCAGAGATCCTTCCAAGAAAGAATAAAATTTCAAGACCTTCCAATTATCAGATCAGAAAAGAACAGGTCATAGCTGCCAATATTGATTATCTTTTCCTGATAGTATCAGTATACTCTCCCAGGTTCAATACCGGATTTATTGACAGGATATTAACTTATAGTAATATGCAGCAGATCGAAACCATTATCGTGGTAAATAAAGTCGATCTCGGAGTTTCAGATTATGAGCTTGAATGTATTGAAGGATATAAAAAGATAGGTTATAAAGTGATAGGAACATCAACAAAAGAAAATACAAATATTGACAAGATAGAAGAGTTAACTTCAGGAAACATAACTGCATTCATTGGCAATTCAGGAGTTGGGAAATCATCAATTTTAAATTCTATAGATCCAACGGTAATGCAGAAGGTTAATGAAACATCTACATATTCTCTGAAAGGGAAACATACAACCAAACAAAGCAGATTATTTCCAATAAGGAACGGAGGGTATATAATGGATACTCCAGGGATCAGGGAATTTGGGCTTTGGAACATAGAATGGGATGAGCTGAAGAATTATTTTCCAGAGATACATGCTCTCAGCAGTAAATGCAAATTTCATAACTGCTTACACAAAAATGAACCCGGATGTGCTGTAAGAAATGCTGCAGAAAATGAAAGTATCCCTGATTTTAGGTATGAAAATTATCTTAGAATTCTTGATACTCTTTATGAGAACAGGAATATATATTTCAAAAAAGATGAATAAAAAAAGACAGGTTTGACCTGTCTTAAATTATTGTGTTAATAAAAACTCCGGAAATACTTAAGAATCATTGCACCTCTTAATTTTTACTTTTTTACCTTTTTTACAACAGCTTTTTTTCTCTTTTGTCTTGTTTTTCCGGCAGTACCTCTATTGATCTTGCCTTTTCTGCTGCTTAGATCTCCTTTACCCATTGTAAACCTCTCTAAAGTATTATTTTGATTTGCCTTAAACATAAAGTATTATGGTGATTAATTCCACTTAAAAAATAATTTTTTCCATTTGTTTAATTAACTGATTTTATTATCTTGAAAGTAATAAATTTTTCATCGGGAGATAGAAATGGAACTGTATGACCTTGTAATGCCGCTGGGGATTATAACATATGTGCTGATAATTCTGGCTATTTTAACCGGAAGAAGAATCATAAAACTTCATCCCAAATGGCATAAGATCATTGCTGTATTAGCACTTGTATTTGCAACTTTACATGCTGCAATTGTCATTTCTTATAACATATAAACCAAATGGAGACATCATGAAAAAGATATTCATTTTAATGATCATTACAGGGTTTTTAATGGTCATTTCGGCACATTCTGCATCAAAAGTAGAAGCCAAATACAATTTCGAGAACAAATTACTCACAGTTAATTTTACACATTCTGTAAAAGACAACACAAAACATTTTATTGAAGAAGTGAAAATTGATCTGAACGGAAAAGAGATCATCTCTCAAATGTTAAGTTCTCAGGATGATAATGTGAAGGGTGAACTCCTTTTTAAGATCAATGATACGAAGTTAGGAGATGTGATCAATATTAGCGCTAAGTGTAACAAAGGTGGAACCAGGAAATTTGAACTTGTTTTGAAAAAAGAGAATGAAGTGAAAGAAATAAAATAATAATACATCAAAGTTTTACATATTATTCTACCCAATTATACCTTTGAGATGTTTTACATATTTTGCAGCTCCACCTTTTTGATATCCGGTTTTACCTAGAAGTTTTTCGTTATTATCCAGTAAAATTATAGTTGGATAACCTCTGATATCAAATTTTCTGGCAAGTGACTTATTTTGTTTTTTTAATTCATTTGATTGTTTGATCGATCTTGGGAAATCTAACTTAACAAGGATCAGATTTTTATCTGCGTAATTCTGAAAATCTTTTTTGCTGAAAACTTCATTATCTAATTTGATACACCAACCACACCAATCTGATCCCGTAAAATCCAATAAAAGTTTTTTCCCTGACTTCTTTGCTTTGGATACAGCAGCTGAATAACTTGTTTCCCAATTACCCATGGCAGGAGAGTATAATGCCTGTATTTTTTCGGAAGTGCTGCTCCTATTGATATAATTCTCGTATGCATAGTATACACCGATCAAAACGATACCGACCAGTAAAATATGTTGAATTTTCATGTATTATCCACTTGCTATATTTTTAAACTTTTATCTAAGAAATACTGAAATTCCAAAGTTCTGCCTTCAGGGTCTTTACCCCAGAAATGATAGATGTTGAACTTAGGATTTAGAACCGGTTCGGTTGTTGATATATCTTTCAGTCTGGTGTATGCTTCATCTACTTTAGGCTGCGATTCATAAAAAAATGTAATACACGGATCCACTTCTTCTTTTTCTCCCTGACAGAATCCAAGAAGAAAATTTTCATGTTTCAGAATAATGCATTGTCCCTGATCATACCATAATTCCATTCCGATACGATCAATATAGAAATTTCTTATCATCTCAAGATCATTAGTTCTAAAAAATATTAAACCAGCCATTTAACACCATCCAAAATTATAGTTCGAGCTCAACAAGTTTTGCAGTTACTTTCTCAATTGCAGTCAGTTCATTAATTATCTCATTTTTACCTTCACCGACAAATTCTATCATGATAAATCCAACTTCAGAACACTGATCAAGAACTCCATCGTGAATGCCGAGCCTGGTTTTGATACTGCAACCGTATTTTGTAAGAATTTCCTGCACGCTTACTGCAGAAGCATGCCTTTTACCGATAAGAATAAGAATTATTGATTTTTTCATGTGTTACCTCCGTAATACAATTTAGTTTATCAGGTTGAAGTATCTTTCAAGTAACTCTTCCAACTCTGTCATTGCAAAATTCCTACTGAATCTCTTGCTTTCTTTTCCCTCTACGAAAACGATTACAGACGGGACAGTAAAAACTGTGTATTGTCCGCAAATCTCTTCAGATTCTTTTGTATTAACAAATACGAACTTGAAATCATTGTATTTTTCAACAAGCTCTTTCACTTTAGGTTTCAACACCTTACAGACATTGCACTCATCATGTGAGAAGTAAGCTACAGTTACGATTTTATCTGAAACGATATTGTTAAAATCATTAATTTTCAATTTTCAATTTTCCACTTTCAATTGTTTCTTGAACCAGCTTTCCCCAAACAACATATCCTTCAGCATTTAAATGTAGTCCATCATGTGTGTACTCAGGTTTCAGCAGATTGTTTTCTGAAAGAACCTTGTTCAGGTCTAAAAAAAGTATTTCCTTTTCCTCGGCATATTTCTTTAATTCTGCATTTATTTTTGTGACCAGAGGATTATTATGCTCATGGCTGTAGTACATTCCATTATTGTAAATTACAGATTGAAGAACAGGTTTTATCTCATTCTTCAATAAAATATTCATGATCTCTTTTATATTTGCTATTATTTCCTCAGTTGGTAACCGTCTGGTAAGATCATTGATACCCCCAAGAAAAAAACATGCTTTAGGTTTAACTTTAAGAACGCTTTCCATTCTGCTCAGCATTCCTTCAGTTATATCTCCGTTAATACCTCTGTTGACAATATCTTTTCTTTCAAGTAATTCGTTCCAATCGATCCCTGCAGTGATCGAATTTCCCAGCATTACTATATCGGCTTGTTTATTGAAAAGCATAAAATTTTCTACTCCGGGTTTATATTTTGGATTGTCTGTATAGTGATATTCCGTCTGAATATTAAGTTTTCCTGCCAAATACTGTATTGTTCTTTTCCATAGACCTCCTTCTAATATCAGGATCACTGTTATCAGGAGCAAAAAGATATTTGTAATTAACAAGAATTTTTTCATACGTACAATATAAACAAAAAAGAAGTCATTTAGCAGACTTCTTTTTTGTTTATTGATAACTTAACCATTAATGGGAATGTTCATGGTCGTGGTCATGTCCGCAATCACAACCTTCATCTTCGCAGTCACAGTCATGATCATGTGGCGGATACATTATAGCAGCATGAGCAGCGGCAAGTCTTGCGATAGGTACTCTGTAAGGAGAACAACTAACTTCATCAAGTCCTATAACATGACAGAATACAACAGAATCAGGGTCACCACCGTGTTCACCGCAGATACCTATATGAATGTCCGGATTAGCTTCTTTTGCTGTTATTACACAATGCTCCATGAGTTTACCAACTCCTTCCTGATCTATAGTCTGGAACGGATCTTTTTCATAAATTCCAAGCTCGACATATTTAGTTAGGAATGAAGCAGCATCATCTCTACTGAATCCGCAAGTCATCTGAGTAAGGTCATTTGTACCAAAACTCATAAATTCACAGTGCGGTGCGAACTCATCAGCGGTCAAAGCTGCCCTAGGAACCTCGATCATAGTTCCAATTTTATAATCAACCTTATTACCAACCTGTAATTCTTCAGCCACTTTTTCAATAACTTTTTTAACATTTAAATATTCTTCAACTTTACCTGTCAGTGGTATTTCGATCCATGGTTTTGCACCCGGAACGGTTAGAGCAGCTTTGAAAATAGCCCTTGCCTGCATAGCAGGGATCTCAGGATATTTAACAGCCAATCTGCAACCTCTGAATCCAAGCATAGGATTGAATTCATGAAGACTTTCAATAGTGGATCTCAGTTCTTCAACAGATACATTGATCTCAGCTGCAACATCCTCTATATCTTTTTCTTCCTTTGGTAAGAACTCGTGCAAAGGAGGATCAAGTAGTCTGATTATCATAGGTTTGCCTTCAAGTACTTTGAAGATATCTTCAAAATCTTTCTGCTGGAAAGGTTCGATCTTAGCTAATGCTTTTTCTCTTTCAACCTGTTCTTTTGCAACTATCATTTCTCTTACAGCCTTAATTCTGGAAGCTTCAAAGAACATATGTTCTGTACGGCAGAGGCCAATTCCCTCAGCTCCAAATTTTACAGCAACTTTTGTATCTTCAGGAGTATCCGAATTAGCTTTTATCAGCATTACTCTAAATTTATCGGCCATTTCCATCAAAGCACCAAAATCACCGGATAATTCAGGTTCAGTGACCGGCACACTACCTTCGTAAACAGCTCCGGTTGACCCATCTAAAGTTATTACATCGCCATGATTAAAAACTTTTCCATTGAATTCCAATGTTCTCGCATGCTCATCGATCTTAGCAGTTGAACATCCTGCAACACAACATTTACCCATTCCTCTTGCAACTACGGCTGCGTGAGAGGTCATTCCACCCCTGGCGGTAAGAATACCGTTAGAAGCATTCATACCAATAAGGTCCTCAGGAGAAGTTTCATTTCTAACAAGGATAACATCTTCACCGGATTCATTTAATTCGTGAGCAAGATGTGCATCGAACACAACCTTACCAACAGCAGCACCAGGTGATGCAGGTAATCCAATTGCAAGCGGGGTTAATTCTTTTACAGCTACAGGATCCAGATGAGGGTGTAACAACTGATCCAACTGGGCTGGTTCAACTCTCATTACAGCCTGTTCTTCATCGATCAATCCCTCTTTTACCATTTCAACTGCCATTCTGACAGCAGCAGCAGCAGTTCTTTTACCATTACGGGTTTGAAGCATCCATAATTTACCTTCTTCAATAGTAAATTCCATGTCCTGCATATCTGTATAATGTTTTTCAAGGTTATCTCTGTATGATACCAATTCGTTGTAAATAGCTTCATTCTGATCTTTTAGTGCCTGAATTTCCAAAGGTGTTCTAATACCTGCAACAACATCTTCTCCCTGGGCATTCATCAGATACTCACCATAGAATTTATTTTCTCCGGTACTAGGATTTCTGGTAAAACATACTCCTGTTCCACTGGTATTACCTTTATTTCCAAAGACCATAACCTGAACATTTACAGCAGTTCCGGCCAAACCCTTTAGATCGTTCAATTTTCTATATAAGATCGCTCTGTCGTTATTCCATGATCCGAATACGGCTTCAACAGACATTTTTAACTGCTCAAACGGGTCCTGAGGGAATAATTTACCTGCTGTTTTTTGTATTGCGGCTTTGTATCTTTCAATAACTTTTTGAAGGTCGTCAGCAGACAGGTCAGTGTCAAATTCAACCCCTTTTTCATTTTTTACTGTATGAAGTTCCTTCTCAAAGATTTCACCATCAATACCCATTACAACATTTCCGAACATTTGAATAAATCTTCTATATGAGTCGTATCCAAATCTAGGATTGTTTGTTTTATTGATCAAACCTTTAACAGAAATATCATTCATTCCTAAATTTAAAACAGTATCCATCATACCCGGCATTGATACGGCAGCACCGGATCTTACTGACAGTAATAATGGGTCTTCATCATCGCCAAGTTTTTTACCAAGGCTATCTTCAAGTTGCTTGACATGGATTTTATATTCTTCAATTATTCCGTCAGCGATCTTATTTTGACCGTCTTTATAAAAATCCTGACATGCTTCAGTAGTTAAAGTAAATCCGGGAGGAACCGGGATCCCAAGTTTTGTCATTTCAGCCAGGTTTGCTCCCTTACCACCAAGAAGCTCTTTCATTTTAGCTTCTCCTTCACTGAAGCTATATACAAATTTTTTAACCATTTTATTCTCCTTTTAATTTATAAAACATACAGAGTTGAACCTGTTCATTATTTCACAGTAAAGCATACTAAAAATAAAAACTTATGCCTCTTAAGTCAATAATATTCTGACGAAAATACGATAGTAGTTGCTAAAAATATTGATATTTTTTATGGGCATCGACCATATTGGAATTTTTTTAGATGCACTATTAAGTATAAATAGCGGCAGTTCTATACTTTATACGCTTCATAAAAAAGAAAACATTCCATCAATATTTTTAAAATAAATTCGACTGATATTATGAAATAAATTTGATCAAAATTGTAGGATCATACCTGAAAGTCAAATTGAGTTATGTTTTTTTATCAAAAATCTCAGCATTTGGAACTACTTTCTATAAAACATGCAATAAAAAAATAAATAAATATAAATGATTTTTTTCTTGCCAAAACGACTTTTTTATGTTACCTTTGAAGACCTTGTCAGTTAGGCACAGGCGTAATTTAATTTATATAAAAGAGGGTAATGCTATATGATGTACGTGGGATACCGCTCAAACAAATCACTGAACGAATATTTAAAAGAGATAAGCAGGGAGAATCTATTAACTGCTGCTCAGGAAGTTGAACTTACCAAGATAATGCGTAATAATAAGGGTATTAAATCCCAGAGAGCAAAAGACAAAATGGTAAAATGTAACCTGAGATTCGTTGTATCTGTTGCAAAGCAATATAAAAATCAGGGTTTAAGTTTCAATGACCTGATCAATGAGGGAAATTTAGGATTAATAAAAGCAGCTTCAAGATTTGATGAGACTAAAGGTTATAAATTTATTTCTTATGCAGTATGGTGGATCAGGCAATCAATACTTCAGGCCCTTGCAGAACAGTCCAGAGTTGTAAGACTTCCATCAAATAAAATTTCAGTCCTTAATAAAATTCATAAGACACGCTCCAGATTACAGAATAAATATGAGAGAGAACCGACAGTTGAAGAAATTGCGGGTATAATGGATGTTTCTGAAGAAGAAGTTTATAATACTTTAAAAATATCAGGCCAGCATCTGTCGATTGATTCACCTATTAAAGACGGAGAAGATAACAGACTTATTGATGTTCTTAAAAGTGATCAGAGCCCAATGCCGGATTCAGATCTAACTGACTTTTCATTGAGTGTTGAGATCGAGAGAGCTTTAGAAACTTTATCACCTAGGGAGAAGGAAGTTATCACAATGTATTTTGGTATTGAAAGATATGAACCGCTTACTCTTGAGGAGATCGGACAGGAGCTTAATCTTACGAGAGAGAGGATCCGTCAGATCAAGGAAAAAGCACTTCATAGATTGAGACATAAATCCAGATCTAAGACACTGAAGATGTACTTAGACAGATAAAGTTCATAAGTTATAAAAATATAAAAAGCCGATCAATTTGATCGGCTTTTTTTATATGTCTACGAAAACTTAACCCAGATTCTCTAAACTATTTTTCAATTTCTCTATAGCATCAAGGTTATTTGCAAGTTTGTCTTTTTCTTTAGAAATAACCTGCTCAGGTGCATTTGAAACGAACTGATCGTTAGCCAACTTCTTATTGATACCAAAATTGATACCATCAAGTCTTTTGATCTCTTTTTCGATCTTCTCTTTCTCAGCATCTATATCAATAATATCCTCCAGTGGAATAAATATCTCTGTTCCACTTACTACAAAACTGGAAGCTAATTTAGGAGCTTCAACATTTGCATCAAAAATGATCTCACCGATCTTTCCTAGGAATTTGATGATCGCACTGAAGTGACTAAGTGAAGTATCGTCAGATTTTAAAACGATATTCAATTCCTTAGAAGGCGCAATATTATTTTCAGCCCTGACATTTCTAACTTTGCTGATGATCTCTTTAATTATTTCCATTAACTCTTCATCCTTTAATGATACCAGATCTTTATTAAAATCAGGTAATGATGAAAGCATAATTGAATCATTCACATCTCTATTTTCAATACCCATCCATAGCTCCTCAGTTATGAACGGCATGAATGGATGAAGCAGTTTTAAAGCAATATCGAATACGTAGAAAGCATTTTCGAGAACTGATCTTTTTGCTTCAGCATCATCTGATTGAAGTCTTGATTTCGCCATTTCAATATACCAGTCACAAAGATCGTTCCAAAGGAATTCATAAACCGCTTTTACAGCCTCATTCGGATGAAATTCTTTTATTTTATTCTCAGTTATTTCAAGTGTCTGCTGTAATCTTGAATTTATCCATCTGTCCTCAGGTGAGTCAAGGTGGATCTTTGGTTCAAGCTTTCCATCAAACTTTTCTCTGTGCATCATCAGAAACCTTGAAGCGTTCCATACTTTATTTGCAAAATTCCTTCCAAGGTCACATTTTTCTTTAGAGAAAAGAACATCATTTCCGGTTGGAGTTAATCTTATTAATGTGAATCTGAAAGCATCAGATCCATATTCATCAATGATCTCAAGTGGATCAGGAGAATTTCCAAGAGACTTACTCATTTTACGACCCTGCTCATCTCTTACAACTCCATGAAAATAAACATCATGGAAAGGGATATCATTCTTATATTCCATACCGGCTATTATCATTCTGGCAACCCAGAAGAAAATAATATCAGGTGCAGTAACTAATAAGTTGGTAGGGTAGAAGTAATCCTCTTCCTCTTTGTTGGTATGAACTCCGAAAGGCCATAACCAGCTAGAAGCCCAGGTGTCGAGAACATCATTGTCCTGATATATACCATCACTTTTACCGCAGTTTGAGCAAGTTGAAGGTTTTTCTTTTTCAACCATGATAACATCATTACAACCGGGTTTTGAACAATAATATGCCGGGATCCTGTGTCCCCACCATAATTGTCTGGAGATACACCAGTCCTGAATATTATCCAGCCAGTGATAATAAGTTTTTTCCCACCTTTCCGGGTGAAATTTTATCTTACCCTGTTTAACTATTTCAATAGCGGGTTTGACAAGCTCATCCATCCCAAGATACCACTGTTCACTCATAAGATATTCTATCGGAACTTTTCCTCTTTCACTGATACTTACCTGATGAACGTGATCTTTGATCTGCTCTACAAGACCCATCTCGGTAAGTTTTTCAACTACCTTTTTTCTTGCTACGTATCTGTCAAGTCCTATGAATCCCTCAGGGACCTGATTATTCATAGTCGCATCTTTATTGATGACAGTGATCATCTTAAGATCATGTTTTTTGCCGAGAATATAATCATTTGGATCGTGAGCAGGAGTGATTTTTACTGCACCTGTACCTTTTTCCGGATCTGCATATTCATCTGCTATAATTGGCAATTCTCTGTCCATGAAAGGTAATATTGCAGTTTTACCGATCAGATGCTTAAGCTTCTCATTTTCCGGATGGATAGCTATTGCAGTATCACCGAACATAGTCTCCGGTCTTGTAGTTGCGATAGTTACAAACTCATCACTGTCCTTAACAGGATACTTGAAGTACCAAAGTTTTCCATTTTTCTCCTCAAAAAGAACTTCTTCATCAGAGATAACTGATTGTGATACAGGACACCAGTTTACAAGTCTGTAACCTTTGTAAATATGACCTTTTTTGTATAAATCTATGAACGTATCGATAACTCTCTCGTAATACATATCATCCATAGTAAATCTTTCTCTTTCCCAGTCACATGCACAACCGATCTTTTTCAGCTGCTGAATGATAATTCCACCATGTTCATCTTTCCACTTCTGAGCTTCTTCAAGGAATTTTTCTCTACCGAGTTCTTCTTTTTTGATACCCTGATCAGCCAGTTTTGCGACAACTTTATTTTCTGTTGCAATAGATGCATGGTCTGTTCCGGGGATCCAGATAGTCTCAAAGCCTTTAAGCTTGTGCCATCTGATATAAATATCCTGGATAGTATTATTTAAAACATGACCAACGTGTAATATTCCGGTAACATTCGGCGGTGGGATCACTATTGTGTAAGGTGTTTTATTTTTATTGATCTTTCCTTTAAATAATCCTTTCTTGATCCAGCTGTTATATAATCTTGCCTCAATATTTTTCGGATCATATGTTTTATTTATTTCTGACATTATTTTGCTCCTTGCATTAATGAGTTAAAATATAATTATTGTTCAAATTATTATCAAGGCTTATTGAAACGAAGTATGAATTAGATTTTTAAAAGATTTTTAGAAATACTCCATTAGCAATAAGCCTTACGGACGGCTACTGCTTGATAAAAATGATCTTTGGAATAGTTCTGCATGTTCTCTTCTCTTTTTTAACTACGAGAATATAACATAAGAATTCTGTTTTGGACAAAATTTTTTACAAAAAAAATCCTGCAAGTGTTTAATTCGCAGGATCTTATGATATTATTTATTAGGAAATTTAGAACGGCAGATCATCGATTGGTTCATTATCAGATTCTTTTGAGTTGGTTTCCTGATGATCATCACTATCAGAATGTCCGGAATAATTATCTGAGTTATCTTTTCTAGGAGAGAGATTTTTTACTGCATTACCAACTATCTCAGTAATATATTTTCTAACTCCGCTTTCATCATCCCACGTACGTGTTGATATTTTTCCTTCCAAAAATACTGTCATACCCTTTTTAAGGTACTCACCTGCATATTCAGCCTGTCTGCCAAATAGAACGATATTATGCCAGTCAGTTTTCTCTTCCCAGTTATCACCTCTTTTGAATCTCTCACTTGTTGCAATTGAGAATTTACATATTTGAACTCCACTAGGCGTAAATTTTACATCAGGGTCTTTACCAAGATTCCCAATTAAAAAAACTTTATTTACACTCGCCATCACACTCTCCTCATTTTTTCTTTATGTCTAAAATATTATCTAAATTTATTCCGGCAGTTAAGTTGAATTCAGTATCGAGCTCACCGTTTATCAGGTAAGTAAAATCAAAATAATAAGCATTGAACGGTATGGACAGCCCAAGTGATGTCCCTGCAAATTTTTCTATTTTTTCATTAGAACCGATTTCTTTATCAGCAAAACTAAAATCATATCCTGCTCTGATCAAAAAATGTTCTTTAGGCTGAAATTCCAAACCTGCACCGTAAGTGTAGTAATCAGCAAAATAATAACTTGCCTGAAGTCCGACTTCCAGAGGTAGTTTAGTAAGTTTATTTGCGATCCCGAATTTTAACGAAGTAGGCAGATCTTCCTTGGTCTCGTTAAATGCATCAAATTGAAATCCCAGATTGTATACCCCTGCACCGATATTGACCTTTCCGCCAAAAAAATCATTAAGGAAAGTAATATCCACTGCCATACCGGAAGATGAGTAATCTTCGATAGAGCTGTAGAAATATTTTATGTTCAAACCTGTTGCCAGACCATCAATAATTTTTGCTGTTGAAGCCATTAGCATCAGATCGTAGGGATGGTATTCAGTATTATTTTCAATATCTAAGAACTTTCCATAATCCAGATAGGCTACTGAGAACGCTACAGGAATGTTCTTATAAACTTCTGGATAAACAAAAGTGGTATTGGTAAGATTGATATCGGAAAAATAATTGCTGTACGACAGGTTTGCAAGCATATCATCAGAATACAATAATCCTGCAGGATTGGAATATACTGAGAATGAACTTTTATTCATGGCAATATCGCTTTTTCTGAGTGCACTGCTTCTGGAGTCAATGTTCGATTCTGAAATTAAAAAAATTTCAGCAAATGTAAACTTGGCTGAAAGTAATATTAAAATAAATAAGATCCTATTCATTTCTGTTCTTGTAATTAACCGTATGTAGTTCAAATTAATCTCCATATCAATATATTGTTTAAGTACATAATAAGTCAAGCAGTTTATTTTGACTGATTACAGGTTAATAGGTTAAACATTGTTTGACACGATACTGTTTCATTAATAAACCTCAAGGAATGATCAGATAAATAAAATCTTGGAATATGAGGACTAATTAATTATGTTTACTGGTGAGTTTAACAAAGAAGAAAAGTGCTATGAATATCGCAATTGAAATAAAAGATCTGGTAAAAAAATATAAAAAATTAGCTGCACTTGATAAATTAGATATCAACATTAAAGAGAATTCTATCACTGCTTTCATTGGTCCTAACGGTAGCGGTAAGACCACTTTGCTTAAATTACTTCTTAATATCGTGAATACTTCTGGTGGAGAAGTAAGATTTGTTAAACAGTACAAGACAGGTTTTTTATCGGATGAATTTACTCCATATGAGCATCTGACTGTCAGAGATAACCTTAAAGCATTTGCAAAATTAAAAAAAATACCAAAGAGAGTAATTTCAGAAGAGGTTGAAAGGGTCTTGCTGATCACATTTTTAACAGATGAAAAGAATAAACTATTCAAAGATCTCTCTTCAGGAATGAAAAAGAAATTTCATTTTGGATTAGCTTTACTAGGAAAACCTGAGCTATTGATCCTTGATGAACCTTTCAGTGCCCTTGACCTTGTCGGCAGAAAAGATTTTATTGCTATTTTGAAATATCTTAAAGAGAAAAGAGATACAACGATCATTTTAAGCTCACACGATCTGACTAGCATAAGTGACTTTTGTGATGAGATAATTTTTATGAAAAAAGGTAAGATAATTTTAGAAACAGACAGTTCGGAATCTTTATCATCATTGAATGAAAAATATATGGAGTTTTTTCAAGATGATATAGATCAGGCCCTCTCAAATCTTTAGTCACTTGATCTATTTTACAAAGATCCTCATCTTGAAAAATCAATTTTCCCTGAACTATCTTGTTCGCTACATTTTGATAGTAATAATTTTTTTTTCTTGTGCAAATAGCATAATTACTTTATTTTAAAGTGAATATTGATTCAGTCTTGATAAATGATACTTAAAATTATAAATATTTCTATAGATAGGATGCGATATGAAAAGTTTAATATCAATAATACTGGTACTGTGTGTCTCTCTTTCTGCTGCTTTTGTAGATAAGGATAGAGCACAAAAAGTTGCAGTAAATTTCTATAAGAACCGCTGTCCTGAAGTGACTGCTAAATCAGGTGCAAATGTTGTGAAAGTCATTGAAAATGTGTATATGGGAGAAGTGACCAGATACACTGTTAAATTCGAACAAGGTTTTGTGATCATTACTTCAAATGATCAACTAAAACCTATTTTAGCATATTCAGACCACGGAACTGTTCCAGACCCTGATAAATTGGGTGGTCAGAATTTTAAAGAATGGATCGAAAACTATGACAGACAGCTTTATTGTGGAAAATCCAGTAAATATGTTGATGAAGCTGCCGTTCAACAGTGGATAGATATTGAGAACAATGTTTTTCCAAAGTCTTACAATATAGTTGTTGATAGACTCGTAGAGAGTAAGTGGGATCAAATATATCCCTGGAACGATCAATGTCCTGAAAAGGACAACACATGGACTTATGTTGGTTGCATAGCTACTACAATGGCACAAATGCTAAATTATCATCAATGGCCTGTTACCGGAGAAGGAACAGTTTCATATGATTGGAATGGAACAACTTTATCTGCAGATTTTTCAACTTTAAATTTTGATTATTCAATGATGAAAGATGAAATTGTGATCGAATGGGGATTATATCCTGAATATTGGGAATCCATGAATATGAACCAATCTGAATTGGATATGCTGGCAAGTCTTTCTTATAATATGGGACTTTCGGTTGAAATGGATTATGGTACAACTGCCGATGGTGGTTCGGGACAAACCGCATTAGGTGTTGCAGATGCTTTCATGGATCATTGGAAAGCAGCTTCTTCTGTTTTTTATAGTTTAGGTACACCATTATTACCAGAAGAAGACGCTGCACTAATACGATCTGAACTTGACGCAAAAAGACCCTGGTTCTGGGCAGGTGGTCTTCATGCATTCTTACTCGACGGTTATACCAGTGATTACTGGTATCATTTTAACTTCGGCTGGGGTGGAGATTATGACGGTTGGTTCCAGAGAACTTTTATAATTCCAGGAGGAGTTGGTTCCTGTGATACTGGCGGGGGAGATTTCACTGCAAGTCAGATAGGTATAACATATGTGCCTTTGAACGATCCTTTTACAGCATGGCCTGCACCGGAAAATTTTACGGGACAATTATTGAACGATTCAGATGTTCAGCTAACCTGGACAAAACCTTCTACAGGTAACCCACTTAGTTACAATATTTATAGATCTGTGGATCACACTGAGCAAAAATTGATCAACAATACAATATCTCTATCCTACAGTGATCTAAATTTGTCAGCTGAAGACTATGCTTATTCTGTTAAGGCAGTTTATTCTGACGGAGAATCACATTTTACCGATACATACTATGTTCAGATTACCGAGCAAGAAGAATACCCAATAGCTGAAAATCTGTCTGCGACACCTGTCGGAAGGACCAGTATTGATATAGAATGGACAAAACCATATACCGGTATTATTTTCTTTGAAGAGGATTTTGAAACCGGTATGACAGGATGGGTTCAAAAACAATCTGTAGCTGCCGGTGTTAAATCACCTTCTAGAGATTATTTCAAAGATAATATTGATGGCTGGATGTTAGTTGACTATAGCACATTCAACTCAGATGAATACATTCATAGTGGATATAACGCAACAGGACTTTCTTATTCTGCAGGTTCAAATGGGAATGGTCCATGGAGTTGGAACTTCACACCGGAATTTACTTTATCTTCCAACGGATTTATCAGTTTTTGGATATGGTATAAGAATAACGAAACAGAAGGATGGCTTACTAACATTAGAGGTTATTTGTATACGGGCGATTTTACTGAGGCAAACACAATTCAAGCTGAAGCTAATTTGACAAATATATTCTCTTGGGATGGTTCAGTTCTTGGCGAAGCTGGGAATAATCTCTATGATTCGGAAGTATTTTTCGATATTTCTGCTTACACAGGCACATATAGATTCGGTTGGGCTTATGAGTATACTAATGGTTATCAGTTAGCTATAGATGATGTCATTTGTGGAAGTAATCAGGGTGGAACTGATGAACCAACAGGATATGAAATTTACAGAAATAACACTTTGGAAGCTACAATAAATGATCCAGAAGCAATTTTCTGGTCGGATACTAATTTTGCTGACGGAGATAATGAATATTTTATAAGAGTGCTTTATCCTACAGGACAATCGATCCCATCAGACAGGGTAACAGCTTTTATCGACGCAAATCCCAAACCTGATTTTCTAACAGGTGTTTTTAATGATCTAAGCAATGATGTTGAATTGAACTGGTATATGCCATACGGAACACCTCCTCACTGGTCAGCATATATTGCTCCAGAAAATTGTACTACGACAGTTGATTATTTAGATGATACTGATTGTGCAAGAAGAAGAGTTGAATTCAGAGCAGAGGAGTTAGGGCTCTATTATCCAGTTACAATTGATTCTTTAGCAGCGGGATTTTATGAATGGGAAGATGAACCGTGGAATGGTAATACCTTTGTTATCAGACTATGGGAAGGTCATCCTATTGATGGAGGTGTACTGCAATATGAATCCGGTACACTTACTGCAATTTCCGGAGAAATATACAAAATAGGTTTACCGATGCAGGTTGTGGTAAACGGGGAATGGAATGTTGAAGTAGAGGCATTGGACGTAACGACCGGTCACCCATCAACTCTTGCTGGTCCTTCGACTTCTGGAATAAACAGTTATTTTTACTATACTCAAGAGAGTTCGTACAATTATTATGTTTCATCCGGTGGAGAACCTTTGACATACTGTATGATAGCTCATGTTACAAGTGGAGACCCCGATCCAATTGTTAAATCTGGTTGGACAGCAGAAAAAGAACTCGTTGAAAAATTACCAATGATCGACAATAGGGTTAGAAAAATTGCAGACCTGAAAATTTCAGGAAAAGGATTGGACTATTATAAAATTTATAGAAATGATGTGATAATCGGTACTTCTACAACTACAAGCTATACAGATAACTCTCTTGTATACGGAACTTATACATATTATGTAACAGCCTGCTATTTAAATCCGGTAGGTGAGTCAGATGGAAGTAATACTGTTGAAGTAATTGGTGGAATTGATCCTCCGGGACCTTTTCTTAATCCGGTTCCAAGTGTTTTAGGGAATACATTAACAATATCATGGGATCCCTTAGCCGAAGCAACAGGATATAATATCTATTCGTCAACAGATCCCTATGGAACATTCACTTTGGAAGATTCAGTAGTTGGTACGACATGGGAATCAACAATAATGCTGGATAAGAAATTCTTTTGCATAACAGCAACAAATGAAATGAAAGAACCTATGAAAGAAATTAGGGTGAAACAACCGGGTCTAGTTAAGTAAAGTAACAGTTTGATTTGGTCGAGATCAAATATATCCAACTTTATTTTATCTTGACTTTTGAGTTAAAATATTTATATTTTGGCTACTGATAATAAAAAAAAGCTTCAAAGGAGCACAAAATGAAAAGAATATTGGCAATAATTTTTATCATGGCATTATCACTTAATGTTTACGCACAAGTTGACTATGACAAAGAGATAAAAGCGCAAGAAGAGAAGATAGCTAAGATCGAAACAGATATTACAGATATCGAAGCTAAGATAAAAGCGTCAAAAGAGAAGATTAAGACTACAGAAGAAAAGATCGAAAAATTAAAAAATGACAAAAAAGAAATAGAGAATAACATTAAAAAATTAGAACAAGAGATCGAAACACTAAAGAACAAATAAACTTACTATTCTCTCTTTATGACTTGAGTTCGATCAATATGGTCAAACTCAAGTTTTTTTTTATCAGGCTGTTAATAATTGAAATAATAACGGACTAATCATGGAAGTAGTTAGTTTAAGTAAGATACTTGAATTGATCGATAAATTACCTAACTATCCAAAAGATATTCACCAGATAAATAAAAATCTCAAAACTGACAACGATGATTTCACTCCCGTAATTAATTACGTTAATTCAAATAAAATATTCTCAAAAATATTTAATAATTTTATTCCTGAATCAAAAAGAGAGCTGGGCTTATCTGAGAACCTGCCTAGCATAATTAATAAACTTGGCGTAACTAATCTAAGAAATGTTTTGTATACATGCTCGGTATTAGCATTAAATGAAAATGAACAAACCGCTCTTGTCCTAAAAAAAATCATAATAGCAGCACATATCAGCAGAGATATTATCGAGAAGATAAATCTGTTCAGAAAAACAAAACATAATCCTGAAAATTTTTATCTTTATGCATTATTCCATGATGTTGGAGAATTATTCGCAACAATGTACTTTCAGGAAGAGCTGGTTCAGACAGTGTTTGATTCAAATGAATCAATAGACCTTGATGACATTAATGATGTTGTGCATCACAACGAGATCGGGTATATGATGATAAACAAGTGGGAGCTGCCTTCAATTTTTTCATATATTTGTCTGAATCACACTAAACTGGAATACCGTAAATTTACAGCTGATTTTATTTTTATCATAAATGTTCTGGCTGTTGCAGATGCTTTAGCTATGGAGATATTTGATTTTAAGAAACCGCTTATTAATAACTGGGATGTTGGTCATTCAATATATAAGGTAGGACTTAGAGAGGATGATGTTTATACTGAGGCCGGTATTATTGGAGCTGTAAATAATAAGATCCCGAAGATTTTATCGTTATACAATCTAAAATAAAACACTCGTTTTTAGATAAGGAAGACCGTATGAAACTCAGAAAAAATAATTTAAATGTATTATTCAAAGATGTCGGTTATCCCGACTGCTTTTATATAGGATTTAAGATGAGATGCAGCTTCATTGATTTTTTGTATACAGGCAAATGAATTACATGCAATATATTTTACACCTTGCTGAGTATAGTTACCTAGAAATTTATCAGTGATATTTTTACGCGTATCGTAATTTTCAATGTTATACAACTCGGAAGCTCCGCAACATTTATCATCATTAAAGTGAATGATATTATCCTTATGAAAAACAGAATCCACAGTAGAAACGATCAGATCTTTTATATTCTGCTCCTTATAAGTTCTGAGCATTGCATGTGTTGAAATTTTCTCAGAGAATCTGGGACTCAGAGGAATATTTTCTTTTCTTATAAACTCGATGGAATTCATCACAGGGATCTTAAAATTTCCGACTTCAAGAAAATTACGGTATTGATTGTTAAGCATTTCCGTACAATTTGAGCATTGGGTTATTATAGCCGAAACATCTTTTAAATTGTTGAAAATATTCAAATTTTTAAGAGCATTATTTTTAGCCAGTTTTATTGATCCATTATCCAGCAAAGGTGAACCGCAACAAACCTGATTTTCAGGGATTAGAACTTCAATTCCATTTCTCCTCAGGATACCGATCAAATGATCTGAAGTCTCGGGATAATTAAAATTTCCACCACATCCAAGGAACAAAGCAACTCTTTTTTTCTGTTCTCCTACAAGCTCATGTCTATTATTCATATTGAAAAAGAACCTTTCAGGTAAAGGTGGTAGAATTGCGGAATTAGGTAACTTTAGAATGTTGTATACAAATTTTCCAATAAAATTACGTGTGTTCAAATCATTTTTATTTATAACTTTTCTAAAATATCTTAAAATCTTATGGGATAAATTACTCAATGGTATGCTTGAGTTAAACAGATACTTCAGAAATGTTACCCTGAAGTATCTTGTTTTACTTAGATTAATGTCAACTTTAGCAGCTGTTATCAGATCAGCATAATTAACATTTGCAGGACAGATTTCTACACATTTCCTGCAATTTAAACAGGCATACATTTTACCGGAGAGATTTTTAGTGAAATTAAGTTCTTCCGAGATAAGTCCATGGATCAAACTTATTCTGCCTCTCGTCGAAGATGATTCTGTACCTTCTTCAAGAAAAACAGGGCAAACCGTCCTGCAGGTTCCGCAAAGAGTACAGATATCGGTCTCAGCAGAATACTTTTTTAAATATTTTAAATCCGCCATTCAGGTTTTTCCAGGTAAATATTTTCTAATATTGAAGTCTTATCAAGGGTTTCTGAATACAAATCTAGACTGATATCCAGATAAAATAACCTTTCGTTAGTTTGAAATTCCTCAGGCAACTTAACAAAGTCCTTCAGAGTAGTTATAATATAATCAGCTCCAGTTTCCAGAATAGCATTAATGTCGTTTATTGAGTAATAGTGATGGTCTGAGAATGATCTTTTACCGGAAACTTTCATATTCTCGAAGGAAGAATAGAAATTATCAGGGTCACCTATGCCACAAAACAGATAAATATTTTTATCATGAATGCTATCCAAAAGAATTTCTTGCTGATTATTTTTTATTCTATCAGCATTGACATAAGAGATCAAAACTTTTTTCCCGTACTTTTTCAGGTATTTCAATTTCGGAATTAACTTTTTATCAAGAGAATTAACTTTTGAAAGAATTAAAATATCCGCGGAATTAAGTCTGAAAATAAAATCCCGTAAAATACCAAAGGGGAGAAGAAACTTATTGCCAAGAAACCTTCTTTCATCCACAAGAACTATATCGATGTCCTTCTTGATCTTCCTATGCTGGAATGCATCATCAAGAACAATAAATTCCGGATCGAAATTCTCTATGGCAAAGTTTGATGCTGATACTCTGTCAGGATCACAAATTGTTGGAACACCGGTCGAAGAAGCTATAATTAAAGGTTCATCTCCAGAATTAACTACATTTCCCAGAAGAGTTTTACCGTCATGAACAACGATCTGATCGCTGCTTTTCCTTTTATAACCCCTAGATACTACAACTGTCCTTTTACCAGCTTTTAACAACTCATGCACAAGACTGATAACAGTTGGGGTTTTCCCTGTACCTCCGACAGTAATATTTCCAACAGATATGATCTTTCCGGGAACTTTGTATGATCTGAATATTTTCAGTTCGTAAAGTGAGTGCCTTAAATAAACTGCGATAGAATACAACGTTGTAAATATCAAAAGTAAAGGAGATAGTAAAAAAAAGTATATTTTGTTTTTAAAAAGTCCCATAAGCTGTTAAAATTATTTCAAAGTGTACCAGTCCAATTCTGCTACTATTGATCCAAAGAAAAGTTTTGTCTCCATTTTAGCAGGCATTTTTTTATCATCATCGGTCAACCATACCTGAACTTTTCCATCCTTTTTAAAAACACCGCCATCGGCCATTATAGGCTCTACCACTATACATTCGAATTTGCCTGCCTTTGTCTTGATCTTTTCCTTCCTCAGGACAAGAACTTTTATGTTATAGATCTTAGTATTATCAGTTGCAGGTATTAATATTTCCTGCCCAAGTTTCAGATCCTGCATTCTTACAAAGAATAGAGATGAAAGTGCATCTATTACATTTGGAGGGATCTTAATTTCTTTTCTTTTATTTTTTTTCCCTTTTCGAACTCTGAAATAATTCGCAGTGTGATTTTCCTGATCATAATCAATTTCAATGTCAACGTGGTAAGATCCTTCCCTTAGGTGTTTTTCGAAACGCACTGATCTAAGTGAGTCTTTATCGAAGTATGATCTTGTCCAGTCTCGGACCTTGTATATCCAGTTGAACGCATCTCTTGATTTTGCAGTTGTTTTAAAAATGAAACAATCGTTACCTTTGTAATGTTTATTTTCTCTTACTTCAATGGTCGCATAACCTGCAAGCATGAAACCGTAATTTACCTCAAAATGAAGATATTCACCATTTTGAAAAGGAAAGGTTCTCACCTTTAAAGAATCATCTTTTACCTGAGAATAAGCCCCGGTAAGATAAATAATAAGAAATATGTAGATTGATTTTTTTATCATAGGTTTTATGAGATAATGGCCCTATTCCCGTCAGTTTTGATTACTTCAGCAAGTTCTTTTCCTGAATAATTGTTTCTTTTAGTCAGGAATGAAAGGATCATGGAAATATTAATACCTGAAACTGTAACGATCCTGTCACTGGATGAAGAAACCTTTCTTGATGCAATAAAACAACTTCCTCCAGGAAAATCAGTTGCGAGAATGTAAAAACTGTCAGGATCAGATTTTGTTATATCCTCGATCATCTTAATTATATCTTGAAGGGAGAGGTCCTTATTAGATATTGTGGAAATAAATTCAGGTGAAAAATTCCCGACGATCTTTTTTGCAATATTTAACAATTCTTTCCCGAGTTCACCGTGGGATATTATGATCATTTTATTCATAATCATTACTTAAGTAAGAGTTTAATTTTTTCTGTTTTTTCATTTTATTGATAAGAAGTTTATTGAATTCTTTAGCAGCATTGTAACCATATACTTTCAGGTGAAGGTTCAAAGCTATGGTTTCAGCAATAACAGTTATGTTCTTACCTGGATAAATAGGTAATTTGATCCTTGGTATATCAACACCGAGTATTTTTATGCTGTTGTCATTTTCTCCGACCCTTTCATAATTTTCATTTGCTTTCCAGTCTTCAAGAAGTATCACCATCTCGACTCTTTTTTGTATCCTGATCGCTCTTGTTCCGAAAATCTCTTTAACATTCAGTATACCAATTCCACGGATCTCCATGAACGGGGTGTAATCTCCATGATTTCTGCCGATCAGTACCTGCTCACCCCGTTTTGTTATAGTTACGACGTCATCCGCTACAAGTCTGTGTCCTCTCTCTACAAGGTCAAGGGCTATCTCACTTTTTCCTATACTGCTTCGACCCATGATAAGCAGACCGGTACCGTACACATCGACAAGAGTGCCATGAATTTGTGTTGAAGGAGCAAATCTATTATCTAAAAATTCGATGGTTTTGTGGTAAAGGGAGTGAAAATATATTGCTGTTTTGAAAAGAGGGATATTATTTTTTTCACACATTTTTACGAATTCAGGATGTATCCTTTTTTTCCCCTGACAGATTATTCCCGGAATATCAAACGTACAGAACTTTTCTATATTTTTTGTATCGTTCTTTTTAATTCTTTCATTGATGTAATTTACCTCTGTCGGGGCAAAGACCTGTAAATATTCAAATTTGAATCCTTTGAAGTATCCTGTTAAAGCAAGACCAGGTTTGTTCAATCCGCTTTTAGTGATCTTTTTATCAGTCCCGAGAATATTTTTTATCATCGGGATCAGTTTTAGAGTGGTCTTAGTATTTTCATAAAAACATTTTACAGATATGGATTTTTGCATAATAAACCTCAGAATTTATTATTTCCAGACTGTTGAAAAGCTTCGCATATCTTCATCCCAATCATATTTCTTTTCATGTCGCTTGGGTCATACAAGCTCAATTAAGAAATAAATTTGCTCTTTGATCTGCTTGTTTTTGAACAGTCTGTGCTCATTTTGACAAACTCGATGCAATATGTCGAACACTGTCCTTATAAATTTAAGTAACATTCAGTAGTATAACAATAAAAATATATTGGGTAAACGGATCATTTTGTATTATCTTACGGGTTGTATTTGGTTTAATAATGAATGTGAGAAATATATCATGCCTGAAACGACTAATAAACTTAAAGATCATTTTAAAGGAATTCTTTCTGATATCGGTGAAGATCTGAACAGGGACGGATTACGGACAACTCCAGAGAGAGCGGCCAAAGCTTTCAGATTCCTTACGAAAGGATACTCTGAAGATATTGATAAAGTTGTAAATGGAGCTATTTTTGAAACTTCAAACGATGATATGGTGATCGTAAAGGATATTGAACTTTATTCTCTTTGCGAACATCATTTGCTCCCGTTCATAGGTAAATGTCATGTCGCATACATACCGAATGGTAAAGTCCTTGGATTATCTAAAGTCGCAAGGATCGTTGACGTATTTTCAAGAAGGCTTCAAATACAGGAAAATCTTGTAAGGCAGATCGCTGAAACTATCCTGAAATATACAGATGCAGAGGGTGTAGGTGTTGTAATTGAAGCTCAACATTTATGCATGATGATGAGAGGTGTTGAGAAGCAAAATTCTGTCATGACAACTTCGTGTATGCTGGGTTCGTTCAGGGACGAAAATGCTACACGATCAGAGTTTCTAAGCCTGATAGGAAAATGATGAATATTCAATAATCAACACGGAATGTTCAATATCCAAGGGAAACTGTAGGGGACGATTTCTTTTCGTCCCCAAACATCCCGTAAAGACGTGATTTATCACGTCTCGTATAAAAAAAATAGATTGCCACGGATTATAAATAATCCTCGCAATGACAAAGGAAAGTAATGAATAAAGCAGCGTTAATAACCGGTGCAGCAAAAAGAATCGGAGCACAAATTGCTATTGAACTGGCAAGATCTGGATATGATATTGCTCTGCATTATAATTCATCCGAGCAAGATGCTCTACAAACCCAGAAAACAATTCTTGAAAATGGAGTTCAATGCAGTCTGTTCAAAGGTGACTTAGGAGATAAAATCTACTTGTCAGAGTTGATCAAAGTTGCCTATTCTACTTTCCCTAATTTATCAGTATTGGTAAATAACGCATCCATATTCAAAAGAGCATCTATTACGGATACTAAATTTGAAATGTTTGAAGAACTTATAGATGTTAATCTCAAAGCACCTTATTTTCTGATCAAAGAATTTTCATCAATGTGCGGTTCAGGCAATGTTGTAAATATCCTGGACACAAAGATAACAAAGAGTCAAAATGTTTATGCTGCGTATATCTTGTCAAGAAAATCTTTGGCATATCTGACAGAAATGGCAGCTGTTGAATTTGCACCCGGTATAAGAGTAAACGGAATTTGTCCCGGCCTTATCCTGCCGGCTGTTAACGAAAGTAAAGAGTATGTTGAACGACTATCACAAAAGAACCTGCTTAAGAGAAAAGGATCTCCTGAAAATATTACTTCTACAGTGAAATTTATTCTCGAGAATGATTTTCTGACCGGAGAGATCATTAAGGTAGATGGAGGAGAGAACTTGATATGGTAATATCAATCAAGAATATCAAAGCTGATGTAATTGTTGGAACTTTGGATCAGGAGAGAATGTACCCTCAAACGATCGAATTGGATATTGAATTTGAATATGATGCAGGTAAGGCAGCAGAAACAGATGATTTTAATTATGCCGTAGATTATAAGGAATTAACAGATGAAATCCTTGAATATCTTAAAGGAACTAAGTTTTATCTGATAGAAACTTTAGTGAGCAGGATCACAGAAAAGCTGAAGAACAAAGAACATATTACTTCAGGAAAAGTAATCTTACGAAAACCTAAAGCATTGAATTGTGCTGAATATGTAAGTGTTGAAGGAACATTTTAGTGTTTGTTAGTTATAAGTAAATAGCTTATATTGTCGCAAATTTAGAATTAAGTAAAAGGAGATAAAAAATGAAGAAATTAACTATGATGATATTTCTGTTGGCAATGGTGTCAATGTATTCTCAGGGTAAAATTGGAGCAATAAAAGCGGGAATGTTCTTTCCGGGAGCTTGTGAAGGTGGATTTGATCTAGGTATTGAATATGGATTACATATAGATACAAATCTGGATGTGTCAGTTGAAATGGACTGGTTTAAAAAAGATTTCGAAGATAAAGAGATCAAGGATGAATATGAAAATGTTCCGGGTTTAACAGCAACCGATCTAAGGACCCTAAGTGAAACAACGATTTATGATTTCCCTGTCCTGGTTATGGTTACTGCGAAATTTCCAATTAATTTTAACTATAAATGGTTTGCAACAGGTGGATTAGGAGCTGAAATGCTCTACGCTTCTTATACAACTTTTGATGATGATGATAAATCAGAGCTTGCTTTCGATTTTAACTGGCGACTGGGTGGTGGTATGATTTATAACCTTGGTGAAAGATCTGAAGTTTTGGCAGAAGTTGGATACCATTATTCAAAACCAAGCTATGAGTATGAAGATGATTATGCCGGTACTACATATACTTTTAAAAGAGAATATGACATGAGTGGTATCTTCGGCAGAATGGGTGTAAGGTTTTTCTTTAACTAACGAAGAATAATAAGGATGTGATTTTATGAAATATGGTAATTTTTTGTTTTCAAGTGAATCGGTAACAGAAGGTCATCCTGATAAGATAGCTGACCAGATTTCTGATGCTATTCTTGATGCAGCATTAAGAGATGACCCTATGAGCAGGGTCGCGATAGAAACTTTCGTAACTACCGGACTGGTTGTAGTAGGTGGGGAAATGACTACTAAAACATATATAGATATACCTACAACAGTCAGAAATACGATCAAAGAGATCGGTTACGATGATTCCAGAATGGGTTTTGATTATAATACTTGCGGTGTAATTTCCACAATAGATCAGCAAAGTCCGGATATTGCTCTCGGAGTTGACAGGGATGGAGCAGGTGATCAGGGTTTAATGTTCGGGTTCGCTTGTAACGAAACCCCGGAGTATATGCCACTACCGATCGTTCTTGCTCACAAACTTACTAAGAAGCTGTCTCAATGCAGAAAAGAAGGTAATCTGGAATTCTTAAGGCCTGATGGAAAGTCTCAGGTATCAGTTGACTATAAAGACTGGAAACCTGAATCAATAAATACAGTTGTAGTATCAACTCAACATTCAGATACGATCAGTCATTCAGATCTTAGCTCAAAGGTAAAAAAACACGTTATCGAACCGGTTATTTCAGAGATGTTCGAAACACATGACTATAAAACCTATATCAATCCAACAGGACATTTTGTTATTGGTGGTCCTATGGGTGATGCCGGACTTACCGGTAGAAAGATCATTGTCGATACATACGGAGGTTATGCAAGACACGGTGGAGGTGCTTTTAGCGGAAAAGATGCTACAAAGGTTGACAGATCAGCTGCTTATATGGCACGATATATTGCAAAAAATATTGTAGCGTCAGGACTCGCAGAAAAACTTGAGATACAACTTGCTTATGCAATTGGTGTAGCAGAACCAGTTTCAATAATGGCTGAAACTTTCAGGACAGGAAAGGTTAGCGGTGAGGATATCGTAAAGCTGATCAGAAAGCATTTTGACCTTACACCGAAAGGTATTATTAAGAAATTAGACTTAAGAAAACCTGTGTTCAAAGAAACAGCTGCTTATGGTCATTTTGGAAGGGATCAGTTCAGTTGGGAAAAACTTGATATGGTGGATAAACTGGCATAGCAATAATCAATGTCCAACACGGAATATCCAATTATGAAGGGATTTGTAAGGGCACAACAATTTGTGACCGATACACATAAAAGAACATGAAAAAACTTTTTATAATAATATTACTTCTCAACTTTATAGCCTTATTTTCAGGTGAGTTCGACCTGTTCAAAGAAAAAAAGGCGCAGGATCAAAGTTTGTACAAGGACCTGAAACACAATAAAATAAGATTGTCCTATACTCTGTTCCCTGCAAGCTACAATAAAATTGGTTTTGCAGTAGAAGAATACATAACGAAAAGACTTGGTTTTATGATCGAAGCTGATTTTTCAGATGAAGGATCAACCATGAAGGAAAAAGCTGAGATAATAATTGCAGGATCTTACCGTCTTACAAAAAGAGTTAGAACTTGGGTCTTTCAGGGAAATTTAGGTCTTTCGTTCAATGATGATGTTGCTTATGATAATGGTATGAGCAAAGGATTCAGGACTAATCATATGTACGGCAGATTTACAGTTGAATACTTATTCAAGAACGGATTAGGATTTGACTTTTCCATGGTTGGAAGAATGCCAATAGAATTTGATATTAATGAGGATATGTCACCTCAACATTCCATAGGAATACTTTTTAATTTCTAAATAACAAAACCGGCTGAACTAAATTGAAATATTTTACGATACTCATACTGATATTAGCATTATCATTTTTTTATGTTCTTACGATAAAAAACAGTGATTCAGAACCTGAAATTTCGAAAATTAAATTGATCTCTGAAATTGACACAAGTTTGATCGCAGAGGTTCCATACAATGATTTTTTAAAAAATATAGACATTGATGTTAAAAATTCATATTTTACAAAGAGTAATATTTTGATCGACAGTATGGAATATTTTGCTGAAGTTTTAGTAGCAAATGAAGATTCTTTGATATTCGAAATACCAAAAGAATTTAAAAATAGTGATATATATGTTGAGTTTAATTCATTTTCAACGGTCAACTCAGGTTCTGTTTCGATAAAGCATGATCAGAAGCTAAAAAAGGTGGTCTTAGAAGAAACTACTTTTACAAAACATAGAATTTTTCTTGGCAAGGTGAAGTCAAGCATAGTTGTGCAGCAAAGTAGATCTACTTACATTTTTAATTTTAGATTATTAAGATCAGTTAAACCCCGATGGGACAGAAAAAAGAAGAAAAGCATTGTTATATTTGATATTGCTGGTCTAAAAGACAGTCTCATAAGTGATACTACAGCTTTTCCATTACTTTCAAAAATACGATCCAGATCAAAATATTTTCCAAAAACTTTTTTGCAATCTTTAAATAGATATGAATCAAAAGTTTCATTCTTAAAATGCCTTGATACCTATTTAAATCTTGATAATTTTCCACCATATAAGGATGAAAAAACAATAATAATGGATAGTTTGAGATATTCATCTTTGCCTGAGATCTATGATCTGTCAGGATATAATACACATTTTTACGGTAGCAGATCTGAAAATGATAACGGGATCATCACAATGTTCAATAACTCTTCTGTTTTCTTTCACGATCCCGGAAGCAACAGTCATATGATCAAAAAATTTTATAACGATATAAACGAAAATAAAAATGCTGAAAATTTTTACTTTTTAGATCTTAATTGCGAAACAGATGACCATAATTTATACTTGAGAAATATTGATTATTTCCTGCGGGAATATTTTTTCTACGTTAAAACCAAAGTGAATCTGAATGACTACATTTTCATATTTATATCAAGTTCCTCGGATAAAATTTATGAACCTCTTATAACTATGTTCTATTCTGAGGGTAACATTGAGCCTGTAAGAATAACAGCAAGAATAAATTTAACTGATGTTGCCAAAACGATCCTTAATTATTCAAAATTAAGATCCCCTGATCATTTTAACGGTAATGATCTAAGTTCTACATCAGAAATTGAAAGCAGAATGAGTATTTTAGGATCAGAACTCGATACACTGATATTTTATGACGAAAAGTTCATTTACAAAAAACAAAAGTACTCAGAGAATTTTAAATTAGAAACGATAGCTGAAGAAACTTATATTGTTAGAAAAAAACAGGATATTGAACATGATTACAAAGAAGCTGTTTTACGGGAATACGAAGGTGACTATGTAAAATATTTTATATTCAGAAACAACAGTGAAAAGGTGAAGAATTATAATATAAAAATAAATTCGAAAAGCAGATTCGTTCCATTTAATAATATTGAGGATTATTATTCTCAGAAAAAGAAACGGGGACAGTATGATCATACTTTGTCAGTGGAAGTAAAACCTTTTACCAATGATACGATCAAGCTGTTTTACAGACAGGAAGATCAGATTTTTAAAATGAAATTCGATACAAAGTTAAGATTGTCCTATGGGGCTTTAAGCATTTTTGCAGGGGAATTGAAAGAGTTCTATGAAGAATCTGGATTTGGTAGAGATCGTACTGTTTACAATAAACAGGAAGTTTTTCAGGATTATGATGTTAAAATATTCAATAGAAGAATAAATTTTTGAACAAGGCAACATTCCTTATTACTTTTTATATTGCCAATAGCCTTAGTTTTAGTTATAATAGTAAATTATTGGATAATGTATGATAAATATAAATTTGTTTGTTCGGAGGAGAGAATGAAAAAAATAATCACACTGGTATTGGTCCTTACGACTTTTGTTTTGACCGCTGCAATGGAAGAATATGACAGGAAATCAATATCTATTTTTAAAATGGATGTAACTCCTGCAGCTATCACTGCTACTCAGTCAGATGTCCAAATGATCTACGACGCGGTATTTCAAAAATTTACGAACATGGGAAGATTTGACTATAATCCCATACCAGCTGGAGTTACTAACGCTTCAGAACTTTTTGAGATCGTAAAGGAATACACTGCAACAAAGATCGAAGAAAGAGCTGCAAAACAGTGGGATATAAAGAATGAGTATTACGGAACTAATTTTGTAACAGGAGAGAACGTTGATAAGATAATGAACGGTGCATACATTCTCTTTCCTAGATTAAACGCATTCGCTGTTACAAAGAAAAAGAAAGGTGACGACTTTACAGCTTCGGTTTCTGTTTCAGTTGATGTCTATGCGGGAAAAAATACCGGTACAGTGGAAAATCCACAATGGACACCTGAATTGGTTAAGACTATAAATGCATCAGGTTCAAATGCTCTTGGAAGTTTATTTGATATTAACCTGAATCCAAAAAAGAAAGATAAGAGGAGCGAAGCGATAAAATCAGCTACGAATGGAATGCTTTTGTTTTTGGAAAAGGAGCTGAAGAAAATTGATGCTTTTAAAATAAAAGCTCTTGTAACTAAAGCTGAACCAAAGAAAGATAAAATAGCTTTTAATTTTGGAAAGAACGTTGGTGTTAACGTTGACGATGCTTACACAGTTGGATATTTTATGAACAAAGGCGGTAAGCAGGAGTTCGTAGAAACAGGTTATATGAAAGTAAGAAAAGTCGACGACAAAGAATCAACTTCACAGCTTCTTATAGTTACAAATCCAAAGAATGAAAAAGAAGATGACCTTTTTAATGAGTACGATCAATGTTATGAATATCCTTTGGTTGGATTGAATATTTTTGTTCAGGGAGGTATGAACAGTTTTAAATTTTGGTCAGAAGATGCAGATTTTACTTCAACTCCTATAGTGGATTTAGAGGAAGAATCTATAACTGCTTTTGGTGGTTTAAATTTAGAATACGATATAGCAAAATTTGTTAAGATCCCTGAGTTGTATATTAATGCTACGTATGATTTTTTGCCTGTTGAATTAGGTAATATAACTGAAATTGTAAATAGTGTATTGTACACTTATGAATATAGTGTAACTACTGGTATTGCTGAACTTGGATTTACTAAGAAATTTTTTAGTAGAAGACTCGGATGGTATTTTGGAGCGGATGTAGGTTATATGATGATGAGTTTTGATCAAGGTGATGATACTACAAATGATTATTATTCGGTAGGTGGTAAAGCAAAAGTAGGTATAAACTATATGCTTGATAAGCAATTACTTTTTGACTTAGGAGCAGGATATAGATTCTATGGTGAGTTAACTGACGAAGATGGAAATGAAGTATTTGAAGCATGGGGTCCAGATTATGAAGGTGAAGGATGGTTAACACCTTCTGGATTTGTTGTTAGAGCAGGTTTAGGATTTACATTATAATATTTTTTAATAAAACAGGGGTTCTTATGAAACTCAGAAAAATTATTATCATGCTGGTAGTTTTCAGCATTACAATGATCTACGCACAGGCAAGTCAATATTCACATGACCACAATGTAACTGAAGTTGAAGTCAGTGGATACGGCTCATCCGTTCAGGTTGCTATTCAGGCAGCACAAAGAGAAGCTATATCAACTGCAATAGGTACATTTTTGACATCTGAGACAGAAATGCAGAATTACATGACAGTCAAAGACAAGATCCTTTCAAAAAGTGAAGGATTTGTAAAGTCCTTTGATGTGATCGACAGAGTAAAAGAAGCTGACGGTGGATGGACAGTAACAATAAAAGCAGCAGTTGCTAAAGATATGATCCTGACGGACCTTGAAGCACTGGGTGTTCTTTTATCTCAGCTGGATAATCCTTCAATAGTAGTTTTCTACGCACCGAAAGGAGAGCAGTATCATCCAAGATATACTGAACAGGCTATCAATCAGATCAATCAGTATTTTACAACATTCAGGTATGATGTGTATGATCTTGATCAATTGAACGCTATGATAGAAGATGATATCTCTATGAAAGAAGTCGGGTTGAACGAAGAAGTATCGATGGCTGAAATTTTGGCAAAGAAATTGAAATCAGATATTTATGTAACTGTAGCACTTATGCTGGAAGACCTAGGTAACGGTAAAAAGAAAGCTAAAGCTACTGCTAAGATATTCAATGCTTCAACAGCAAAATTACTGGGTGTACAGAACGGATACAGTGACGAGATCTATGGAAATAACACTGCTCAGGATGCAAATATTGATCAGGCTGTTAAAAAACTTATGCCGCTTATTATGAACCAGGTTAAAGGTTACTGGAAACTTCAGCTGGATAAAGGTAAGCAGTACGTAATCATGTTCAGTAAACTTCCTAAAGGGAGAAAAGTTAAGAAGGCAATTACTGACGTTCTGTCTTCAGAGGCAAAAGAAATAAAGAAAGTTTCGACTACTGAATATCAGGTTTGGATCAGCGGTTCTATCGACGATTATATTGATGCAATCGGTGACGGAGTTCAAAATCAGATCTATGAAGGTAAGGATTTTGATTATGAGAATAGGGGAGACAGGATAAACATTTTCCCAGTGGAATAATGTTAAAATCTTTGAATTTCTGCGTCAGATAGCTTTCCTTTTCGAAGTCACTTAGGTCTGACTAAGTTCCTTCTTAATTTAAGCCATCTTCCTTGAACTTCTTTGCTTTTAAACATTATTGTGTTTTTTGGAATGAGGGTGTAATTTATTACGCCCTTTTTTCATTAATTCATTTCTTGACTATTCATACCAGATTTGTTAAAATTCCGATCGTAGTTAAATTGAAATAAATAAAAGTTCTGAAGTCCGAAATCCTAAGGTCGTTACTATGGATCAGGACCGATGGGTCGCTCTCGAAAGGGAACGGTCTCCCGTGCTTGGAAAGGAGCTGAAATGAAAAATATCAATACCTACTGTTTTATATTTGCAGTTACAACCCCCAATACATATTTTAATTCGGAAATTTTTCCAAGCATGAACTTTTATTTCCCTGAGTTTAAAATTTCTAAATTATAAAACAAAAGGAGAGAAAAATGTTAAAGAAAATGACTGTTGCACTTTTTAGTGTGCTAATGATTATGTCCATCTTCACTGCTTGCACAGATGAAAGTGATCCGGTAGCACCCGTAATTACGCCTGATGATACAATAATGTTAACTGTTGATGAAACTATTGATTCAACTTCTGCGTTTGAGTTCAAAGTATCGACTGAAGATGTTACAAGAATCAAGATCTATTGGACGGAACTAGGAAGTGTTAATAATTCAGGTGAGACCGGAGATATTCAGGTATCAGTTTTAAAAATGGATGGAGTTTCTCCGTATAAAATAATTGCAAATAGTAAAGATTTCATTAGAAAAGATAACAGTGAGATAGATGATCCTAAAGAAGTTTATGTTGATGCTGTCGAGGATACCCTGATAGTCAAAGTAGAACAAAAAACCGTACCTGGTACCTTCAAGCTCGTTGTCCAGAAAAATCCTGTTATTTTCTCTGTAAATGATTCACTGATCGTTGATTCAGATATAAAAGATTATGAAGTATTCGTGAAAAATGCGGATAAAGCAATAATATACTGGCAGGAATTAGGTACATCTGAAGTGGGAAATGATAAAACTGCAAATGTTCAGGGGTCAGTTTACCAAATGGATTGGTTGACAGCTTACAAGCAGATCGAGAATGGTAAGGACTTTGAAGATAAAGATAACAGCTCATGGGATAATCCTAAAGAAATCCTATTGGACAAAGGTGAGAATTTTATAAATGTAAGAATTGAAATGCTTGAGGATACAGGTGGTGTAATCGGTACATTCGGTCTGTTCGTTGTGGATACAAGTGATGAGGATTAGTTTCGATCTAATATTAGTTATAACTGCGATAATTTTTGCACAATTCGAAGAAGTCGTTCTTCCCGAATTGAATGTAACTGTTGAGCAGGAAAGCATAGATATCAGGAAACTTGCGGCCAGCAGAAAGATAGTTATTAATCAGAAAGATTTTGAGAGTCTGGGGGATATTACTGCAGGTGATATTATTAAAAGGTATCCCGGTCTCTGGGTACAGGGACCGGGCGGTTCGAACAGGAACGTGATGCTTTGTGGACTCGATAAAGTATTTCAATCTATAATGATAGATGGAAACAGACCTTGCGGTGGTGAATCTGACAGAGAGTTCAAGCTGGACAGAATACCACTAGACATTATTGAGAAAATTGAAATAATAAATATCCCTACTGTAGATTATTGCTCTGATGCTGTTGCAGGTGTCGTAAATATTATAACGAAAAAAAATTCTTTAAGGAACTTTCTTACACTGGATATTGCTGCAATAACAAATTCGACAAACTACGATTATGCTAACGGAGAGTCATATCTTTCACTGCAGAAAAATAAATTTTTCTTGAGTGGAAGTTACAATAGAGAGACAAGGATTAATCTCGAAGAACTGAAAGATTCCTCAACAGGTATAACTGGTGAAGTGGAAGAAGATTGTGAAATTGATATAATATCATTCAACTTAAATTACGATCTGTTTCTTAACAAGGATACCAAGATAGCACTCAAAGGACTATTTTCAAACTTTGATGAAATAAGAGATGTTGTTCAGGATGTTAAATTCAGAACTCAGGGTGGTTTGAACTACAGAGATATCATAACAGATCAGACAATACTGAGAAGAGTTAGTCAGTTAGGAGTTATTTTTAACCATAGGTTTGATGATTACCACGATATCTCATCAGAAATTAGTGTAAGCAGAGCTGATGATGAGAAAGAAAAATATGTCACTGAGGATAAGATCGATAGTTTTGTTTACACGGATGAGAATGAAGATCAACTGAATCATGAATATATGTTCTCTACAGATTATAAAAATCTGAATTCTTCAATATTCTCTTATTCAAACACGGTTAAAACAGGATTAAAATTTAACTATTTGACCAGAGATTATAACAGATTTGTTAAAACCACAGAAATAGTTGATCCTGATACTGTGTTAATAGATGAAGATGGTTCATTTGATTATTCTGAATTGCAGGCAGGATTGTATTTGAGAGATGAGATCTACATCGAGTCAATTATTTTTTCTCTTGGATTAAGATCGGAATATGCATACTATGAATATAAAGTGATCGACTCGGTCCAAACAGGTAATAATGATTATTTCTACTTGAATCCATCTTTGCTCATCAATTATAAAGTTAAGGACAATTATATTGTTAAAGCCGGTTTTTCTAAGCAGATAGCCAGACCCCCTTTTGCCTCGGTAGTTCCAATTGATAAGATCAAAACTAAAAAAAATATCATTGAAAGAGGTAATCCGGACTTAAAACCAGCAAATGCTTTGGTTTATAACCTGGGTTTTGAATTCTACAGTAAAAAAGAGTTTTATTCTATTTTCGGTTATTTCAAAGATGTAAAAGATATTATTGAGATAAAGGACGTGGGTATAGATACAGCTACTGGCTATAATATCCAGCAGTATGTCAATATTTCAAAAGCACTTGTATTCGGTGTGGACTTTGAGTTCAATACTGAGCTTGATAGAATCGGGATGAAGGGATTTTCATTCTCAGGAAATTATTCATGGTTGGGATCACAGGTAAAAGATGAGAATATAGATGTTATGCGGCGTTTGAACGAACAGCCTAAGCATATCGCAAATGCCAGCTTAAGTTATAGGATTGATCCGTGGGTGGCAACAGTAGGTGGGACCTTCAGTGATGAGAAAGTGATCTGGGGTACTATTGTTGACGGTGTAGTTATTGACAAAACAGTTACAGACAGTTATCTTCAGTTCGACGGATCAGTAAAATATTTTATGAGTGAAAATACAATTATTTATATAAATGTAAGCAATATTTTCGGAGAAGATATTACTGTTACTCAGGGGAATGTTACCGGTGTTGAAGAAGTGGGTACAAAATTTACGCTTGGTTTTAAATATGGTATGAAAGGGTCATAGATGAATTTTTATATTGCTATAGATGATACAGATAATATTGGTACTGCAGGAACTGGAGAGATCCTTGAAAATTTAATAGTTGAGCTATCAGATAAGTTTGAGACTTCATTTTCCAGAGTTACAAGACATCAGCTTCTTGTTCACAAAGATATAAAATATACTTCACATAACAGTTCAATGTGTTCATCAGCATTTGTTGATACCTCAATTATTCCTTTTATTATCGATCACTCGATAGAATTTCTAACAAAAAATTGTGCAGAAGGTTCTGATCCCGGACTATGCATTGTTGATATAGATAAAGTGAATGATAATGGAGTTGAAAAGATCAAAAAGTGGGGATCGGACGCTAAAAGAAATGTTCTCTGTAAAAAGGATGCATATTTATTGGCTAAGGAAACCGGAATTCACTTGTCTGAGCATGGTGGGACCGGAGATGGTATCATTGGTGCTTTAGCCGGGATAGGGCTGAGACTTTCAGGGAATGATGGTAGATTCAAAGGTAAATTTGATCTAGATGTTAAGAACGGTTTTATCAAAGTTAGAGACATCCTTCTATCTCCGTCAATTGATATTGTAACAACAGAATGTGGTTCAAAGTTATCTCCGGATGATGAAGTATTTATCACCGACAAATTAAAAACTATACTGAAAGATCACAAGTCTGTCCTGATGATCAGGAAGAATAAAGAAGGTCACTGGGAAAATCTTTCAAGAAAAGAGCTGAAGGTATATTAATGTGGGAAAAAGTAGACGGAAATAAAGTGTTCAGGTATTCAGTTGAAGATCATATAAAATTATCCTTAGCAGCGGAAGAGTGTCAAAATTTTTTAGTTGATGATGAGGATGAGATAATTGATGATTCTGTTTCATGTCAGAACTGTGCTTACCGGAGATGGGGTGAGAATACTATTTATTGTATGAGGACTGAATGAAGTCTGTAAAATTTCTGCTAAAATATTTATTGAAAACGAAAAAGTATATTGGACTCGGTATACTTTTTACTTTATTGATGAGTATTTTCGAGATATTTCCGGGGATGATTTACAAAGTAATTGCTGATTCTCTATCAAATTTAAGTACGAATTCAAAATTTCTAAATATCAAGATACCGGTGAAAATACTTGATATGAAGTATGAAACTTACAAGTTCAATATAAAAGACAGCGACCAGATATTTAATGTTTTCCTATTGATCTGTGCTTCTTTTTTAACGATCTATATTTTAAGTGGATTATTCAGATACTTCAGAGATATTTATTTCAATTTTGCTGTTCAGAGGATACTCAAGGATATAAAAGATGTTATTTGCAGGAAGATACTTAATCTGCCTTTCCCTCATTTCAATAAAAATAAGACCGGTGACCTGATGTCAAGGATCACGTATGATGTTACGATATTACATAACATAATTGATGTATTCATAGAGCTTTCTAGGTCAATGATAGCTCTTTTGATATTTCTTCCGATACTTTTCTATATAGATTGGAAGATATCTTTCTTTGCAATACTTTTTTTTCCTGTATCTCTTTATCTGGTGAAATATTTATCCAGAAAGATGAAAAAGCTGAGTAAAGGTATCTCTGATACAACTGCGGACTATACTGAATTTATCAAAGATAAGGTTGAGCGTATTCAGTCAATTAAAATCGCAGGAGAAGAATCGAACGAACTAGATGATTTTAAATCTCTGACAAAGAGGAATTATGATCTTGCGGTTAGAAATATAAAGATAAAATTCTTCCTTAAACCTTCGAATGAAATAATCGGTATATTTGGTATCGTTATCATTGCAATTTATTTCTGCTATTTGTTGATAAATAAAGAAATGGGTGCCGGTAATATTGTACTTTATCTATCGATCCTGAAATCAGCCTATAAACCGTTTAAAAAAGCAGCTGAATCATTTGGAGACTTACACTTCTCTTTAGCCGGAGCTGATAAAATAACAACTCTTTTGGACAATGACGAAGAAAGCGCAGCGGATCTTGAACCAATATCGTCGATCGATTCCATAATCTGCAACAACGTTTGTTATAAAATTGAGGATAAAGTAATACTTAAAGATATTTCTCTGAAGTTAATAAAAGGTTCAAAAGTAGGAGTGACAGGCATCTCAGGAAGCGGAAAGACCAGTTTTGTAAATCTTCTTCCACGGTTGAATATCCTTACTGATGGTGAGATATTATTCAATGAAAAATCTCTGAACGATTTGGATATTTCAAGTGTCAGAAGCAGGATATCTTTTGTAAATAACGGCTTTACTCCGATCAACGGTTCTATCTTCGACAATCTTACTTACGGTATCCCTGAACCTGAAAAAGCAATGAAAGAATTTACTTCAAATTTCGATATGAAGACATTTTTAAATATAGCTGATTACGAACCTGAAATTGTGATCGGCAAGACCGGTATGAATTTATCAACAGGTCAGCTGCAGAAGATCGCGTTGATAAATGCAGTTCTCAGAAAACCTGAACTTTTTATCATCGATGAAGGATTTGATCTTTTGAGCAGTGACGATATCGAACAATTTTTATCACTGGTCATGGAAGATTCAATTTTATTAGTAGTTTCAAGGCAGAAATTTATCCTTGATAGGATGGATAAGGTCTATAAAATGGTCGAAGGTACAATTCAATAATTAATAGCCAATATTCTAGTTGCTGTAGGAGATGCCCCTATAACTTCCATATGTGTATAATATTTTTCTTTTGTCTAAATCATTTTATTTTAGCATATTATATCCTGTATTACAATTAAAAGGAGTAAACTATGAAGCTAAAAATGATATTTATTTTGATAACAATGTTACTTATATCTTCCTGTGTAACAGTAAAGCATGTTTCACCAATGGAAAGGGATAAGGATAAACTTGAAGAATCACCTGTTGAAGAAGTGAAGGTCGAAGAGCAGAATCTTACCACCGGAAACAAGATCAGTCAGTATTCTCATGATCATAATATAACGGAAGTGGAAGCTCAGGGGATCGGAGTTGACAGAGAATCTGCGATCAAAGATGCTCAGAGAAATGCAATTACAACTGCAATCGGTACATACCTTGTATCAGAGCAGGAAATGCAGAATTATATGACCGTTAAAGATGATATCCTTTCAAAGAGTGAAGGTTTTGTGAAAGCTTATGATGTTATCGATCAGATGAGAGAAGCTGACGGGAGCTGGACTGTGACTATAAAAGCAGCTGTCACAAAAGATATCGTGATGAGCGATCTTGAGTCGTTGGGAATCCTTTTAGCACAGCTTGACAATCCATCTCTGGTTGTTTTCTACGCTCCAAAAGGAGTAAATTACGACAAAAGATATACTGAGCAGGCAATAAATAATATTAATCAGTATTTTACTATCAACAGATACGATGTTTACGATCTTGAGCAATTGAATAAAATGATCGAAGATGACATTGCATTAAAAGAGATCGGTCTTGATGAAAATGTTACAATGGCTGAACTTCTGTCAAAGAAATTGAAAGCTGATATCTATGTTACAGTAGCAATAATGCTTGAAGACCTTGGGAACGGTAAAAAGAAAGCTAAAGCCACAGCTAAAATATTCAATTCTTCCACAGCTAAGCTTCTAGGTGTTCAGAACGGTTACAGTGATGAGATATGGGGGAATAATACAGCTTACGATGCAAATATAGACCAGGCTATCAAGAAACTTATGCCGATGATAATGAATCAGGTTAAAGGTTACTGGGTAGAACAGCTTGATAAGGGAAAGCAGTATATTCTAATGTTCAGTGATCTTCCTCAGGGAAGAGAGTACAAAAAGGCTCTATTCGATATCTTAGATACAACTGCAAGAGAAGTGAAGAAAGTTTCTTACGAAGAATATGTTATCTGGATCAGAAAGAATATTGATGAATATATCGATTCTATCGGTGATGCAATTCAAAAGCAGATATATGATGGTAAGGAATTCGATTATGAGAATAGGGGTGAGCGGATAAATATTTATTTGACGAAATAAATATTTATCAATATCCAATATTCAACACGGAATATCCAAATACGAATACCCCTGGATTCCCGGATCTAGTCCGAGAATGACAGATGATGCGAAAAAAAAGAGACGTTGCAGTGCAACGTCTTTACTTTTTTGCATATTTTTCTTTGATCTTATCCATCATTTCCTGAATCTTGTTCTTTGCATTCTCAACATTTTTTTCACCTGCCTGAGAATGAGGGTAAAGAAAAAGTTCTTCAGGAATCTCTTTTAAAAATCTTGACGGTTCAGATTTGACTTCCTGTCCGTACTGCATTCTTGATGCTGCCGACGTGATATACAATTTCCTCTTAGCTCTTGTTACACCAACATAACATAGTCTTCTCTCTTCCTCCTCATTATTCTCTTCGAGAGATCTTTTATGAGGTAAAATACCTTCCTCGAACCCACAGATGAAAACGTTCTCGAACTCAAGTCCTTTTGAACTGTGAAGAGTCAGAACAAGAACCTGATTACCATGGTTCGTGTCATCTGATTCCTGAAGAAGAGAAACTTTCTCCAGAAATCCATTTATTGAAGGGTTCTTAACTTCTTTTTCATATCGCTTAACAGAGTTGATCAATTCCTCAACGTTAGCAACTCTTGAGATGGATGCTTTAGTCTTCTCTTTGTTCAGATATTCAAAGTAATCAACATCGTATATGATCGATAGTAATGTGTCTGAGACTGAATGATCCTTGGAGTATTCTATATTCTTAACGATAATATCAAGAAATTGAGAAATGTTAAAATGTTTTGTAGAAGCAATTGTATCGATCTTCTTGTAAGATCTTAATGCTGTATAGAAATTGATATTCTCCTGTTCAGCATAATTTGAGATCTTGAAAACAGTATCTTCTCCGATACCTCTTTTGGGAGTATTAATGATCCTGAGAGTGGAAACTTCATCTGACGGATTGGCAATAACAGCAAGATATGCCAGAATATCCTTGATCTCTTTTCTGTCATAGAATTTATAATCTCCGACAATCTTGTAAGGAATATTATTCTCTCTGAAAACCTCCTCAATGTTCCTGCTGAGGTAGTTCGTTCTCATAAGTACAGCGTAATCGAAGAAATTCTTATTGTTATCATCTTTGATTCTCTCAGCTATAAGTTTAGACTCATGTATAGCATCAGTACCCTGAAAATATTCAAGTGGAACATTCACCTGGTGATAAGCTTTAACATTTTTGATCTTTCTTTCCTTATTATTTCCGATAATACTGTCTGCAGCTTTTAGGATCGTTGAAGTACATCTGTAATTCACATCAAGTACAATGGTCTTACAACCTTTCCAATTTTTCTCAAAGTCCAGAATATTCCTGAAATCTGCACCCCGGAATGCATAGATAGACTGATCATCATCACCTACTACGAATAAGTTACCGTGACTTCCGGCAAGATGGTTGATTATTGAATTCTGAATTGGATTTGTATCCTGAAACTCATCCACCATGATATATTTAAAAGTTCTCTGGTATTTTTCCCTCACTTCAGGGAACCGGGTAAGTAATTCAAGCATTACCAATAAAAGATCATCAAAATCGAAGGCATTATTTACCTTAAGTATCCTCTTATATTCAGGAAGTATTCTCACTGCAAGTGTTGATATAGGATCGACTGTGGGTATAGTGGAGAAATTTGTATAAGTGTTTTTTATTCCGGATAATTTATAGTGTACCATCTTAGGATCGAACATATCAGTACTTATGTTCAAATTATGCATGGCTTTTTTTATCACAGAATGCTGAGCAGCAGAATCGTAGATGGTGAAATTTTTCTGATAACCCAGTATTTCAACATTTTCTCTGATTATTTTTACACCAAGTGCATGAAAAGTACTGCAGGTAATTTCATTAAAATCTTTTACAGAACCTTTCAATCTCTCTGTCATTTCCTCTGCTGCTTTATTTGTAAATGTCACTGCCAATATGTTTTTTGGATCGACCCTGTGTTTATTTACGAGGTTCTTTATTCTTCCGATGATAACTCGTGTTTTGCCACTACCGGCTCCTGCAAGCACTAAACATGGTCCATTCAGGTGATTAATAGCCATTTTCTGACTGTCGTTAAAATCCATTCAGCATCCTTTTCTGTTGAGAGATTAAATTTAAGTTATAAGGATAATATCAACAAATAAAAACTTATAAATAATTTCAATATTGAGAATGTAGATATTTTAGCAGAATTCAGTTCTTAAATTTTTCTTTATTTTTTTGTTGACATTGATTAGGTAAGTAAGATATATTCGTCAAAATATAATGGGCGTAAAAAAATTGTTGTTCATTTATTAAAATGACCGGGTGAGAACCGGAAAAATGGTAAACTTATTAGAGGATACAAAATGGTTGATTTTTATATCGATGAAATTATTCGGGTTATGCATGAGAAAGCTGAGGATATGACGTATTATCTGCACAAAGAAACAGGTGACATTATATATATAGATGAAAACATCGCATCAGGGGTTGAAAAGGAGTATGATCAAACAACAACAGTCATTGAAGAATGGAGTTCAGATGTTGAGGATGATGATATGTACCACGAAAAAATTTACTCACCTACTGATGAACTTGATGAGAAGGAATTAATCAAGAGAGTAAGATTTACCAAGCAGGACGATTATGAACCTATTCCTACGGTTACAACAAGCGAAATGAAAAAGATCGTGGAAGAATATCTTGAGACTCAAACTGATTATGATGAAGATCTGAAAATGGCGATAATGACATCTATAAAAAATATTCCATCTTTTGAAGAAATAGAAGAAACGTTACTAAAACATATTTCAGACAAAGAAAAGTGGAACAATTTTTATCAGGAAACCATTAAGAACAGAGTTGTGAGCTGGTTGAAAGGATTAGGTTTCGAAGTTATGTAATAATTTGTTGAACTTTGAACTTCTACACAAGATCGGTTTTCTCTCGAAGTAACTTAGTGTTCCTAAGCTCTTTCTTGATAAAGTCCGATTTTCCTTGAATATTTTTGTTTATTAGCATTTTTTAAATAGATATTAAATAGTGAATATAAAAGGGAGTGGTCCCTTTTTTTTTTTAAAATCAAAAAGTTATTTATTGCTCTATTTAAACCGATATTGTAAATTCTATACATGAGATGTAATAATGACATAAATGAATTTGTTAAGGTAATTGCCAGTCAAGGTCTGGTAATATTACCGACAGACACTATCTATGGGTTTTCCTGTCTTCCGACATCGATCCATGCTATTGATCGGATTAAAAGTATCAAGAAAAGGTCAGATAAACCATTTATTATCCTTGATACCGATATGAAAAGGATGAGATCATATTTTAAATATGCTTTTGCTGACAAGGTGGTCAGAGAGATGATAAATGATAAAGTATGGCCGGGCAAAGTGACAGTCATAGCAGAAAAGTGTGCTAAAATAGACTATCCGTTTTTATCAGACATTAATACGATAGCTGTAAGATGGCCGGATAACGATCTGATAAATGAATTGAATACGAAACTGAATTCTGGAATCATCAGCACGAGTATTAATAATTCTGGAGAGAAGGAGATAAATTCTTTATCCGAGATCAAGCATAATTATCACGACAAGGTCGATCATATTTGGGAAGATAATTCAGAATGTAATATACCATCGTTAATAATCAGGATAGACAGTGAGTACAAAAAATTAGTGGTTGTAAGAGATCCCGGTACAACTGAATCCAAAGAAATATTGTTTAAACTGGATAATATAATAAATAGATGCCGATAAATATTTATACTCAATATACAAAACCGGAAGGTTCGATCAAATTTGATGATCTTGTGGCTGAGGCTAAAAAACTGGGTATAGATGCACTGGCATTGACCGATCATGGTAATTTTTCGGGTATTGAAGAGTTTTATAATGCCGCATTAACGGCAGGGATCAAGCCGATAATAGGAATAGATGTTTTTTGTAAACTTGAAAATGAACATTTCATCAGATCAATATTCTATATAAAAAATGAAACCGGTTACCGTTCAATACTGGACCTGATAAGCAACTTCAAACTGGCTGAGGAAGGATTTTACTATTTTTCTGTAGACTATCTTAAAGGTCTTCATGATATAATTATGATGGTAAACCTTTTTAAAACAGATCATCTGTCATCTCTTGTCAAAATAGATACCGACATTGAAGAGATCCATACACGGTTAAAATATTCTGACCTCAGGATAAAATATTACTTTCAGGTAATAAAAGATGATTCACCCGGAAATTCTCTCATAACTTCTAATATTTTAGAATATGCCAAGGATAATGAAATTGAGCTTATTGCTCAGAATCCGGTTTATTATCTTAAAAAGGGTGAAGAAGATGTTGCAGAATTTATGTTGAAGATGGGAGGGATCTTGCAGGAAGGTAAAAAAGATAAAAATCAGTATCTGGGAAGCCTGGAAGATCTTGCACATTTTTTTCCGAAGGGATCAATAGAAAATAAACAGAAGATAATTAAAGAATGCAATTTCCTGATAAGTAAATTGCCGATCAGATATCCTGATTTTGAACTTAAAACAAAAATTGACTATTCTTTTAACGAAACTTTAAAAGATATGGTCTGGCAGCGTCTTGAGTTCACTAAAAATGAAGAGGACAGGGAGAAATTAAAAGATATAATATTTGCTGAATTAGCTTATATAAGAAAATTTAATATTGCAGATTATATAATTTTTCTAAAGGAGTTTAAGGAAGAGTATAAACAAAAGTTCAATGGTGGAATATTTTTCACTGGATTTGTAAGTGATCTTTTCATTGCTCATGCACTTGGACTTACCTGGTCTTCACCACTTTATATCACTCAAGCTTATCACAGATCTATGCTGAAAAGTAAAAAATTACATCCTGTAATAAACATTATAATAGCATCAGATAAAAGGGATGAGTTCATTGAATATGTAAGCGGGAAATTCGGGAAGGATAAAGTATGTTATTTGAGTGAATATGTCCGCTGGCATTCATTATCTCTGATAAATACACTGGTCAAGGAGTTCAAAGTTGACAATTCCAGTAAGGATGTTTTTATCAAGCATTTGAGCACTTTGAGCAAATACGGTTCGATAAAAGATATTATGGCGCAGGAGGATGTGAAAAAACTTCTGGTACGTCATCCTGAATATAAAGATATTTTTGCAAAAGCGGTAAAAACTGACGGGTGCTTTAAAAATTATAGTACTAATTCCAGTCAGATCGTTATAGGGAGTAAACCTATTAAAGAATTATTACCAGTAAGTAAGACTTCTAATCTGGAATCAGGCGTTCTAAGATCTTTTTATGATATAAACACAGCAAAGTATTTTGGAGTTTGGAATATTAACATAGAGTCTCATACATATTTATCAATACTTGCAGAAGCCACTTCTCTGATCGAATCCGATAAGACAAAGATAAATGAACTCGCTAAAAAATTAACTGAGAGAATAAAAAATGAGGATACGGATCTGATTCCGTTCTTCTCTTATGATGTGAACCGGGTCAGGTATCTGGATTTTACAAAAAATTATTTATTGAATTTAGCATTATATTTTGAAGCGGGAAGGTCAAAACTGGATATTATTTTCAAAGATGAAAAAGAAACTCCTCCTCTGAAGAAATTTGAAAATGACCTTAAGATCACTGGTGGATATGTAGTTTTCAGAGAGCAATTGTTCTATGTTTGTGAAAAATTATTCCCATCGCAAGAATTTTTAAGTCTTAAGCATGGTATTTACAATAGTTCAATTTATAACCAGTTCCAGTTCATACTCGATAGGCATCATGATGATAAGAAGAATGCTCAAAAGATAACCTGGTTAAAGAAAAAGGTTATAAATTCCGTGTTCTATGCCTCTTTATCCGAAATATCACTGAAGATATTCACTTCTTTAAAAATTCTTGACCTGAAATTATCTAAACCTAAAAAGTTTTATGAGATATTTTTTGTCAAAGAGGTAGAGAAAGAGGGGAACTGGAGAAAATTATTGATTGATATCCTGCAGATAGGATATAAGATATCAAAATACAATTCGCAGACCATTGTTAAAAATATTCAACTGGATAAGCAAAATTTAGAATTCAAATTACCTTTGTACACTGTGAAAGGAATTTCCCATAAAGTTTCAGATGTGCTTTATGAATATTTCAGTTCATCAGGTTTTTTGAATTTCAAGGGTTTTCTGGAGACAATAGATAAAGAAGTGATCAAGCACAATATTGTTAGTTTATTGATCAAAGTAGGTTTCTTCGATGATTATGATTCAAACCGCAAACAATTATTGCAGATAAATGATATTTACTTCAGGGAATTGAAGAACGAAGCTGTTCAGGATGAATTATTCTCAGAGGGATATGTGGAGCTTCAGGACGATGAAGTGGACGATTATTCCATTTTTGAGAAGATAGAACTGGAAAAGGAGCTGGTCGGTTTTGCTATCAGTGAACTGTCTCATACCAAAGAGGAATTTCTAAGTTATATTAAGTTTGAAAATAATATTTTGATCAGCAATATTCTAAAATTCGATGCAGTGAGAAAAGAGATATATTTTTTTAAGGATAATCAACCGATCGCTCTGAATTTTAATGATGAGTTTATTTTAGAAGAATCAGCATTTTATAAAGTGTGGTACAGTGAAGAGAACGATATTACGCGGTATGAGGTTTTAGAGAATATTTATAAAGATTCTGCTTATGTTCTTTATGTATCTATTCCTTCCACCAATAAGGATATCCTGACCGGATTACTGGAAATGACAAGGGATGAGGGTAATTGTGAGATTGAGATATTGTTTTCAGATTCTTTTGAGATCGTGAAACCTGGAAAAAGTATTTTATTGACAAAAACTAATTTTGAAAAGATCAAAAAATTGCTGAAAGACCTACCGTTTTATTTCCAACCAAAGGAATAAAAATTATAATATCTTTCAAACTTTCTTTTGCTTGTACGAAATATAGTGTTCCCCTGTTTTTAGGCACAAAATTTTCTTAAATTGTGTTAAAGAAACAGAGGAGAATCAAAAAATGAACAAAAAGTCTCACTCATCAG
>JAFGVM010000058.1 GCA_016937995.1 Candidatus Delongbacteria bacterium
AACTCTAAAAATAAAAATATGAACTTATATAATCAAATCTTAATGAGTTACAACGATTTTAGCACCCACTTTTTGACCATTAACCCTTTTTAAATTATTAATTTTCTTTGATATTATCTACAAAATACGATAAATTGCTAACAACTGAAACAAAGAGAGTATTGATATGAAATACAGACACATTATATATCTTTTGATCATTGCATTTATTCTTACATCCTGTACATCATCAAGGAACAGAAGTGCAGGTAGTTTATCAGGTGCTATGGATAAAGCATCGGATGATCATCAGGGAGAAAGAAAAGTTAAAGCTGTTGTAACTGAAGAAGACGAAGAGGATGAAGAAAACGAAGAATACTATGGTAGTCACGGTTACAACGGAGATACTGAATTTATCACTGTAGAGAAAAGTCAGAATAATTCAAACTCTGAAATAACTCTGGGTAAAGACCACTGGCTCGGATTCCAGTTTGGAACAGGGATCTTAAGCTCTGAAAGTTTTTACGGCATATCATCTTTCTCAGTTACCGGGAATCAGTTCACTTCTGAGAAGAGATCTGTAAGCTATGAATTGGGTCTCGATTATTCACCCTTACAGACAGCGGAAGTTGATTTAAATGACAGTACAATAGTTAATGCTTTGGAAGGTGGTATTGTTTCACTTCATGCAGGATTCCAGAGAAGATTCTATGTTACACCTAAACATACTTTCCTCGGGAATTACTATTCTCTGGGTGCAAGAGTTCATGCTATGTTCTGGGAGTATAAAAATGAACTTGAAGTAATTGAATATGATGAATTTGACAATCCTATAGGTACGGACTATGTTAAACATGACCACATATGGGGAGTTGACTTTAATACTGCAGCAGGTTTTAATTTAATGCAGTTCAAACATTTTAAACTTGGAGTAGAGTTGAATCCCGGAGTGGTTATCTGGTGGTTTGATACGTATCAAGGTTTCTCTAACGATGTATTCGCACCGTTCTTATATCTGAAAACAAATTTCAGATTCCTTCTTGGTGGAGGGTAGAGATCTTTTGACTTTCCTGCACTCAATGAAATTTAGGTTACCTGTCGGAAGTGATTATTCACTGTTGTGTAAAAACTACCACTAGTATTATGGGATGCAGATTTTAAAGTGAATAATACCGGTAGACCCTAAATTTACATTCGTGCTGCCCTTTTCTTTCTAACTTTCTTTTGGGCAAGCAAAAGAAAGTTTAAATAATACAAATCCTAAAAAAAAGAATGACGGTTTCGGATTGCCACACACCCAGGTGTTCGCAATGACAACATAAAAAAGGGGATGATAAGAAATCGTCCCCTACATTTTTATTAAATACCCCTGGATTCCTCCCGAATTCGGGAAGAATGACATAATTTATTTCGTATTCAAATATTCCATCACACTCAAAGCAGCGACAGTCCCGTCACTAACTGCAGTAGTGACCTGCCTGTACTTTTTAGTAACAACATCACCGGCAGCAAAAACACCTATCACATTGATCCTAAGATCAGCATCTACAATGATCTCTCCCCTGTCATTAATATCTAATATACCTTTAAAATGATCAGTTCTCGGAATATAACCAATAAAAATAAAAGCACCTGTTGCATTCAAAACCTGAGTCGAGCCGTTCTTATTACTCCTGATCCTGACAGAAGTTAAACTCTCATCCCCGAGAAATTCATCAACCTCATGCTCCAGAATAATATTTATCTTCGGATGATCGTTAGCTTCTCTGATCGCATGTTCATAACCCTGAAAATGATCGAACTGATGAACTATAGTTACACTCTTAGCGTACTTGGTCAATGATACGGCTTCCTCCAGTGCAGAGTTTCCCCCACCGACGACAATAATATCCTGGTCCTGAAAAAAATCTCCATCGCATGTTGCACAATAAGAAATACCTTTACCTTTGAACTTCTTTTCAGAATCCAATCCCAAAGACCTCGGTTCTCCACCGGTCGCTATAATAACAGAATCCGCTGAAAATTCATCTTCTCCATCTATCTGAATAAATTTTTCTTTGCCGAGAATATCCATCTTTGTAATTTTACTGCTGGAATAAATTTTACAACCGAAAGATTTTGCCTGTTTCTTCATATTGTTAGCTAATTCATATCCGGAAATTTCCAGAACGCCCGGATAATTGGCGATCTTATGAGTAAGAACCATTTGACCACCTGCAGCTCCCTGATCAACTATCAAAACTGATTTTTTTGCTCTAGCAAGATAAATACCCGCAGTTAAACCTGCCGGTCCTGCCCCGATGATAATTGTATCGAATTTTTTCATTATTCTGGTTTCCCGAATTCTGAGTTAAGAATTGCTGTAACTTCTTGTTTGTTCTGAATACTACTGGTAGCTTTTACAACTTTACCGTTCTTGTAATAGACAGTAAAAGGAAGACCGTAGAAATTACTGCATTCCGGAAGATTTCTTATAACCCCGGCATCAGGAATATCAAATTCCATATCAAAGAATTTAACATTTTCGTATTTATCTTCCAGATTTTCCATTATATCATAAACAGGTAAGCACATTGGACCCATTCTTCCGCAACATACCATAACATTTTCATTTTCTGATATAGCCTTTTCCAATGCAGAGGCTAATTCGATGTGATCCAGATTCGTTCCTAACATTATTCTCTCCTTGTTATTAGATTTTGTTATGAGTAGCCCTTAGACTACTTCACTAATATAATAACAACAGAACTCAATGTCAATATTTATTTTTGATTTTTTGTAATATTTAGTAAAGACGCAACATTTTGCGTCTCATTTCAGGCTTCCAATAAAAACTCGATCATTTCCGCCATAATCCCTAATGATCTTAATATCTTTAAATTTGTCCTTAAAGATATTCTTAACAGGTTCAGCCTGCTCAAAACCGATCTCCAAAAACAGCATACCGTCAGGCTGTAATATTTTTTCAATTATTTCATTTATCCTTCTGTAAAATTTCAAACCGTCACCTTCATCAGTCAATGCTGTTCTCGGTTCATGGTCCTTTACTTTAGGATCAAGACCATTATAATCTTTTAATGAAATGTACGGAGGGTTAGAAATTACAATATCGTGGAGTGACCTTGATGGAGCATTCCTGAACAGATCCCACTTAAAAAATTTTATCTTACCTGAGAGTTCATTTATATCTGCATTTTTTCTAGCCGTATCCAGAATTTCATTAGAAATATCGGAGGCAAAAAATAAATTATTCGGACATTCTTTCGCTATAGCTATAGGGATACAACCGCTTCCGGTGCCTATATCCAGTATTCTAAGATTTTTATCCGATAAATATTTGATAACTTCCTCAACAAGTATCTCTGTGTCATTTCTAGGGATCAAAGTGTGTTCATTTACCATTATCCTGACGTTATAGAAATCTTTTTCACCCTTGATATATTGGACCGGTTCATTAAAGGAACTTCTTTTTAGTAATGGTCTTATCTTAGCTAGTTCCTCTTCAGTAACTAACCTGTCATACTGCAGATAAAGATCAAGCCTTTTCATACTTAACGCACTTGAAACTATGAGTTCAGCATTTAATCTCGGTTCTTCGATATTGTGTTCTTTTAGGTAATCTGTAGAGAGGTTTAATATATCTAAAAGTTTTTTATCTGCCATTATATATCGTACTTCCTTATTATCTCATTCAAATTTTGTTTGATCTGGGAAAATTCATTCTCAAAAATAGTCCTTGAACTTAAATAATATTTTTCGTCTGAAATATATCCGAAAACAGGAGTTTTACTGATCATCCTCATTTCTTTTGAAAGTTTAGAAACTCCAAGGTCATTCTGCTCTATTGAAACTGCGAGACCTTCAAGTTTTTCAGTAGGTAAAGTCCCGGATCCTGCCTGATCTAGAACATTTTCAACTTTTACTTTCCAGTGTTTTGGTACAATTGATTCAATCTGTTCCTTCAATTTTTCAGATTTTTTCTTAAGATCACTTCTTTTTGCTGAAAGTAACTTCAGAGTTAAATGACCTGAATTTACAGGGTCCTTTTCAACGAAAATCTTGAGGGTTTCCTCTAAAAGTGCCAATCTTATCTTATCCGTTCTCAATACACGCATCAATGGATTCTTTTTTACTTTTTCTATCAGTTCCTTACTTCCTGCTATGATACCGCATTGCGGTCCGCCAAGAACCTTGTCTCCGCTAAAAGAATAAATATCTGCACCATCATTGATAGCTTCCTGGACAGTTGGTTCGTGAGGCAATCCGTATTTATCCAGATCTGAAAAGATCCCGCCTCCCAGATCATAATAGAATGGTATATTATGTTTTTTTCCTAGTTCTGCCAGCTCTTTAACAGTAACTTCATCCGTAAATCCTTCAATTCTATAATTTGAAGTATGAACTTTGACCAAAGCACCGGTTTTTGTTGTAATTGCATCTTCATAATCAGAAATCTTTGTCTTATTTGTAGAACCGACCTCAAACATCTTTCCACCGGATTTCTTGATCACATCAGGCATTCTGAACGACCCGCCGATCTCTACAAGTTCACCGCGGGATACAATGACTTCTTTTCTTTGAGCCAACGTATTAATACATATCATTACTGCTGCTGCGTTATTATTGACTACCGTTGCCGCTTCAGCACCTGTTATAATACTGATAAGTTCACTTATTTTATCTTCTCTACGACCTCTCTTCCCTGTTTCAACATTGACCTCAAGGGTTGAATAACCCTGAAGAATACCCTGAAGATTTTCCAGAGCAACTTCTGATAACGGTGCTCTTCCAAGACCTGTATTTAGAACAATACCTGTCGCGTTTACAGCATGGCGGGTAAATGGAAGAAATCTTTCTGAAATAGAATCTGATATCTTAGATAAAATATCTTTATCAATACTCTTCCTTTTATTTTTTAAGATATCACGGCGAACAGTATCCAGTTCATCCTGAATAAGCTTCACCAATATTTCATGCTTATATTTATTCCTCAGTGATACAAACTCATTACTTTCAAGAACTTTATCCACTTTAGGTATATTTTTTAATATATTCTGCATTGTTCCTACCAAATTTTTAATCGAATTTTATAATATTTCTTACTCTGATCGAATTTATTATATCTCTGTGTTTTTTTGTGTCGATAGAAAGATTTTTTAGTATTTCAACAATCATAGGATCATCTGAGTCGAACAGCTTGAACAGATCTTTCTCAATTATCGAATTTTCTAAAATAAAAGCGAATGAATATGCCATTTCAAGAGTGTATTCATCAGTAAATACTTTTGCCATTTCATTCTTAACATTATTAATTGAAACTTTTACTTCTTCAAGGGAGCTGTCTCGATGGTCAAATCTGATCAACCCCTCGTTAATTTTTATAATGATCTGTTTGATCCATGCTTCGTGCTTTTTTTCCTCTTCCACAAGAAAAATCCATACACTCTCTTTAGTGAATTTTTTACTGTAGTAAGAATACAATTGACTTATCATCCTTTCATGTTCGGCATGATATCCCAACAGAACAAGTCCTTTATCTATCTCCTCTTTCAGCTCTTTATTCGTCTTACAATTATTTAATAATTCATCAAGTTTTTTCTCTAAAACATCCTTATGCGATTCGGTGTCCTTTTTAAGATCATCCAATACTTTCTGAATACCTTTAAGATCACTCCAAAAACTATCGAACATTTTTCTTTCAATTATTGAATTTTCCAAATTCTTTGCAAAATCAACTACTTCAGACAACTTAATACCGTATTTTTCCACTTTTAATCTGAAATCAACGATCGATTCTATGGATTTTGAAATATATTCAACAGAATAATGCCTTTTATCAAACTTCACTGAACCTTCAACAACATTGTCTAATATTGATCTTAGCCAATCTGCATGTTTAAATTCCTCTTTAGACAAAAAATCCCAGATATCCATATCAGGGAAATACGCATTTAATACAGAATATAGATTACCTATAGCTTCTTCATGAAATGCCATTAGTTCTATGATCTCAAAAATTTCTTCTTTTTCATTCATTGTTGATCCTTTTCACTATATTTTCGAAAGAATTATACTCTTTCTCCTTTAAATATTCGTCCAGTGCTTTCTCTAAAATATTCTGATGGGATTTAGTATCCGTCCTGAGTTGAACAAGAACTTTCTCCAATTCCGGATCATCGCTGCTGAAATAATTTAAAAAATTCTTCTCTAACATTGAACTTTCCAGCTTTAAAGCAAACTTTATAGCTTTACCAAGTGTTCTGCCTCCATTTTCAACAATTTTCAGTTCATTTAAAACCTGTTCGATAGCCATAGTGATCGTTTTAACCGAAAAATGCATGTCACTGAAATCTACAGAACCATCCTCAACATTATCTTTGATCGATATTACCAGATGAAAATGATCTTCTTCCTCTTTTCGCAGAAAAGTCCACAATTTAAAATCAGGGAATTTTTCACTGTAAGAGGTATAAAGATCAGCTAATGCCTGCTCATTCCTTGCTAACAATTCAACGATCTCAACAATTTCTTCCCTTGTCTTCATAAATGATATTTACTCCATATATATACCTGAATAATGAACCGTCATATTTACTGTACATGTCATACGTAAATATAAAAGTTAATATCGTTAAATAACAACTAAAAACTGTTTCCAAAAACTAAAATGGTCCTTGTATATGAGTTTTTTCATATTTTTTATAGACTTTTTTACATATTATTGTTACTATATAACTGAATAAAACTGAGGCTTAACTTATATGAAAAAGATATTACTTACAGTGCTTTTCCTTACATCAATGGTATTTGCCGGTGAAGGGGATGAACTGATCAACATTGGCGATATATCTTATCAGGATATGAACTGGAATGATAATGGAGACATTTTTTATTCAAGAAGAAATATACAGGATATGACTTCTAAAGGACAACCTGTTGTTATTCATTTTTTCACCGCCTGCTACAGTTGATCAGGTATTCAAACGATGCCGGAGGCGTCTTCCTTTGAAAGAGCTTACAATAACATAAATCTAAAATCGGATATATATATTGTAGGTGCTTCTACAAATTTAAATTTGATCCCTGATCTTAAATATACCCAGGAAATAAATTTTATCCGTTATAATATGGCAACTGAAATTGAATTAGGACATTATTACAAATATTTTGATTTTGAAACTGACTATTATTCTAATTTCCTATTCATAGGCAAGAACAATAAAGTTATCGGAAAACTTGATTATTCAGCTACTCAGGAAGAATTAGAGAATATGTTCAATCTTACTTTAGCATCATTTGAAGGAATCCATAAAAGAAAACTTATTGAAAATACTATTCTTACCGGTGAGACTGTATCCTTTGATCTTAGTGATTACATTTACATTGAGGATGGAAAGAGTGCTCAATTTTCAATTAGCGGTAATTCAAATCCATTAGCCGTAACAGGAAATATTGGAAATGGTAAATTGAATTTGATAAAAGGAGAATACACCGGAAGTTCGAAAATGACCGTTCAGGTAAAAGTTCCCGAGAAAGAGATATATTTCAATATGGATTTCTACGTTTTCAGTGCATTGGGAGAGAGTGAGGATTTCGAATACGATTTACTTACTGAAAGTAATCTTCCATGGGATAATGACAGAGAGGAATGGATCATAGCAGAAGATTTTTCTTTTACTGGAAATTATTCGATCAGATCCGGAGATATAGTGGACAAACTATCCACAACTCTATCTTTGACAATAAATCTGGAGAACCCTGATTTTATAAGTTTCGCATACAGAACATCTTCTGAAGTTGGGGGTGACACCTTAAGTTTTCACGTTGATAATACTTTAATGAACTTTTCAGACCCCGTTTCCTTATGGTCAGGTTATAATGACTGGAGAGTAGTGACCTATAATTTACGTCCTGGAGAGCATATTTTAAAATGGACATATTCAAAGAATGATTTTGGAAGTGTTGGAGACGATTGTGTTTGGCTTGATGCTGTTGTTCTCCCTGTTAATTCTGTTGTGGGTAGTGGGATAGAGAACGATAAATTACCTTCCTCACTTGATATTTCAAATTATCCGAACCCTTTCAATCCTGATACCACTATTGATTTCTCACTTAACAGAGCTTCTAATGTAATATTAAGTATATATGACATGAACGGTCAGATAGTTGAAAAAATTCACGAAGGATTTACTCAGGCAGGAAATTACTCTCATAATTTCAACGGGGACAATATCTCCAGTGGAATATATTATGCTGTTATTAAAACTGAGAATCAACAGAAAGTTTCAAAAATGATCCTTGTAAAATAATACTCATTATCTTCATATAATATAAAAGGGTGATCAGGTCACCCTTTTTACATTTAGTAATTTTTCCATCTCACCTTTATCCGGAAAACGCCCCTCTGTATATTTATCGAATACTGATTTACCGTCCAGAGTTATCTGAAAAATACCCCTACCTTTTTCTATCAGTTCAATTTCAGCATTTTTACAAGTTTCCAGAATTTCTTTTTCCACACGGGAAGCGAACGGGAAATAATCTCAATCACCGCAGTATATAATTTTGATATTCACTATAATTTCTCCACGTATTTATTAAAATTCTTTGCAATATCCCTATAGATTTTTTCCAGCTCTATGACACTTTTTATTTCAACCCATTCATGTGCTCTGTGTGAATTCCAACCTACAGGTCCTAATACAAGTACCGGTATCTTTGGAAAATGTCTTTTGAAAACATTTTCATCTGCTACAGAATAACCCATGTTGAAATTCATAAAGTGTATCGTTTTATTCACATTATCTTTTACAAATTGAGTAAAAGGATGATTTTCTCCCGTAAGATAACCTTCACTGAAAGGAGTAGGTCTTTCTTTAAGCTTTACAGAGCATTTCTTTAAAACTCCATCAATCACTACTTCTCTTAATACATTATTATCATACAGAGAATTTATCATATCATCGAACATTCTTTTAAGCTTTTCGATGCTCATATTAGGTGTAAAAGTACAGTCAATGGAAATATTACCTTTAGAAGGGATAGAGAGAGAACCGTCCCCGCAGACAATTTTATTAACGAAGAATGATCCTTCGATATAATTTACAGCTTTTTTGTCAGGAACTTCACTATTGAAAAAATCAAATTTGTCATTAAATGTTTTTCTAAGATCTTCAAGAGCAGCAACGATCTTTGAACCTTCTACAGCTGCATTAATAAAACTCTCATCAAAAGAAATGGCTCCATGTCCACCTGTACCATGTACTTCAATTTCAAATTCACACCTCCCTAGTCGTCCGATACCAATTGATCCACCACCATAGATATAATTCGGACCATCCCCAATTTCCGGAACAATTATACCTTTTACATCATCCATGAAACTCGATCTTACCAATTGATTTGCACCAAGTGAAAAAAATTCCTCATCCACTCCGAAACACAGCTTTATTTTATAATTTTCAGGTTCTACGTCCTTAAAAGCTTCCAACAAAACAGCGATTCCAGCTTTCATATCATTTGATCCAAGTCCGACTAACACATCTCTATCTTTTCCCTGAAACTCCAATTCTGATCTCTTTGGAGTTAGTGCATCACTTTTACTTAACCATGGGTTCGAACTTACAGTATCCATATGAGCATAAAATAGGATAGAATTTTCTCCGGATCCTTTCTCCGCTAAAATATTAAAGAACTTATTACTGTCCTTATCGGTGTGAACATATTGTTTATAGAATTTAAAACCATTCCCGTATAACTTATTAATTATGTATTCAGAAATTTCATTTTCATTTCCTCCCTGAATATATTCTTTTTTTATCTTTTCTATTGTAAAGGGATTTCTTGAGTCTATCTTGATCAATTCTTCTAAAGTTTTTATAACTTCCATTTTTACCTCTGAATTTGTAATGAATAAAATATACAAAATATCATTGATAAAACATAAAACAAAACTTTATATTTGAATGTTAAATAAAAAGGAGTGAATTATTTCAACAGAAAATAAAAACATTTTAAAGAAATCGTTTGATTATGCTACTGTACTAACTGTTTCTATGGCGCATTTGGTTGGAGATATGTATTCAGCATTTCTTGCTCCAGTTCTACCGATCTTAATAACGCAGCTCGGTATTTCAAATTTTCAGGGAGGTATGCTCGATTTCGCAAGAAAGATTCCATCACTTCTTAACCCTATATTCGGTATTATTGCTGATAAGATCGATGCAAAATATTTTATGATCATAGGTATTATCATAATCACTGTAAGTATGAGCTTACTTGGTGTGGTGCCGGATTTTATAACCCTGTTTATTCTTGTATTCACTGCGGGATTAGGTACCAGTATCTTTCACGTACCAGGTCCGGTTATAATTAAAAAAGTAGCTCATGAAAGACTGGGTCTGGGAATGAGCTTTTATATGCTCGGTGGTGAATTTGCCAGAACTTTAGGACCTTTGCTAATACTTGGAGCAGTCAGTCTTTGGGGATTTGAAGGTACATACAGAGTTATGCCGCTTGGATTAGCTGTAGCAGCGATATTGTATTTTAGATTCAGAAAGATCCATGTTCATAAAAAGATCAACAAAAAAGACAGAGGAAAAGCTGATTATAGAAAATATCTCAGATTTTTCGTTATTATTACTGGAATTGTTATTTTTAGATCAGGTATGCATTCAGCTCTCACACTTTATCTTCCAACATATCTTACGCATAAAGGCAACTCTCTTTGGTTGGCAGGTATATCTCTTTCAATTCTTCAGTTTGCAGGAGCAGCAGGTACTTTTTCTATTGGGATGCTTTCTGATAAATTAGGTAGAAGAAAAACACTTATAATTCTCTCTATTCTTAATCCTATTTTGATGTTCGCATTTGTTTTCTCGTCAGGTTTTATGATATTTCCAATTCTTGTTGTATCAGGCTTCATTCTTTTTGGAAGTAATCCTATAATTCTTGCACTTGTTCAGGAAAGAGATACAAAAAATCTTGCATTTTTAAACGGGACTTATATGACAATAAGTTTCGTGGGAAGTTCTTCAATGTTTCTTACTGTAGGTTTCCTTTCCGATATTCTTGGACTTGATACAACATATTTGATAACGGCATTTTTATCTATTGCCGCTATACCTTTTGTTCTAATGTTAAAGAAATAAAAAAAGCCGACTGAAAAGCCGGCTTTTATATAATAACAATGTTCAATTATTTTGTTGCGTTAGTAGCTACAATATAATAGAACAGTTTTGCCTGATCAGCTGCCACTGTGTACTGGTTTGTACCAACTGAAGCAGCTAAAGTAAATGTTCCATAAGGA
>JAFGVM010000059.1 GCA_016937995.1 Candidatus Delongbacteria bacterium
AAGTCAGAGGAAAAAGTCTTACAGTTCGAGAGCCTCAGTGTGACTTTTCGACTTATCACTTACCACTTATAACTTATCACTATAATGGACACGGCCATGAGAATCGGCATACTTACAGCAACTATAACGGAAAGCGATTTCTTTCCGAATATCATAGAGTTAAAAGATACTGCAGAGAAGCGCGGACATTCCGTTGATATTTTCAGGAATGGTGAGTTTAATTTGTTTGTTGAAAATGGAGCGACCAAATTATTCTATAATCAGAAAGCTTTTTTTGTGGAAGATTATGATATCGTCCTGAATAGAATTTCTGTTAGAGAAAAAAGTAACGCTGAATATTATGTAGCTAATGAATTTATAAATAAAAATATCACTTTCTTTAATACACCCGATGCTATTGCAAAAGCCAGGAATAAGTTGCTTTCATTGCAAATAATGGCAAAACTGGGAGTGAATCTTACCCGTTCAGCTATTATAAGAAGACCTGAGGACCTTGAATTTGCAGTATCTCATTTTAATTACCCTCTGGTGCTTAAAAATATCTTCGGTTCACTCGGAAGCTCTACTCTGCTGATATATGATATCAAGCAATTGAGATCTACATTTGATTATCTTTGGAATATCAACCGTAATGAAGTTATCCTTATTCAGGAATATATCGAATCTGATGACAGAACTATCTCCGATTTCAGGGTATTTGTTCTCGGTGATGAGGTTGTTGCCTCTATGAAGAGGACCAATTCGGATAATGATTTCAGAGCGAATTATAAAAAGGGTGCTGCTGTTAAGCTTGCTGAGATAACTGAATTGGAAAAAGAGCAGTGTCTTGCCATTGCAAAAGAATTCGGACTTGATATTGCAGGTGTTGACTTTATCAGGACAAAGAACGGACCTGTTTTTTTAGAAGTAAATTCCAATCCCGGAATTGAAGGAATAAGAAAAGCCACCCAGGCGGATGGCTTTGACATTTTAGATAAGATCGTGGATTATTTGGAGAAGCGGGTAAAGAATTAATCCTACAATTTCTTTACTTCAGCGATCCCTTTCACTACAAACAGTTTCAAAACCATCCCGATGATCCATGCAAGCAATATCATAACCGGTATAACAATTGCCAGTACAGCTAGTATAGTGATCACAATTCCCAGAACAGTTGTAACGACGACACCGACAAGAGGCAATGCTACTATTGCGACCACAATTGATACAAGTATCGCAAAAACACTGAGTAATATTCGTAAAAAGGGATTTGTAACTTTTTTATTATTAATTGTAATATCCAAAGCCATAGATCTTCCTGCTAATTATTTTTTATAAATTAGATATTTAAATTAGAATAATCAATGAGTTTTTTTGAATGGATTAAACAACGATCATTTAACGTATTTCGTAGGGGAGTCCTTCCACGGTCTCCCGCTTCTGTTTTATATGCAAAATAATCCCAAAGCGGGAAGGCGTAGAAGCCTTCCCCTACGAAATACGATCAATAAAAAAGGGCGTCCGCAAACACCCCAATTCTCAATTGTAGAGGGCTACTTACAACTTACTACTGCCCTAAATTCCCTCATAATGATAATCGTAAACCGAAAACACATTCTCTGTTATATCATATACAATGAACTTATCTTTCTTAAAATCAAACTTCATGTCTGTTGGAGTATGAGATTCAACCAGCTCGAGCTGATCAAGAATAATAGCATTCTGAAACTCCCCATCCTTAAAAACATCAATGTGCGGATTATGCTTAACTCCTGTAGCACACTTCTGGGAGACCCATACAAGAATATTATTATATTTATCCGCATACATACCGTTCATTACCGACTTCAGCTTACAATTCGGAATTATCCTTTCACCGTTCCATACAAAACCGGCAGTATCCTCATAATGTTTCTTCTCTTCCGGATTATATTCGATCCTTGCATTATGCTTTGATATTACACCAAGAAGGTCTCCTTTTGTATTTTTCCAGTGTATATGATAATTTTCAGGAAAATTCGGTGCGTAGAAAATATTATCCGTATAATAAGCAAAAGGCATGAAAATGATCTTTGCATTTTCTACATCTATTGGATCATATTCCGTCGGGATCTCGTGTATTAGGGTTTTTATTTTAAAACTCTTATCTTTTATTGAAAAACTGTTCCCTATTCGGACTTTATCATCTTCTGCTTTAAATGTCGGGAAATATCCAAGGATCTCATTTTCATTTATTCCAGTATCTGCAGCACCATAGTATAGGCCAGGTATTATAATCGTTCTGTGCTCTCCAAAGTTTCCATTAAGATCGAACATAGACATTCTTGCCTGACCCGGTGATGTTAGTACCAATGAATCCCCTACAATAGCAATATCATTTGCACCGTCAATTTCAGCTGGACCGTTCCCTCTTGAACAGAATTTCAGTAAGTATCTACCGTTTTTATCGTACTTGAATACTGTCTGTTTCGCAAAATCTAGAATATAAAAATTCCCATCTTTATCAATTTCCAGATCTGTAGCACCCGTAAATGTTACCATTGTATCCTGCTCAAGTCCCCCGATCTCAAATTTATTATCAATAACAAACTTTAGATTAGGATTTGCAGGTTTATTTCTGTTGCTATAATACTTCACACCGTCCTTTTCTGTAATTGTACATGTTTCATTCCTGGAGCAACTGACAGTCATCAGTGTGAGTAACAAACTGAAAGTGGTCAGAGTTAACAGAAATTTAAAATATCTCTTCATTTTTTCCCCTCAGATTAATATTATTTATCAATATCTTACAATTTACATAGTAAAACTTCGTTACTTAAATATACAACATTTATCGATAAAGTGTTAATTATTAAGGTTGAAGCAATATATTAACCTGTCAAAAGGTTTGCTGCTGCTATTATATGAGAAATTTTATCCATACGTATCAAAAAAAATAGGGACAGTAAAAACCATCCCATATATACAATATCAGACTCAATTTATTCATAAATACGGTTCAAATACTTTTCATAAATAGTATCGTCCTTTTTCTTTATAACTTCATAATTTGAAGAATACGAATCAGATTTTTTTGTAATTTTTGACTCTTGCGTAGTAACAACTAAATCATCAGAGTCTGATCTAAGTGAAGAAAATTTATCAAACTCAGTTCTGGAATTTTTGTCTACTTCAATTCTACCTTTATTTGCTTCTCCGAATATAATCGTAGTTAATAAAACCGCAACTAACATTATGCCGTAAATACACTTCCTCGAAATCTTCATTTTATCCTCCCTTTCAATTTTTATAGTTTTAAAAGTTGTAATTTATTTCAATTTAGAATTAAAATAACAACATCCTCTGCCTCTTTACTCTATCGCTCATCCTTCTCATCTGATATCTCATATCCACTCTGATCGCTTCAACTCTCTTGCTCTGTTCTGTCATTTTTTCCGGATTACATCTTTCAATATTTTTTTCATTAGTGTTTTTCATAGTATTCTCCTTTATAAATTTTTTACAGTTATTTTAGAACATTCCGTGATTTCTTTTCACTTTATCGATTATCTTCTTCATTTGAAATCTCATATCAACACTTAACATATTCTTTTTATCAACTTTAACAGTGTTCGATCTCTCTGATTTTGTCTGATTATTGATCTTCATGATATTCTCCTTTTGTTTTTATTAACTTTTTCAACATACCAACAAAGGAAATATAAATATATTTAATTTGCTTGTCAAGTTTTTATTTATATTTTTAATGCTTTATGCGTATTTTTATTAACTTTTTTAACATTTGCTACTCTACAGCATTAACTTTCTTATTCTTGATACATAAGAAATCCTTTAATATTTATACATTATTTATATAAGGGCACATAGGGTATATTACATTCATGATAAAATACCCAGAACAACAGGTTTCAACCTGTGGAATAAAAAAAAGGGCGATCATAAAAATCGCCCTACTAAAATATGAAAATGAATAGATTTACTTCATTTTCTCTTTAAACTCGTCTTCAAAACGTTTAACCAAATTATCACAACCATAATCAAACGCTCTTGTAAATCTATCCTGATAGCTGCTTTCAAGATCATTATACTGCTCACAACTATCCTTCATGACCTCAACTGCTTCTGCAAGAATTTCCTCATTTGAACCGTAATCAGATTCCAGACCCAGCTTTTTCATAATATTATTAAGCTGATCTGTAAAAATAACTGTCTTAGGTTTAATTCCTGCATTAAATGCACAAAGCATTTTCTGAGTATTTGAGAAACTTCCTCCTGATTCTATAGGAAACGATGAAGGAAGAATAAGATCCGCATTTTCAGCTGTCTTTGTCATAAAATAATCCGCAACTACACTAAATTGGTTTACAGGTTGTAATTTTCTTGAATTGGCTTGATCCAAAAGAGTTCCCATAGGATCTTCTCCGAAAATAAAAATATTCTTCGGTGGAACACTGTCCTTTCTGAAATTTTCCTCTGCAATACTAACTTTACTATCCGGATACTTTTCCTTCATTGCTTCAAACAAACAATCACATACTTCTTCATAAATACCCATATCGAACAGACCTTGTGCATTATTTTTCTCTTTAAGACAAATAATACCACTAGAGGTCTTTCCAAGCTTACCGGTTATAACTGAAAGGTTAAATATTTCACTTTGAGTTTCACGTGAAACTGATCTTTCAGAGAAAACGACCACTGCATTCTGTTCGTTATTGTATTCAACAGCTATCTTTTTTATGGTCTCAGCATCCAGACCAGACTGCTTTACAACTTTATCAATATCGGTTTCTAGTATTTTCTTTTCGTAGTCATCATAACCTTCAGCATTGCCATCGATGAATAATTTATTTATCAGATTATCTTTAACAATAAAATAGTTCAGAGCCTTTACAAAGTCATAATAGCTGTCAACTTTAACTATCTTGTCTGATTTTTTATTCATTGAAGAGTTTGAGCAAGTTGTTACGTTTATCACTTCAGTACCTTTTGCTCTTGCATTATTAAGCATAAAACCAAATACTGCGTTATGTTTATTTGGAGTTGAACCTATCAAATATACTTTCCCTGCTTTATCTAGTTCTTTAAAAGGTGTATTTGCATAAGAGTTGAAAAGTAATTCATCAGCTCTACCCAGAAAATGGAAAGATGCTATACTGTTAGTACCAACCGCTGCTCTTGCAAGTTTATTTGTAAGATAAAGTTCCTCGTTTGTAAGTCTTGCACCCGCATAAAAGTAATTTTCTTCAGGCTTTACCGATTTTATCTTGTCGACAATAATGTTATATGCTTCGTAGAAATCTATCTCTTCGAATTTACCATCTTTTTTAAGAAGAGGTTTAGTAATTCTCTTCTTATCGTTTAGATAAGTATAACCGAATTTAGCATATTTACAGATATTCCCGTCAGGATTTGCAAGGGTCTTTCTACCTTCAGCTTTCACAAAATATCCGTTTTTATGATGAAGATTTACACCACAACCTATAGAACAGTAGTTACAAACTGCTTCCACGATCTCTGTTTTAAAAGGTCCAGGTTTGAAAGTTTTATTTTCTGATATTGCTCCTGTCGGACATGCATCAATACACATACCACAAGATTCACAAGAAGTATCTTTCAGCGAATTCCCCAAAGAAGGAGCTAAGTAAGTATCAAATCCTCTATTAACCAATCCCAGAGCACCTGCACCAACTACTTCACTACAGATCCTTACACAACGTGAACAAAGTATACATTTATTATTATCTATCTCAATATACGGATGAGAATAATCTACATCATACTTTTTAAAATCTCCCGAGTACTTCTTTTGGTCAACACCGTACTCTGTACAATATTTTTTCAGATCACAGGTAAACAGTTCACCACATCCACACTCCAAACATCTCTCAACTTCCTTTTCAGCTTGTTCAGGTTTATAACCAAGCTCAACTTCGTTAAAATTGTGTCTCTCTTCCGGATCAAGTACAGGCATCTCCTCTCTAGTTTGAGGATAAAATTCATTTTTAAATTCTTCCGAGACCATGTTTTCAAAATTATCTCTTTTACTTACAAATTCAGAGCTTTCACCTACTATTTCTTGTCCTGTCAAGAATTGATGACAGCTTTTTGCTGCAATTCTTCCCTGATTCACACCTTCTATCAGTGTTGCAGCACCAGTTACTGCATCACCTGCAGCAAATATTGAAGGAACTCCGGTCTGTAGAGTTTTTGGATCAGCAGCTATATCACTCCACTTGTTAAGTTCGAACTTTCCGTCAGCTAGACTGTTTATGTCATCAACGAAATCAACTACTGTCTTCTGACCGATCGCTGAAAGAATATAATCCAGTTCAAGATCAAATTCAGAACCTTCTACAGGTACAGGTCTTCTTCTTCCTGAATCATCAGGTTCACCAAGTTCCATTTTGATGCATGTGAGTGTCTTAAGTCTACCATTCTCATCCGTATTAACTTTCTTTGGAAGAGTAAGGATCATGTATTCAACACCTTCAAGTTTCGATTCATGGATCTCGATCGGATTTGCAGGCATCTCTGCTTCGGTCCTTCTATAAATGATATAAGATTTTTTTGCCCCACATCTTAAGGCTGAACGGCAGCAATCCATAGCTGTGTTACCTCCACCTATGGTCGCAACTACTTTACCTGTAAAGTCAGGTCTTGTTTTTGGATCTTCCATTGGTCTCAGAAAATCAATACCCGCTAGAACACCTTCAGAATCCTCGTTCTCTACTCTCATTGAAGAACCTTTCCAGCATCCAACACTTGTTATCATTGCATCATAATTTTCTTTTACTTCCGCATACTTAATGTCAGTACCGAACCTTGTGTTGTATTTTATCTTAACACCCAGTTCCTTTATAGTGTCGATCTCTTTATCAAGAAGTTCGTTGGGCAATCTATAAGCCGGTATTCCATATCTTAACATACCGCCACCGGAAGGCATTGCTTCGATAATATCAACATCATGACCTTCAAGAGCGAGATAGTATGCTGCTGTAAGCCCTGCAGGTCCTGCCCCGATAACAGAAACTTTTTTTCCTGTCAAAGGTTTTCTTTTCGGTACAAATCTGTCACCTGCAGCAAAATCGACATCAGTAGCATATCTTTTCAGATAATCAATACCTACACCGGTCTCATCTATTAAATTTCTTCTACAGGCAACCTCACAAGGTCTTACACATACTCTACCGCAAATAGCAGGAAGAGGATTTTTTTCTTTGATCAGACCAACTGCTTCTGAATACATACCTTTGTCTATCAGAGCAAGATATCCCTGAACGTCAACTCCGGCTGGACAGGTAAGCTTACAAGGAGCTATACAATCTGCGTAATGATTACTTAAGAACAGCTCTAAAGCAGTTTTTCTGGATTTATTAATTCTTTCATTTTTTGTAGTGATCTTCATGTCATTATTTATCTTTGTAGAACATGCCGGTTGCAATGTTCTCCATCCTTCGATCTCGACTACGCATAAGAAACATGAAGAATAAGGCTTTAATCTTTCATCATGACATAGTGTGGGTATAGCAATACCGTTCTTTCTGCAAAGTTCAAGAATAGTATCGCCTTTGTTACCGGTGAACTCTTTATTATCAATATATACTTTAATTGCTTCCATATAAGATTCCTTAGGGTTTAGTTTACATCAATAGCCTTGAACTTACAAGTATCTAAACATGCACCGCACTTTATGCACTTGTCCTGATCTATCACATGCTTTTCTTTTCTTTCTCCGCTGATCGCTTTTGGCGGACATACTCTAGCACATGCTGTACATCCTATACACTGATCATTTATTCCAAAAGTTAAAAGAGGTTTACATGCTTTTGCAGGACACTTTTTATCGTAAATATGTGCTTCATATTCGTGTCTAAAGTACTTCAAAGTGGTTAATACAGGATTTGGAGCTGTTTGACCAAGACCGCAAAGAGATGAATCTTTTATCTGTGCTGCCAATTCCTCCAGCTTTTCTATATCTCCTTCTTCTCCATTTCCATCACATATTCTTTGCAAGATCTCAAGCATCCTTTTTGTTCCTACGCGGCAGAATGTACATTTACCACAACTTTCTTCCTGAGTGAAATTAAGGAAATATTTAGCAACATCCACCATACAAGTCGTTTCATCCATAACTACCATACCACCGGATCCCATAATGGCACCTGTTGCATTTACAGAATCATAATCAATGATCGTATCTTCTAATTCTGCAGGAATACATCCACCAGAAGGTCCACCCATCTGAACTGCTTTGAATTTTTTACCGTCAGGAACTCCCCCGCCAATATCAAAAATTATCTCTTTTAAAGTAATTCCCATTGGTACTTCCACAAGTCCGGTATTGTTTATCTTACCAACAAGTGAGAATACCTTTGTACCTTTACTCTTCTCTGTACCGATTTCAGCATATCTTTCTGAACCGTTTGATATGATCCAGGGTATATTAGCCCATGTTTCAACATTGTTAATATTAGTTGGAAGACCCCAAAGTCCTGATTCTGCTGGAAAAGGAGGTCTCTTGTTCGGCATTCCTCTTTTACCTTCAATAGACGCTATCAATGCAGTTTCCTCTCCACATACAAAAGCACCAGCACCTTGCTTTATCCGAAGATTAAACTCAAATCCCTGTTCCATAATATCTTCACCAAGAAGTCCGTATTCTTTGGCCTGCTCAATAGCTGTTTCAAGTCTGGTGATAGCAAGAGGATACTCGGTTCTTAGATAAACAACTCCCTCGTTAGCTCCAATAGCCATTGCACCTATCAACATTCCTTCAATAACTGCATGTGGATCCGATTCAATTATACTTCTATCCATATATGCACCAGGATCTCCTTCATCAGCATTACAGATGATATATTTCTTTTCACCTTTCTGCTTTTTACAGATCTCCCATTTCAGACCTGTAGGGAATCCTCCACCTCCACGACCTCTCAATCCTGAATCTTTGATTTCCTGAACTATTTCATCAGGTGTCATCTCAGTTAGTGCTTTAATAAACGCTTTATAACCGTCTCTTCCAATATAATCATCTATTTTCTCTGCATCGATCAAACCTTTGTTACGAAGTGCTATCAGCCTTTGTTTATTGAAGAATCCGATCTCGCTCATAGTCGGGATCTCAGTTTTTTCACCAGGTGGTGTATACATCATTTTTTTAACAGGTCTTCCCTTTAAAAAATGCTCCTCTACCAAAAAAGGAATATCTTCTATTTGCATCAACTGATAAAAAATATCATCCGGTTGAACGACCACGATCGGTCCCTGAGCACAAAATCCCTGACAACCCGTTCCTACTACAAGAACTTCTTTATCAAGTCCCTGTTTTTTTATCTCTGCTTCCAGAGTTTTTTTAACATCGAATGCACCACAAGATACACAAGCTGTACCGGTACATACCATTAAATGAGTCCTGTATTCCATTCTATAGCTCCCTCTCACTTCCTATTACCAACGCATAATCTTTTACGATCTTACCCTTAAGAACATGCTCATCAAATATCCTTCTGATCTTATCTTCAGTAAGATCACTGTATTTTACCGGTGCTTCACCTTTCAATTCTATTGTTGCCATTGGTTCCTTGCTACAGAAACCAGCACAACCTGAAGTTGTTACAATAATGTCATCCCTTTTCGATTCTTCGACAATTTTAATAACTGTATTCATGATAGTTCTCGCACCTGCAGCGATTCCGCAAGTACCCATGTGAACTGTTATTTTTGCGTTTGAGATCCCCTCACGGAGCATAGCTGTCTTTTTAACCTTATTTCTGATCTCTTCAAGGTCTTTTATGCTTAGTTTTGCCATTTATATTCCCTCCAGTGATTTGTAATGTTTAATGATCTTTGGTATATCGGATCTTTTCAGCTTTCCATGAACATCTTCATTAACAGTTATCACAGGAGCAAGACCACAACAACCTAAACATGATACAGATTCCAAAGTGAAAAGTCTGTCATCTGTAGTAGCACCGTCTTCAACATTCAATTCTGTCATTAAAGCATATGTAATATCTGGTGCATTCTGAACATGACAAGCAGTACCGTGACATACTTTAATTATATATTTCCCTACAGGGTTGATCCTGAACTGAGAATAGAATGTAACAACTCCAAAGATATCACTCTCACTTAAATTAGCTTTTTGGGAAATTTTGCTTATAGCACTTTTGGGGACATAACCGTAAATCTCCTGAGTCCCCTGTAATAGAGAGATCATACTGCCTTGCTTACCTGCATATTTTTCCAGCAATTCATCTAAAAGGTTCAGGTCTACTGGTTCATCCGGCAAAGTTGAGAACCTGGATGGGTTTTTTCTTTTAATCCTCATTTTACCCTCATTTTATTAATAATTCATTATATTATACTTTTTATAAGAATATCAATATTAAATTTCTTATTGAGTAAACGCAAGAATTTTTTCTGTTTATTTTTTCACAAAAATGTGGGAATTATTTTATCGTCAGGGTTTTGAACAAAAAAATGAAACATTAATTTGATCAGAGATCATTTGAATCAAGGATAAAAGTCCCATCTTCATCAATATGAGTAAAAACAAAATTTATCTCAGGATATGATGTAAGCAAAGCAATGAATGTGCTTTTTAGATCACCGATCGGCTTTCTGTCAATATGATCATACTGAAATGTGGCTTTGACTTCTGTTCCTTCTCCGATCTTGGATCTTATGTTGAAAGTTCCATTACTTTCTTCTGATGCCTGAGATAAAAGAGATAATCCCATTCCTACTCTTCTTGTAGTCCTGGTCGTATAAAAAGGATCGAGTACTTTTTCTACAGTTTCCTCACTCATTCCTTTTCCGTTGTCGTTTATTTCTATAGCAAGAATATTATTGGTAGCATCCTCAGTAATATTTACTTCTATCCGTAAAGCTCCGGCAGCTATTGAATTCTCTACGACATCAAGAATATGCAATGACAGCTCTTCCATCTCTGTTCTCCAGTGCTTTTTTTATTTCAGCTACAGTAACATCTTCTATTAAAAATGTAGTAGAGGTCTTTCCTATATCATGAAGAAAATGTGCATCAGAAAAAGTAACCTGAGGTAATCCTGCAGACATTGGGAAATCAAATTTATTGCTCTTCAACATATAATTTGGTGATAATTCTATACCGTCAAGATCAAGGCCTTCGGGAATAAAACCAAGCTGCCCGATAAGGCTGAACCTTTCACGATCAACATGAGAAGCTATAGCAAGACCTCCATGGGAATGGATCAGTTCTACTATTTTTTCCACAGAAAGCTCTGTTGCTCCAATAAGAAGCCTTTCGTTCAGGGCAACGATCTCATCCTGATCAT
>JAFGVM010000060.1 GCA_016937995.1 Candidatus Delongbacteria bacterium
GCTATTGGATTTAATCCGATGATCCTTTCTGATTACGACAAAATAGGAATTGACACAAACAAGGAATTCGGTTTTGTGTTAACTGATCTTGTTGTTACAGAAATTGAAGGAAAAAATGTTCAGGCTAATATCGGAATTCTTTTTCCTGTAAAGGAAAACGTAAATGCTTATGATTTTTTCAAAGAGAAGATCTTTGCACAAAAAACTGAGGAATTCGTTCCAAGTGAAGTAGGAAATATAATTACGATCAAGTCTGCAGCAGAAGAAGATGTTCTTGTTACTGTTACGCATGATAATGCTTTCTTGATTTTCAACATTTCGATAAACATGAATGGAACAGTAAAAAAATTCATTGATAAAACAAAAAAGATGGGTTCTACATCAAACTACACAGAGATCCAATCAGCTATTGATCTTGGTGAAGATATTGCAGCTTACGTTGACTTTAAAGAACTTTTAAAGAACAACGGTAATCTTCTTGAAAAATTAAATGATCAATTCAACGACCAACCTAGTATTAGTCAACTTGGACTAGGAACTACTGAACCTTTAAAATTCTATAGAGGTATGGGTGCGAACCTTGATCTTGACAACTCTGATCTCATTTCAAAATTCGCGGGTTTTATTGATAAGAATTCACCTTATCTTGCAATGATGCTTAATGCAAAAAAAGATAAAGATGTGATGCTTAATTTTGAACAAAGACCTGCTATTTTGATCGCATTATTATTGAATTTTGATAAATATATCGAATTCATGCTGAATAATTTCCCTCAGGAAGTGAAAGATACTTATAACAATCAACTGACTGACATCAAAACACAGATCGGAATTGATCTTGACCAGGAATTGATAAAACAAATGGCCGGAAGTTTCAATTTTGGTATCTATGACGCAAATTCAATTAACATGATGAACTATAATGCAGTTATAAATTTCAACGTTAAAGATCCTGTTGCTTTCCAAGCTACTTTGGGAAAGCTGGCTTCTGTAGGTTTAACACCAATGGATGATCAGGGATTAATTGAAGCGGTTGGTGATGAAAATAAAGATCTTGTTAAAGGTGTTAAGGGATATTCGGTATCTTTAGGAATGGCTGTCGGCTATGTTTTGATAGATGGTGATAACGTTTCGATCGTTTCCGGTAAACCAACTATGATCCAGCTTCTTAATGGAAGCGCTGATAAGAGTTTTACAAAAAAATTGGATGGTAAAATCGCAGATAAACTGAAAAATAAAGACAATTACTTATATCTTGATATTGATGAATCTTATAAGATTACAAAAACTATTTTCGGAATGATCGCTGGTATGACAGGAACAGAGAATCAGATCGATGCAAAAATTGATGGATTCGTTAAGAACTTCGTTTACTTTTATGCTCAGGGTGGACTTGATGGAGAAAAGTCAATTGGAGAATATGTTGTAAAAACAAGATTCCAAAAACCTTTCTTCTTAGCTCTTAAAGACGAGATACAAAAAATGAAATAACAGTAGTTAATTTTATTTTTCGAAGGGTGGTTTAACCACCCTTTTTTATTGTAATTAATTCAATTTATTGTTAACTTATTTTTTAAATAATATGTGATCCGGGGTAAAATATGATAGTTGTAACAGGTGGAGCGGGTTTTATTGGATCCGCTATCGTTTGGGGATTGAACCAAAGAGGTATTGACAATATTATAGTCGTAGACAGTTTAAAAAAAAGTGAAAAATGGAAGAATCTGAGAGGGTTAAAATTTGCCGATTATATTGAGAAAGAAGATTTTATGTACTTTTTAGACAACGGTCTTCTTCCAAATACGATATCAAAAGTGATTCATATGGGTGCTTGTTCATCAACTTGGGAGGATGACGCAAGCTATCTTGCTCAAAATAATTATTCATTCACCAAAATTCTTGCTGAATTTTGCATCGAAAATTCTATTAGATTTATCTATGCTTCAAGTGCTGCAACTTACGGAATGGGAGAAAATGGCTTTCATGACGATGTTAACAACTTGGAAATATTAAGACCATTGAACATGTATGGTTATTCAAAACAAATGTTCGATATGTATGCAAAGAAAAATAATTACTTCGATAAGATAGCAGGCTTGAAATTTTTTAATGTGTTCGGACCTAATGAATACCACAAAGATAATATGACAAGCAAAATGTATAAATCCTATTTCGAAATAAAGGATACTAGAAAAATAAAACTTTTCAGATCAAATCATCCTGATTGGAATGATGGAGAATTTGTAAGGGACTTTATATACATTAAAGACGTTGTTAGAATAGTTCTGGAAATACTTGACAATCCCGGTGTTAACGGACTTTTCAATATTGGTACAGGAAAGAGCAGAAGCTGGAAAGATCTTTCAACTGCAATGTTCAAGAGTATGGATATTGAACCTAACATTGAATATATTGACATGTTCGATCATCTTAAGGGTAAGTATCAGTATTTCACTGAGGCAGATATGAACAAGCTTAAATCAGCCTGTATAAACACTGAATGCATGTCGCTAGAGGATTCAATTGATGATTATGTAAAAAATTATCTTATCCCAAATAAATATCTAGGTGATTAAAAAGGCTGGACATAAAATCCGGTCCTACTTCATCATTGGAAATTCCGAGTTGAATATTGGATATTGTTATGTATCGCCACTTACTACACTTTCTCTGGATTTTCTTATAAATTCTAATTTCTCATATTCTTCCTGAGAAATTTCACCCTTTTTTTTCTTTTCAAGGGCTTCAAGTGCATCAAGGAATTCATTATCCATAAAATCATCGAACTGGTCGATCTTCTCTTTACTTTTTTCTTTACACATACTAAATATTCTTAAAAAATCTTGTTATTTTATTTCTGAGAGAATTTTTATCTTCAACATTGAGGAATCTTCCGTTATATGCAATTCTAACTTTTCCAGTTTCTTCAGAAATCACTACTATCACAGCATCACTTTCATCGGACAGTCCGATCGCTGCCCTATGCCTTGTACCGAATGATGAATCAATTTCTCTTGTAGTTATAGGCAATATACATCTTGCTGCGGATATCATATCATTTATAATTATTACTGCACCGTCATGTAAAGGAGAGCCGGGATTGAACATAGTAACGATCAGATCGGCACTGACTTCACTTTTTATTGGAACTCCGGTTTCAATTACATACTTCAGTCCAACATTTTTTTGCAGAACTATCAAACCACCGATCCTTTTTTCGGACAGAGCAAATGCTGCATTTGTTATCTCATCGGTCATTGTGTTAGCTTTAATTTTCAGGATCTTTCTAATTATTCTGTTTTGACCTATTTGTGTTAACAATCTCCTGATCTCAGGTTGAAATAATATAAAAAATGCAAGCCAGAATATTGTAGTGATCGAAGAGAGCAGCCAGGACATTATACTTAAGTTTAAAAAATCCGCTATTATACCGATCAAAACCACCGTGAATAATCCCAGGAACATTGTAGTTGCTCTCGAGTCTTTCAACATAGTAAATAATTTATAGAACATGGCAGTAAATAATAGAATGTCTGCTAGATCTATTAACGAAAACGAAACAAAACCAATGTTGAAAAGATGCATTTTATTCTCTGATCATAAATTAATTAAAGGTACTTTTTTACTTTTGTTGATCTTGAAATTCTTGTAGTATTGCGGTTCTATCATCTTATCTTCAATTTCTTTTTCTCTGTTAAGATAAGCTATCTTTCCAATATAGTATGCTCTTGGGAAAAATTCACTATAATAATCATTTATTTTTACAACATCTTTCGGGATGTTGCCAACAGTAAGATTCTTAATATCAATTAATTCTTCATAGCTACCAACGCTGATCTCAGACAGTAATTTAATACCACCCTTGTCTTTTTTATATGATGCAGTGAACATATCTTTCTGCTTCCCGTCAAGCATCACGGTTATTTTATTTTGATCAAATTGCTCTATTCCTGCAAAAGCAACTGCGTCTATTGACCTGACAGGTAACAATTTTATATTCACTGCCAATGCTATTCCTTTCAAAGCAGACATACCAACTCTTAAACCCGTAAAAGATCCCGGGCCTGACCCGACAGCAAGCAGATCAATATCGGTAATTTTTATACAGTTTGAACTCAATATAGTGTCAATGTTCTTAAATAGCTTCTTATTATGGGAGTATGGAGTTTTATCATTGATCTCCTGTAACAATTCATCATTCCTCAGTAAAGCCACAGAGCAATATTCAGTCGATGTATCTACCGCTAATATATACACTTATTCATACCTTTGTATTCTAATTTTTCTTTTGTTCTCATCTATTACTTCAATTTTAATATCTAATCTATTTTTTGGTAATTCATCAATAAGCTTTTCAGACCATTCAATAATTGTTACTGAACCTTCCCGTCCTGCAAAGTCATAGAACCCTATCTCTGTCAATTCTTCAGTATCTGATATTCGGTATAGATCATAATGGAATATACTGTATTTTTTGCCTGAATACTGGTTTAAGATTATATAACTCGGAGAATTTAC
>JAFGVM010000061.1 GCA_016937995.1 Candidatus Delongbacteria bacterium
AACGTGTGGCAAAACGCCATATGGCGGTTTGCTGTCCAGTTCGTGCGTAAGAAAGTTGGCAAAACGCCATATGGCGTTTTTTTCTACTGTGTCAGCATATTTTATAATTTTTTAATCACTACATTGTAGTGAAAATTATTGACTTCTGCAAGTGGAATTAAATTAGAATTTAGAAATCAGAAATTTGAGTAAGAAAAAAATGTCATAAACCGTCATAATTATGTCTTAAATAGCAGGAATTCCATAGCTGTTCAGCTACAAATTATTTTTGGCACACAAGTTGCAATAATAAAAAGTTGTGAGTCTCGGGTCTCGGGTTGTGAGTTGACCCAAAACTCAAGACTCAAGACCCATGACCCAAAATAAAGGAGAAAACTATGAACAGTGAAAATATGACGATTAAAGTGCAGGAGTATCTGAATGAATCAGTTAAAACAGCGAAAGAATATAATGCTGCTGAAGTAACCGAGCTTCATTTCTTTGAAAAAATACTTCAGGAAGAAAATATTATCACAACTCTGATAAAAAGGATAGGAGTTGATATATCTATTATAGCTGGTAAAGTTCAGACTGAGCTATCAAAACTGGCAAAAGTTAATTCTGTTGCTACAAGTCTATATCTTTCATCTCAATTCAATAATATTCTTGAATCATCTTCTAAGCTGGCAGAGAAAATGGGGGATGAGTATGTAAGTTTAGAGCATATTTTTCTTTCAATACTATCTGAGAAAAAAAGCAGTCTGTACAAAATTTTTAAGGATCTTAATATAGATCATGATACAGTTCTTAAACTTTTAAAATCAGTAAGAGGAAATCAAAAAGTTAAAGATTCTGATCCTGAAGCGAAATATGAAGTATTAAAGAAATATACCAGAGACTTAAATGAATTAGCTGAAAAAGAAAAGCTTGATCCTGTGATAGGCAGAGATACAGAGATCAGGAGAGTTTTACAGATATTGACAAGAAGAACAAAAAACAACCCTGTATTGATCGGAGAACCGGGTACAGGTAAAACCGCTATTGCAGAAGGTATCGCTCACAGAATAATAAGAAAAGATGTGCCTGATAATCTTAAGGATAAGAGGATCATCGCATTGGACCTTGCAGCTTTGATAGCCGGTGCAAAGTTCAGAGGTGAATTTGAAGAAAGACTGAAAGCTGTATTAAAGGAAGTTGAAGCTTCAGAAGGAAAACTCATATTATTTATTGATGAGCTACACACATTAGTTGGTGCAGGTGCAGCTCAGGGGTCTATGGATGCATCAAATATGCTCAAACCTGCATTGGCAAGAGGAGAGATAAAGGTAATAGGTGCAACAACAGTTTCAGAGTATCGGAAGTATATTGAAAAGGATGCTGCTTTTGAAAGAAGATTTCAACCTGTTATGATCGATGAACCTTCTATAGAGGACACAATATCTATATTAAGAGGAATAAAGGATAAATATGAAGTTCATCACGGTGTAAGGATCGCTGACAGTGCCCTGATATCTGCAGCAAAATTGTCGGCTAGATATATTTCAGACAGGTTTTTACCTGATAAAGCAATTGATCTTATTGATGAATCAGCTGCAAAATTGAAACTTGAAATAGAATCAATGCCTGAAGAAATTGAGATCATACAAAGAAAGATCATTCAGCTGGAGATAGAGAAACAAGCGGTAAGCAAAGAAAAAGACAAAAGATCTAAGGACAGATATGAACATATTAAGGAAGAGATAGCGAATCTTAAAGCTGAAGCTGATGAATTGAAAGTTCACTGGGAACAGGAAAAGAAATTTATCTCTGTTATTAGAGAGGGTACAAAGAAGATAGATGATCTTAAGAATGAGGAATCTATTGCAGAAAGGAACGGAGAGCTTGAAAAAGTTTCAAAATTGAGATATCAGGAGATACCGAAGATCAAGAAAACCATCGATGAAGCTACTGAAAATCTTGAAAAGTTTCAATCCGGTAAAAAAATGTTAAGAGAAGAGATCGGAGAGAATGAGATCGCTGAAATTATATCAAGATGGACTCATATCCCTGTGAATAAACTTCTTGAAAGTGAGAAAGATAAACTCTTGAAAATGGAAGAACTTCTTACTTTGAGAGTAAAGGGTCAGGAAGAAGCTGTTCAGACAGTTTCGGAAGCTCTAAGAAGGAACCGGGCAGGTCTTCAGGACCCTAACAGACCGATCGCATCATTTATATTCCTCGGCTCGACAGGCGTGGGTAAAACTGAATTAGCTAAAGCTCTGGCTGAATTTATGTTCGACAGTGATGAGGCTATGGTAAGAATAGATATGAGTGAGTATATGGAATCTCATTCTGTAAGCAGGTTGATCGGTCCTCCTCCGGGATATGTCGGATATGATGAAGGAGGTCAATTGACAGATGCTGTCAGAAAAAAGCCGTTCTCTATAGTCCTATTTGATGAGATCGAAAAAGCTCATCCTCAGGTTTTCAATATTTTACTGCAGGTACTGGATGATGGGAGATTGACAGATAACAAAGGAAGAACTGTTAATTTTAAAAATACCATAATAATAATGACATCTAACTTAGGTTCAGAACTTTTTGCTAATATTGATTCAGTCACCGATGAGAAAAAAAAGGAACTTGAAAAACTGATCAAAGGTCATTTAAAGCCTGAATTTGTGAACAGGCTTGATGATATCATTGTTTTCAATAAGTTGAACAGGGATATTATTTATGAAATAGCTGAGAGATTGCTCAGTGATGTAAACAGGAGACTTGCTGACAGAGATATCAAAATAACTATAGATGAAGAATCAAAGAAATTGTTAGCTGAGAAGGGATATGACAGCACATACGGGGCAAGACCTCTTAAAAGGCTCATAGAAAAAACTGTACTGAATAATCTTTCTGTGAAAATACTGAAAGGTGATGTACGTGAGGGGCAAATAGTAAACCTAATAGATCTGATCTAATATCTAAGTAATTCGGGTAAATTGAAGAAAAATATGAGGAACAATCTTAATTTGAAAATTGTATAATTTCGGAATTGATAATAAAAATCAACAAAGGAGTTCAAAATGAAAATTCTAAAAAATCTTACCATGGTAATAATATTTATTATGCTTGGTGTTTTATTGACGGCAAAGTTTGATCTAACTGATGATGTTTCTGCGGGAATCTCAACTAATGACAATGTGTACAGTGATGAAAACGGTCACAGTAAATTTGCAGTTATAGCAAAATCGGTTATGCCGGCAGTAGTAAATATTAAGGTTGAAAGAAGTTTTGAATACAATTATACATCTCCATTTGACAGATTTTTTAATTCCGATCCTTTTCTGGATGATTTTTTTGGAGGGCGGAGAGCTCAACCTAGACAAAAAACAAAAAAGCAGATACAAAAAGCCGAAGGGTCCGGATTCGTTTATTCAACCGATGGTTATATAATGACAAATAATCATGTTGTTGAAAAGGCTGATAAAATAGTTGTGAGATTTAGTAATGGTGATGAGGTAGAGGCAAAAATAATCGGTACGGATCCTGAAACCGATCTTGCAGTAATTAAAGTTGATAAGGAATTTAACAAGGAAAATATTCTTGAATTGGGAGATTCCGATGAACTGTGGGTCGGTGACTGGGTAATAGCAATAGGTTCTCCTTACAGTCTTGAAAAAACCGTAACAGTCGGAGTAGTAAGTGCAAAAGACAGATCAGGTCTGGGAATAATGGGTGGTCCGGTATTCCAGGATTTTATACAAACAGATGCTGCTATTAATCCGGGTAACAGTGGAGGACCTTTATTGAACATCAGTGGAAAGGTGATAGGTATCAATGCAGCTGTAAATTCTCAAGCTCAGGGTATAGGATTTGCGATTCCGATTAACCTTGCCAGAAAGATAACAACAAATCTGAAAGATGACGGTATAGTTAAAAGAGCTTATCTGGGAATACTTCCTAAAGATATTTCAAATGGAGAAAAAGAGATACTTGGATTGAATGAAGATCAAAACGGCATACTGGTAGCAACTGTTGAAAAAGATACACCGGCTGAAGAATCAGGTCTTCAGGCTGATGATATTATTATAGAGATGAATGGTAAACCTATAGAGACTCTGGATAAGTTCAGATTCGAACTTGCTGCTTTTAAACCGGGAGAAAAGATCAAATTTTTGGTATTGAGAGATGGAAAAGAAAAATCCTTCAGTGTAAAACTTGGAGACAGAAGTGAATTACTCGGATTGAATAAGGATGACGGTGATAATTCAGAAAAAAATGAAAGTGAGGATTTGTTAGGTCTTTCTTTGCAAAATGTTGATGACCAGATAAAAGATAAGTATAAATTAAGAATCGATAATGGTGTCATTGTTACTAATGTGGATGATAACTCACAATTATATGGAAAGTTAACAGCCGGTGATGTTGTCACTAAAGTAATAATTGCAGGTATACAATATAAGATAGATTCGATAAAAGACTTTAAAAAAGTGGCAAAAATAATAAAAGATAAAAATGTAAATTATATAATAAAGTACTTGAGAAACGGAAGAAAAGAGTATATACTGATAAAGCAATAAATTATTGCCTACCATAAATCAGTAGAGGAATGCTCTGTGTCAAAAAATAACGGACTTGGTAAGACCAGTCATCTTTTGGACAAGTATTTACAGGAGATCGGCAGAGAAGATCTGATCTCTGCCGAAGAAGAAGTGATTCTTGCTCAAAAAATGAAAATTGGCGGTAAGCAGGGAGAGATGGCTTTAGAGAAGATGGTCAGAGCCAACTTGAGATTTGTAGTTTCAGTTGCAAAACAGTATCAGAGTCAGGGTTTAAGTTTAAGTGATCTGATAAATGAAGGAAATATGGGACTGATAAAAGCTGCAAAAAGGTTTGACGAAACTAAAGGTTTTAAATTTATTTCTTATGCAGTTTGGTGGATCAGACAGGCAATTTTACAAGCCTTAGCTGAGCAGTCAAGAGTTGTAAGGTTGCCACTTAACAAGGTCGGAGCTTTGAATAAGATCAGTAAGATAAAAGCTGATCTTGAGAAAAAGTATGAACGGGAACCAACATCTGAAGAGATAGCTCAGGCACTTGAGACAACGGAGTTAGAGATCAGTGACACTTTGAAGATCTCAGGGAAGCATTTATCGATCGATGCCCAGTTCAATGATACTGATGATAATACTTTACTCGATATTTTGAAAGATGACAAAGAACCTCTGCCTGATAAAGAATTGTTCGATGATTCTTTGAAAGAGGAGATCGAGAGTGCTTTGGATTCGCTCACAGTAAGAGAGAGAGAAGTTATTGTTCTGTATTTTGGTATTGGTCAGGACAATTCGATGACTTTAGAGGAAATAGGAATGAAATTCGGACTTACAAGAGAAAGGGTGCGACAGATAAAAGAAAAAGCGATTAGAAGATTGAGGCATGCTTCTAGATCAAAAATGTTAAGGGATTATTTGGGATAATAAACATAGGATGAGTAATTATGGAAGAGAAAAAAACAAAAAAGAAAGTAGATATGGTGACAGTTATTTCTGTTATTCTGGTTACAACAATAATTTGTTTATTCAATTCATGGCTATACTACAACAAAAGGATCGAAAATATTAAAAAGAATAATGAAGTAAAGTCAAGGGTACTTAAAACTACTATAGAGCAGCTTAATAAAAAGAATCAGGACCTTCAGTTAACTCTGGATAAACTGAATGCCGATGTTCAAAAAGCTCTGGAAGAGAATCAATAAGTAATTATGTCTTCGAGCATTATGTTCATATTTGGGGAGAAATCTTTTCGATCAGGATTTTCTTTATAAAAGAATGTGTGGTCGTTACCATCCATATCAGAGAATTTGAGAATAATACTTTCCAGATAGAAGTTTTCGTTAAGCCGGTCTTTTTTACCGGCTTTTTTATTATAAATGTGATCCCCTGTTAATGGTAACCCAAGATCAGCAAGCATAACTCTGATCTGATGCATACGACCGGTAATAAGCCTTACAAGAATATTATATCTGTCCTTTTTGTTATCGGTCGGTTCAATACATAAAATATCAAGAAATGAAGGTTTCCCACCACTTCTTACAATTACTGCTTTATTTCCATCTACCTTTAAAAATCGTTTATGTGTTCCCTGTAAAGTACCGATCTCTTTGTTATGGTTATCAATGCAGGCAACATAATATTTTTGAAAATTGATACTTTTGATCTGCTCGTTATAGAAAGCTATTGACTCACTGTTCAATGCAACTAATAATAATCCTGATGTGATCCTGTCCAATCTGTGTGGGAAATACAATTCATTCACTCCGAGATGTTCTTTAAGCATGCTTTCTAAAGAAGAACCCTTTACATCATCACTGAGCTGCGTAGCTATACCCGATGGTTTGAAGACAACTATCTCATTTTCAGTTTGATGCAGTATTTTTATTTTGTTTTTTTGCATTTTCATTCTCATTTACATAAGCAGGGATAATGTCATATTCGGACTTGATCCGGATATCTACAACAATAGATATAGATCCCCGTGTCAAGCACGAGGATGACAGCAAATATTATTAAAACAGGCGGTTCTTCCATGTTTCAGGTGTCTTTTCGTTTATTATTTCAAGGTCAAGATGATATTTGAAGGGTTTTACACCTCTTTGTTTTATATGATCTATCATACTTTGAAGACCGTCTTTAAGTTTTATCTTAGGGTCATAATTGAACATATTACGGGCTTTATCTGCAGAACAATTTGCTAATAGGACTTCCTGAGGTCTTGATCTCTTATATAAAGGTTCAAGTTTGAAATCTAATAGACCGGCAATTGTTTGTGCAAGTTGATTAATTGAAATAAATTCGTCATCAGGGCCAATATTTATAACTTCTCCAACGGCTTCATTCTCAAAGGCTAACCGATATAAAATATCTATATCATCCTGAATAAAGCTGAAACACCGTTTTTGTTCACCGTCACCATAGATTATCGGCTGCCGTCCCTGAAGCATCAGGTTTATCATGATGCTTGCCACATTTCTGTAAGGGTCATCATATTTTTGTCTGGGACCGATGATATTATGCGGTACGGCAATTACATATTCCATACCGTGAATATCACATAGATTTTTCAGGAACAACTCGGTAGAATGTTTCCCGATACCGTACGGATCCTGAGGTGAAGGTGTCATATCTTCTGTAAATGGAACGAATTCCTGTGTTCCGTACCTCGCCATAGAGGAACAGAAAACAAATCGTTTTGCTTTATTCGCAATGGCTGCAGTGATCAGTGAAACAGATGACTGAACAATATTCTTAGTTATAAAGAAGGGGCTGAATACACTTAGTCCTTCATAGGCAGTAGCTGCACAATGAAAAATGATGTCACAGTCTCTGGTGATCTTGACTATAGAATTATGAAAGTTGAGATCATACTGGTAGAATTCCACTTCAGAAGGTACGTTATCAAGGTAACCTCCGAGAAGATTATCACAACCGACAACTTTGTAACCGTCAGATATGAATCTATCTGCCAAATGACTTCCAAGGAAGCCAGCTACTCCGCTGATGAATATTTTAGGTTTCTTTTTCATAGTGCCTCTTCTGTCATTGCGGTCTCCGATCCGGAATCTAATCCCGATTTATCGGGAGAATCAAGTTCAGAATGACGGGTTTAGATAACTTCTAATCTTAATATTTTCTTCCTGATACTCGCAAGTCTTGGTATTTCCATCATTTTCGGATAATCTTTTTCAACCATGGACAGATAGCTTTTATACCAGAAAAGGAAATCTTCATGCTCCATATAATTCTTCAGTCCTTTTTTATTGAAATACCAGGGTTTAAATCCGGAGTAATGACATCCGCAAAGATACTTCAATCCGGGATATCCGTTGAATGAACTGAATTTTATATCAATACTTTTCCACTGTCCCGACCATCTGATAGTGAAATACTGCATGTCTGGCCATTTGAAAAGATCTCCGACAAGTTTTTTTATCTCAGGTCGTTCAACATCTTTCACTATACTTTCAAGTTCTTTCTTCGAAGTATCAAATACATAGATAGATCCATTCAGTCCAAGATTTGCAACATCATACAGAGGTCTGTCAGTTATTTCTTTAGGAATATCAGCACCGTGAGGAGCATCAGGTTCATATCTTTTATGCCAGTTCCATTTGCCTTCATTTTCAATTGACTCAGGATAGACATACTTCCCGTTCTCGTCCCATTCAAGACAATTTGATTTTTTTTCATTCAGCATACCTGCAGGAGCTCCGATATTGAAGAGTGAATCATAATGTCTCAATGGATAAACATCTGCATCCAGGATACATATCCTTTCATAGTTCAAACCATATCCACCATCAGGACCAAGCAGTAAAGAATTAAGTCTTGTAAACCATAGAGGTCTGTCCTCTCTTCCTTTTCGTTCTTTGTGAGGAACGAATATTCTTTTCACTCTGATAACATGATCATAGATCATTTTCAAAGGTTTTATAGTTTCTTCATCTATCTCTTCAGTGACCATGCAAACAGTATCAGCCTGTGAATTCTGTTTTTTCAAACCATAAGCTAATAACAATGTTGAAGCAAGATAGCTGTCATTCATCATCAGGAATGTAACGAAAGCGAACCTTGATGAACCATCAGGTCGCTTCATGTTTTCTGGTGCTTTGAATTGTGAGAAGAAGTCTTTCATATTGTATTTTTGTCTTTTATAAAAGTCACATTGAGTTTGCCTGCTCCGATTCATCGGAGAAATGTCAGACTTTTGAAATCAAGTCTTAGTCTTCGATTAACTCAGACTGACTTGATTTTATCCTATCGATCGTAAGTAATCTTCAAGTATTACCTGAGCAGCCAGGGCATCTATTCTTTCTTTATTCTTTCCTGTTTTCTGTCCCATTTCGTGAATTATCTGATGGGCTCTTACAGTTGAAAAACTTTCATCGAAAAGAACTATTTCTAATCCAAGTTCTTTCAACTTCTCTGCAAATTTCTCAACGTGTTCAGTTTTTTTTGTTTTCTGACCATCTAATCCCATAGGGTGACCAAGAATTATCAATTCCACTTCATTTTCAATGATAATTTTTTTAAGTTCTTTTATAATATTATCATCACCCATATTCTTTATTGTTTTGAAAGGTGATGAAATTATCTGCATAGGGTCAGTCATAGCTAAACCTATACGAACTTCACCGTGATCTATTGAAAGTATTCTGGACATTTTGTTTTCTAAGTTTATTAATACAAGCGGAATATATTAAAAAAAGACATTTTTTACAACATCCAATATTCAACAAGGAATGTTCAATATCCAAGGGGTTGTGTCAACTACACCCGAAAAAGACGCGATAAATCGCATCTGTACGGAAAGTATACGATTTATTTTTGTTGATTAATTCAAGAATTATTGCTACTTTAGAAGTGAGTTATTATATAAAAAAGATTTTTTATTCTACAAATATTTCGGAGGCTAGCATGAAAAAGACATTGTTTATTCTTGTTTTAATCTTTATTGTATTGCTACATTCACAAAAGAAAATACTCATAGATAATATTCATGGAGCTGATTTTATTGGAGATGTCGGGAATGAGAATAGTGTAATAGATTTTTACAGTGTATTCCCTGATGATGATCTAACTATTCTAACACCTGACAGTTTACCTTTTGACAACATTTTGATTGAAGAGACAATTTCTAGTATTTCAGAGAAAACTTACATAGTTGATCTGCCTGACGGATATTATCCTGAAACACCTCACTGCCTTTATGTTTATGCAAAATGTTCATCAGAAGATTTTTGGACAAGAGCAAAGGGTATTGTGAGAAATCCAGCCAGTGATATTGTCGCAGAATTGTTTGAAGGTTCAGGTCATGTTGATGTTGCGTGTGGTCTAGGATGGTTAGTTGAACTTGAATTAGATTCCCTACTTTCTTATGACATAAAAATTGGTTACGGTAAATTGTTGTTTGATTCACAAGGTGTTTTAGGTAAATACGACCTAATTGATTATGATATTGTAATAAGAATTAAAGATAATTGTTATTACGCTATTGAAGGCAATCCTCCATTATACGAAAACTATGATCTGATAGCGATTGGAAATGCTTTATCAAATGGACTCTCATTTATCAATACTGACCATTATTCAGCCTCTATGGCAGACAAACCATTCATTCATTTTTATTCTAATGAAGATACCCAAATTGATATAAATATTGAATTCCCCGGTAATTATACATTACTATCTTCAAACCCCCAATTAATCATGAATAAGAGTGAACAGGTAATAAATTCGCTGTGGAAAGATCATAAATTAAATGAAAAAAGTGACAATGAAATAATTTACGAAGGGAGTTTTAAAAATAAACTCAATTTTATAGACTTTGAATTTTTTGGAGATCAAGTTACTGTTAAAAATAGATTGAATAATAATATTGACGACCTTTTTATTTTAAAATATGAATCTGAAAACCAATATAGATTTATGAATATCAGTGAAATGCAACCATTTGCTACTGAAGAGATCTCGGAATGGGAGTATCTCAATACAGATCAGGTTCTGAAAAGAATTAAACAAATTTTTTACGAAAGAGGGATAAAAGAAGGGTTATTAAATGAAGAGATCGATCATTTAGTGAATGATTTTCACTGGATTGAAAGTTTGCTTTACCGGGCAAGAATAAATAAAGATGAATATTTCGGATTCTACCATTTTGGAAAAGAAGTTTATGATAAATTAATTGGTTTTAAAAGTAATCCGTACCCAGAAGAACTTAATAGGACTATGTGGGTTATGCTTTCATTTATCAAAGATAGAGATTCTGAACCTATTATCACTTTAGACAGAGAAGCTACAAAAAATCGAATAAAAGCAGGATTGAAAGTTAATGAATATGGAATTGTTGATGAATATTATACGAATAGCTATTTTACAAGTGAGAATGATCTTTTCGGTATAGATATTTATACATATGCATATTATTGGTATACTGATTATCTGTACTTTTATAACAATCCAATTGCATTACAGATTGCACATGAACAAACATACAATTACTCACTTCAAGGTTTCTACCATTATAATTATCCTGATTATCAAAATTCAGGAATATTATACCGTGATGGGTATGAAGAATATCCTGTAGTTTATGGCAAAATTATAAATGATAATGGGCAATTAGTTGTTATTGGCACATCATATTTCTTTAAGAGTGGAAATACTCTTGGGAACGCTTTCTTGAATAATATAATTACAGAGCTTGTTGACAACAGGATTCTTACAGGGATAGACAATGAACGATTAATAATTGACAATTATGAACTGCACCAAAACTACCCGAATCCATTTAATCCTGAGACTACGATCAGTTATTCTCTGCAAAATAATGCTCAAGTGAGTTTGAAAGTATTTAACATTGCAGGTAAGGAAGTTTGTAATTTAGTAGACCAGAAGCAGAATAAAGGTTTGCATAAAGTAAATTTTAATGGTTCAGAACTTACAAGTGGAATGTATTTATATAGATTAAGTATTGATGGAAAAGTGGTACAAAGTAGAAAAATGATGTTACTGAAATAAATCGCATCTATACCTGAAGGATTTAGGCGGTCAGATGACCGTCTTTTTTTATTGTTTTACAATTGATTATAGTCTTATAAATTCTTATTAATGTGTAAGTAATATAAAAGAAGCAAAAAGATATTTTAACCGGAGACATTTGATGTCAAAGAAACTTTTTCTAATAGATGGATATGCATTGATATACAGAGCATTCTTTGCATTCGGAACAAAACCGTTAATTACAAAAGAAGGATTCAATGTTAGTGCATTATATGGTTTTTTCAACTCGCTTTTCACATTAATAGAAAAAGAAGATCCTGAATATATGGCGATAGTACTTGATACAAAAGCGCCAACATTCAGGCATAAAATATATCCTCAGTACAAGGCTACCAGAGAAAAAATGCCGGAAGAATTAAGTAATCAGATCCCTCTTCTCTATGAAATAATTGAAGCAACAAATATCACTACTATTTTCAAAGATGGTTTTGAGGCGGATGATCTGATAGGTGTAATAGCAAAACAGGCATCAGAGGAAGGATTTGAAACTTACATTTATTCTTCGGATAAAGACCTTGCCCAATTAGTGACTGAGAATGTGTTCCTCTATGACCCAAAAGAAATATCTGTTCTGGACCGCGAAGGAATTAAAAAGAAATTCGAACTTTATCCTGAACAGATAATAGATTTTTTATCTCTGATGGGAGATAACTCCGATAATATTCCCGGTGTTCCAAAGATAGGGAAGAAGACCGCGATAAAACTGCTACTGGAATTTGGGACTTTGGAAAATATTTACGAAAATCTGGATAATATCAAAGGCAATGCAATAAGAGAATCGCTGGAGAATAATAGACATTTAGCAGATCTGTCTAAGAAACTTGTAACAATAGACACGACCATAGAAATTGATATTGATATTGAAGATACTCATGTAAAGACTCACGATTATGAAAAATTATCCGATTACTTTTTCAAGCTAAATATGAAAAAACTTCTGAGATATCTCGAAGAATACAAGGGAGTTGAAACTAAACTGGAAAAAGTTCTAGAATATGATCCTGAAGTTCAGAAATATACTGAGATAAAAAGCAAAGAAGAGATAGAAGAATTGATAAAAGAGGTAAAAACTAAAAAAAAGTTATCAGTTTTTGCTGAACTGACAGGAAATAATCCATTGGATTTCAGAATAAAAGGACTGGCAATCTCTACAAAAGAAAATGAAGTGTCATATATAAAAAGTATAGAAAATACCAATAATGAAAGTCAATTAAGCTTATTTCAAGAAAAAGTAGACAGCATTGAAGATACTCTGTTACTGCTGAAACCTCTTTTCGAGAATCAGAATATTAAATTTATAGGCTATAATTTAAAACCGATGATCCATGCTTTGTATAATCACGGTATATCATTTGACGGAAAGATATTTGATCTTCTAATAGCGGACTATATAATGTACTCATCGAACTTCAATCATAGTTTATCTGCAAGAATATATAAGCTTTTGAACTATAAGATGATCGACCCTAGATCAGATTCTTACAGTGAAGATATCAAAAGTTGTGAAAGAGCTGAGCTGTTGTTCAGGCTATACTTCAGATCAAAAGAAAAATTTGTCATTGAAAAGGAATTACACTCGGTTTTCGCAGATATAGAAATACCATTAGTTCCAGTTTTAATAGAAGCTGAGAGAAATGGAATAATCGTTGACCGTGACTATCTGCAGAACATGTCCAATGAGATCAAAGAAGAAACAAAAAAGATAGAGGTCGGTATTTATGAACTATCAGGAGAGAAATTCAACATTGATTCTCCAAAGCAGTTAAGTGAAGTTCTTTTTGAAAAATTAAACTTCAAGCATGGCAGGAAAGGAAAAAGTGGAACCTATTCCACTGATCAAAGTGTTCTCTCAAAGCTTGCCTCAGAGGGAAATGTAATCGCAGAACATTTATTGAAATACAGAGAGCTGACAAAGTTAAATAACACTTATGCTGAGGGATTGTTAAAATATATCAACGATAGTACAGGCAGGATACACACTTCATATTTACAATACGTTGTATCTACAGGAAGATTATCCTCGGTGAATCCTAATCTTCAGAATATTCCGATCAAGAATGAAGAAGGTGAAAAGATCAGAAAAGCATTCAAGTGTAAAAAAGGATATAAATTGCTGGCAGCCGATTATTCACAAATAGAGTTACGTATACTTGCCCATTTCTGCGGAGATGAAAATTTGATCGAAGCTTTCAATAATAACATTGATATTCACACTGCTACAGCGTCAAAGTTATTTAATGTGCCTTTAGAAGATGTTGATAAAGAGTTAAGATCAAAAGCAAAGACAGCAAATTTCGCTGTACTTTACGGTAAATCGAAATTCGGTCTCAGTGAGGACATGAATATAAGCTATGAAGAAGCTTCTGAGTTCATTGATAATTATTTTTCTCAGTTCATAAAGATAAAAGAATACATCGACGATACTATCGTATATCTTAAGCAGAACGGTTATGTTAAAACACTTTTCGGACGGAAAAGAGAATTCCCGGAAGCCAGATCTTCAGATAAAAATGTTCTTAATGCTGCGAATAGAGCTGCAGTGAACGCTCCTATTCAGGGTACCTCAGCAGATATAATCAAGATAGCAATGATAGAAATTCATAAAAAGATCGCAAAATTTAGTGCCAGGATGTTACTGCAGGTCCATGATGAATTAATATTTGAAGTTAAAGAAGAAGAGATCGAGTCATTTTCATTGTTCGTGAAGGATATCATGGAAAATGTTACCAAACTTCGTGTACCGTTAACTGTCAACATTGGAGTGGGAGATAATTGGCTCGAAGCACATTAGAATATCCAATGATGAAGATCAATTCCGTAAAGACGTGATTTATCACGTCTCTATTTATGCCTCGATTCCCGTGTCTAGCACGAGAATGACTAAAAGAAATACAAGGACGAAATTATGTTATCAAAATACTTACCGGCACATTTTACTGAGATCTATAGTGAGATCAGGAAAAAAAAATTCGTAAGGAAGAACGGTAGTGTAATGTTCGCAGACATTTCAGGTTTTACTAATATGAGTGAAAAACTTACTTCAAAAGGTAAGGAAGGTAGCGAAGAAATCTCAAGGATCATCAATGAAGTTTTTGAGAAACTGATCACAATTGTCAGTTCATCTGGAGGATCGGTATATAAATTCGGTGGTGATGCGATAACTGTATTTTTTCCGGATAGTATTGAGAAGAAAATTGTATTAGATACTGCTATAGAAATGCAGAAATCTATAGATGAATTTTCAAATATCAAAACAATAGCAGGTATTTTTTCTTTAAAAATGAAAATAGGTCTGGCTTATGGCAGTTCTCTGATCGGTCAACTCGGAAAGGAGAGTAAAGGATATTTTCTAGTAGGAGGAACACTTGACACTGCCTGTGATTGCGAGCACAGTGCGATCCAGGGTGATATTGTTGTCACCAAAGAATTCTTCGGTATTTTAGAAAAAAGCAATTACGAGAAAGTTAAGAAATTTTACAAAGTGAATTATAACTTAAAAACTTCTACGGGGATAAAACTTAAAAAAATAAAAAGAACACAGGCAAAATGGCACAATGAATTTATCCATGAAGTGTTAGTTAATAGAGAAATGTCAGGTGGTGGTACCAAGTCCGGAGAATTGAGGAATTGTACAGTGGTATTCCTCAATTTCACAGGTGTAGAATATGGAAATAAATTCAACTATGATTCACTTAACAGTTTTTATACTTTAGCGGTATCCACAGTAGGCAAATATAATGGTTTTATAAATAAGATCGACATGGGGGATAAAGGAAATAAGCTGATAATCCTGTTTGGCGCTCCGGTCTCAACCGAGAAGAACGAGGAATATGCCTTAAGAGCTATGGAAGAACTAAGAAATCTATGCCCAGAAGAGATAGATGTTAGGATCGGAATTAATGCCGGAAATATATATTTCGGTGTCATCGGAGCTTCTCATAGAAGAGAGTTCACTGTTATGGGGAATGCTGTTAACTTAAGTGCCAGACTAATGGCTTCCGCTGATAAAAACGAGATAATAATTTCATCACCGATTTGCAAGAAAGTTCCTGAGATTGAAATAGAGAATACAAGAAAACTTAAACTAAAAGGTGTGAAAGAATTATTTGAAGTATCATCTTTTAATCGTATTTTGGAAACGAGGAAGAGTAAAAGATTTAAATTGATCGGCAGAGAAAAGGAACAGAAGCAGTATAATGATGTTATTGACAAAGGAAAAGCTTTCCTGATCAATATCAAAGCAGAAGCAGGATTAGGTAAGTCAGTTCTTGTAAATAAATTTTTTGAAGATAGAATAAAGAAATGTAAATGTTATCTTGTCAACTGCCTAAGTTATACAAAAAATAATTCATTTTATGTAGTTAAAGAATTTATCTCAATATTCTCAGGAATTAAAATATTTGATGATCAAAATACAAAATTGTTAAAATTAAAGTTGCTGTTAAAAAAAATTGGAGAAGAAGAGATTACTGACCTATATGCTTCTTTTCTTTCCTGGAAAGATTTTGAGGGAAATAGAGCTGATCCGGGATTAAAAGATTTTTTTAAGGATGTCACAACAACAATTTTCTATAAACTTATTAATGACGAAAAAGTATCACTTTTTGTCGAAGATACTCACTGGATGGATTCCGCATCAGTTGATTTTTTTAAGACGCTTTTAAGTATATTTGATAAAAAGGTTAATGCTGGACAGCTTCATTTTGTTTTCAGACCTGATAGTCAGATGGTGCAGTTTGAGGAAAATGAAAATGCATTCACAATAAATTTGGACAATCTTGAATATAATGACGGGAAGGAATTTCTTTTACAAAAGTTTAATTTAGCATCTATATCTAAAAGAATTTATGATCAGATATATTTGAAGACAAAGGGGAATCCTTTTTTTATTGAGGAAATAATGCTTTCTCTGAAAAATGACGGTAACTTTATTGAAATTTCAGAGAGGTCTGATGAAGTAAAGATCAAAGACATGTATATGTCTGAAAGAGACAGAGAATTAGCTATTCTTGAAAAACAGGATGTTAAGTATAAGCTTAAACCTTCGGTAAAATCAATAAATATACCTGATAACGTAAATGATATGGTACTTGCAAGAATCGACAAACTTGATGAGAATAGCAAGACTATCTTAAAGATATCATCAGTGATCGGAAGAGTATTTCAATTTGATATATTAAAGCAATTGCAAAATCTTAAGGAAATAGCAGAGAAACTTAATATCAAAGACAGTCTATTTGATCTTACTAAATTCGATCTAACACTTTTTGAGGAGACAAGTGAGAATGAATATCTCTTCAAACATGCAATTACACAAGAAGTTGCCTACGAAACGCTGTTATTTTCGATGAGAAGAAAATTCCATTCAAGTATTGCAAAGCTTTACGAAGAGAATTATAAAGGGAATATAGCTGATGCTTACGAACTTTTAGCTTATCATTACAAACATACAAACGATAAAGATAAAGCAAAATACTATCTGTTAAAGTCAGCAGTCTCAGCTAAAAATAAATTTTCTTACAAAGAAGCATTTGGTTATTTAAAAGAATACAGAAAGTATAAAATGACTCAAGAAGATAAAGCAGAGAGTTATTTTTACGATATAGAGATGTACACCTTATTGGAGAAAAATAAAAAAGGAATGCAAATATGTGACAAATTAATACAAAAATTTCAAGAAGGAACTGTATATAATCAAAAAGCCAAAATAAAGAGGATAAATCTTTTAAGAAAAAATGCAGAATATGAAAATGGGATCAAAGAATATGAAAAATTAGGATATTTTTTAAATCCAGATCTTGAGATAGAAGCAACAATTGAAAATCTGCTTTGCAAAATTTGGCAACGAAAAAATGAAAATTTGGATAAGTATATTTTAAAGCTCGATAAAATGATCCAAAAGTCCGAAATAGAACGATTTAGAGTTAATTTACTTGAAGTGAAAGGTTTAAGCTTATTTTATTCTAGAGAATTTAATAAGGCTATAAAATTGTATAAATCATTGGTGAAGATAACAGATAATTTGAAATTATATAATGAAAAATTTATGGCTTTACAAAATATCGCATCTTCTTATGGTCAATTAGGGAATCTTGAAAAAGCTTCCGAATATTATGAAAAAGTATTTTTGGAAGCTAAGAAAATTCACAATTTCAGACTTATTATGCGAGCAACTGACGGACTTGCTAAAATCTGTTATGTTAAAGGTGATTTTAAAAATGCAGAGAAATACATTAATGATGGCATTAAACTTACAGATCGAACAGGTAAAATTAAAATTAAAGAATTATTGCTTGAAAGTCTCAGCAATATTAGACTTGCACAAGGAAGATATGACAATGTTTTAAAAATCTGTGAAGAAAGAGAAGAACTTGCTCGAAAATTCAGTGATGATACTAGACTGGCAATAATATGGGATATTAAAGGTGATACGATCTATAAAAAAGGTCAGTTTAAGAAAGCTTTAAAGATATATAAGGATAATTTAGCTTTTTCAAAAAAGATCAACTATGCTGTAGGAATAGGACATTCATACGGAAATATAGCTAATTGTTATGCTGAATTAGGGAATATTGATGAGAGTATTGATTATTATAAGAAACAGATCGAATACTCTAAAGAGCATAATGATATTTTCTCTGAAGGTAAAGCCATGTTCAATCTGGCGTATACATATTACGAGGACCTTAAAGATATTGTGGTTGCAAGAGAGGCTTTTCAAATTGCAAGGGACATTTTTGAAAAAATCGGGTTTAAATCAGGTTTGGACCAGGCAATTGAAATGCTTAATACAATTGATAAGGAATAATTGATTACGCTGATCATAATTTTCTTACAATGGATTCTTGTTATAAAAATAAATAGAACTTTTAGACAAAAAATTAGTAAATTGTATACTGTTATACAACAATTTAAACATAAGGAAAAAATAATGAAATTGACCAACATTTTAATTATCAGTATACTGAGCACATTTTTGATCACAGGCTGTACACTTACCCCAACTATCAATCCAGGCAAAGTTACAGATGATGCTGATATGAAAAAAGTTGAAATTCCAACAGTTGAAACGGATTACAAACCAAAACTTGATAAAAATATAGCTAAAGAAAAAGCAATATTAGCCAATTCATATATCCTTGATAAAGTTCAGGTATCTAAAAAGAAAAACGGGATACTCATCAGATTCAAGTACGACGGAGAAGATCCTAAAGAAAATATTTCTACATTCTTTAGTGGTGACAGATTTTTCAATATAACTTTTTTTAAAGGTAAATTCAGTTCAAATATAAAAAACAGTCTTTATAATGGATCTATAATTCAGAATTTGCAATTCTTTGAATTCGAAGAATCAGTTCAAGTTACAGTAAGACTGAAAGATGATCACAAATCCACTTTTATCCAGACAGATGATGAATATATTACTATCTCAGTGTTCAGTTAACAATGGTTAAGGAATAATGAAAAAAAAACTGATAATATTTTTAATAGTTCTATTTGCTTATTTGAGTTTAAATGGCAATACTACGAAAAAGTATGAAAAATATGACAGTATTGCGACCCATTACCTTCTCAATGCCCTTATGTTTGAAGAATTTACTGATTTTGAAAGAGCTATCATTAATTATGAAACAGCTTACAACCAGAGTAATTCGAGCACATTTCTGATAAATAAGGCAGTGGATGAATATTATCTGGGAAATGATGAAAATGCACTAAAGATATTTGAAGATATTGATGATATGCCAAAGCATTTATTGAAATATAGATATTATCAATATATTATGAGTAGTTCTGTCAGAAATGAAAATATCAGCAAGGAAGCGCTTAATGACCTGATAAAATTATATTCCGAAAAAGATTCAAAAAGTAAAATAAAGGAGGGGATGTTCCTCCTTGAAAAATTACTGAGTAATTATAAAAAATATAACAAAGCTTCATATTTTGAACTTTTTCTAAAGAATGCTTTACTTAGAGATATTTCACAGGTGCACAGAGAGTTTTTCTCTGCTGTATTATTTAAGTTTTATTCAAGTGTTGAAGTAAATAATGAAAAAGTTATAAATTATGTGGACAGTCTCCTTGAAAACTATAAAGAGAGTGATTATAATCAGCTGGTATTTGTGTACGATGAATTGATAGCTACAAAAAGATTGGAACTTGCGGAGAAAGTGCATGATGTTTTAAACAAAGTAAGATATTTGGATCCCGAGTATTATATTTTTAGTTACACAATGGAAAAAGCTAAGGGGAATTCAAAGAAAACCAGAAAGATAATCAGTTCTGCCCAGGATAGTTATCCGGGTGTCTATTTTGAACTGATGTCACTTCAGCAGTTCGTAAATGATAAGGAATTTAAGAACGCTAACATAGTTTATAATAATTTAGTGGCTGAACATCCAGAAGACAAGAACATTTACTATAGATATATTATGTCATTGATTGAAAACGATCAAATAGATAAAGCAATTGAAATTTACGAAACAGCGATTAATAAATTTCCTGAAGAAATATCTATGAGGAACAATTATGCATATCTTTTGGTTGAGCATAATAAAGATATCGAAAAAGCATTAGAATTATCAAATTATGCTGTTGAAAAAGAGCCTGAAAATATTTCTTTCCTTGATACTTTAGCATGGATATATTTCATAAAAGGTGATTATATAAATGCTGAAATTTATATTGATAAAGCTTTTGATCAGTCCGGAGTGCTGGCAGACCCCAATTCAATGGAATTATTCGATCATTATAAAAAGATAAAGACAAAATTAATAAAGTATGATGATATTCAAAAGATAAAAATAAACGAACTGACTATAGCTTTGAATGAGTGCATTACTTCAGCAATGAATCTATTAAAATGAGACTGATAAAAATAAAATATATGATACTCCTAGTATCGTTCTTTTTCAGTGGATGTATGTTGTCTTTCGGGGTTAAAGAATTTGATACACAGTCTGTTGATATGGAAGTTGTTAAAAACCGGGTCAAGAAAAATTACAGTAATCTGAATTCACTGGTTTCAGGCTTTGAATTTTCATATACTACTACCACAGACAGATTACAGTCGAGTGGTTTTTTGTACTTTACCGGTGATGATACTTTATATCTTGAGATAAATGGTGCTGTCGGAGAGACAGAGGCAGTATTGTTTCTTACCAAAGATTCAGTTAAAGCAGTGAATTATATACAAAAACTTAATATCAGTGATACTTCTGATGATAATAGTTTTAACAGGATAACAGGAATAAATATAACCGCTGAAAAGTTCAAAGAATCTTTATACGGGTATGAAAAAATTACTCCGGATGTTTCTATAATAAGAAGAGATGAGCTTCATATAGAATTGAAAAAGATCATCAGTGATTTCGAACATAAAATTATCAAATTGAATAAGAATCTGCTTATTGAAGAGATAGACGAATATATGAATAACATCATACAGATGAAAAAGCAGTATGACTATTTTTATGATCAGGATGGAATAATAATACCTAAAAGGATCAGGATTAGAACATATGACCCTAACACAAAGCTGACAATATTTTATAACAGAATTAATATAAATGAAAACTATTTAATCGATTTCAGGATGAGTGAATGAATAATATCCTCTGGGTAGATGACGAGATACAACTGCTAAAACCTCATATCCTCTATTTGGAGAAAAAAGGTTTTAAAATGACGACTGCAACAAACGGTTATGATGCTGTGAAATTGGTTGAAGAACAACATTTTGATCTTGTTGTACTTGATGAAATGATGATAGGAATGGATGGTCTGGAAACATTGGAAAAGTTAAAGGTCGTAGATGAGGAAATTAAAGCTATCATGTTAACAAAATCTGAGGAGGAAGGTATTTTCCTTCAGGCCGTAGGAAACATGATCAATGATTATTTAACAAAACCTGTTACCCCGCTTCAACTTTACCTTACAATTCGAAAAAATTTAGAAAGAGAGAATTTAATTTCAGAGAACTTATCGAAAAAATATATTAAGGATTACAATATTTTGAGAGGAATGATCGATTCAACAAACAGCTACGAAGATTGGATCGGGATAAACGAAAAGATTTCTTATTGGGGAATTAAATTAGACGAGATAAATGATGAAAACCTGATCTCGACATTTAACGATCTTAAATCTGATGCAAATAAGATATTTGGAGATTTTATCCAGAGTAATTACAAGAACTGGATAGACGGTGAAAGTGAGAGACCCGTTTTCTCAGTTAACATTATTGATAAATATATTATCCCCGATCTTGAAAAACAACAGCTCGCACTCATAGTTATTGATTGTTTTCCTTTCGATCAGATGACTATGATCGAGGATACTTTGAAAAACAGTTTTTCAATCATCAAAGATTCTTATTATTCGATCCTTCCTACTTCAACTGAATTTGCCCGGAATGCTATTTTCTCAGGATTATTTCCCGATGAAATAGAAAAACGTCACACAGATGTTTATTTCGATAATTACGAGGATGATGATAGTAATAACAGGAATGAGGATATTTTACTTGAAAGACAACTACTGGCAAAGGGTTATGATCTTGGCAAGAAACTGAAGTACTTTAAAATGTACAAAGTTGATGAATTTGCAAAATTTGAAAGCAGGATAGGTGAATTAAAGGATTCCAGTTTAGTATCAATAGTTGTTAACATGGTTGATTTTTTAATACACGATAAAAAGAAGGATGAGCTGATCAATGAAATGATGGATAGTGAAAGTTCATACAGAGCAACTATTAAAAACTGGTTTATCAATTCTCATCTCAATAAGATAATCGAAAAACTGGGAGATCTTGGATTTAAAATAATTATTACAACAGATCATGGTGCAAAATTAATAAATAAATTTACAAAAGTGAAAGGTGATGGAAGGTCCAGCAGCGGATTAAGAATGAAATATGGCAAAAACCTTTCAACCTCGAATAAGAAGCAAACATTTTTCTGGCAAAAACCGTCTGATTATAAAATGCCGAGTTTTTTTGAAGGAAAGAATATAATTCTTGCAAAAGAAGATCATTGTTTTGTTTTTGAAAAGGGATTAAGTGATTTCTATTCCAAGATAAAAAATACATATCAGCATGGTGGAGTAAGTTTGGATGAGATAATATTACCGGTATTGATATTGACAAAAAAAGTGTAAAAGATAGTTGAGAGTGTAGGGGACGCCCAACGATCGACCCCGAAACTGATTAACAAACATAAAAATAGATCCCCGTGTGCCCGATGAATCGGGAAGGATGACAAAATATAAAGAGGAGAATAATATGGCAATTAATATTAAGAAGATCGCTGAGATAATAGATGCGGAAATCATTAATCACAAAGATATAGAAATAAAAAATGTTAATAAAATCGATGAAGCTGTTGAGTTTGATATTTCCTTTCTGCATAATGAAAAATATTTTTCTCATATCAGGACTACAAAAGCATCAGCGGTAATAGTTCCCAGAGATTTTACTACAGATGTGGATATAATTTTATTAAGAGTTAAAGACCCGTATGTTTCTTTTGTTAAAATAATGTATGAGTTCTATCCTGTCGAGCCGGTAGCAAAACCCGGAATAGACAAAATGACATCCATAGATGAAACTGCTGTAATAGGTGTAAATCCTTCTATAAATCCGTTTGTATTCATTGGGAAAAATACAAAGATCGGTATAAACGCTCAAATACAGTCAAATGTTACGATCGGTTCGAATGTTAAAATCGGCGATAATGTAATAATATATTCAAATGTTTCTATCAGAGAAGGTTGTATTATCGGAGATAATGTGATACTTCAGAATGGAGCAATAATCGGTAGTGACGGTTTTGGTTTTGCTCCGGGGCAGGGAACATATGAAAAGATTCCTCAGGTTGGAAATGTTATTCTTGAAGATAATGTGGAAGTTGGAGCAAATACAGTTATTGACAGGTCAACAATGGGTTCTACTATTATTCGTAAAGGCACTAAACTTGATAACCTGATCCAGATTGGTCATAATGTCGAGATCGGGAAGGATGTTGTAATAGCAGGCCAGACAGGTATTGCCGGAAGTACTAAGATCGGAGATAATTGTATGATAAGTGGACAGGTCGGATTTGTCGGTCATCTAAATGTCGGTAAAGGTGTTATGATCGGTGCTCAGGCTGGTATAGTTGGTAACATCAAAGATGGTAGTGTTATTACAGGTACACCTGCTAGAGATCTAAGAAAAATGAGAAAAATTGATGCTGCACTTGGTAGACTGCCTGATCTGATATATAAAGTAAGAGAGCTTGAAAAAAAACTGAAGTAGAGAAGTTGTAGTACTACGTCTCTACATTTATTCGCCGATGATCTTTACGAGTACCCGTTTACGGCGTTTGCCATCAAATTCTCCATAGAATATTCTTTCCCATGGACCAAAGTCTAGTTGTCCTTTTGTGATCGCACAAACAACTTCACGGCCCATGATCTGTCTTTTCATGTGTGCGTCAGCATTATCTTCAAAACCATTATGTCTATATTGGGAATGGGGTTTTTCAGGAGCAAGCTTCTCCAACCAAACTTCGTAATCGTGGTGAAGTCCAGATTCGTCATCATTGATAAAAACCGAAGCTGTAATATGCATTGCGTTTACAAGAACAAATCCTTCTTTGATCCCGCTTTCATCTATGCAGTTCTCTACATCAGTTGTTATATTGATAAATTCTCTTCTCTGTGTAGTATTGAACCATAGTTCTTTTCTGTATGACTTCATATTCTTTCCTCTTTTGATCCACAGTTTTAAACCTTTTGTTATCTGAGTTTAGCCCCGCTGCGATAACTAATTTAGTCATCAAGGTCCATAAGCCAATTCACCGACAAGCTGTAAGAATTTATATTATCGTAATCAACATAACCGGAATTATTGCTTTCAGGATATTTCATATTGGAATAATCAAATTTAATATTCAAAGGAATTTTACCTTCATAAAATCTGAACAGAGGGATGTATATCCCAAAACCGTAAGTAAACTCTTCAATGTATTCAAACTCTTTATATGTATCTCCAGATATAATATCAGTTACAGTTTCATCATTGTCGTTTACCCTGTCCCAGTAATATCCGCATCTTAAAGCCAGGATTTCAGCAATATGTAATTCGGATCCGAATTTTAATCCTGAATGGTAATCAGAGTCCCACTGTTTCTGATATTCACCTGTGAAAGTAATTAAGACAGTATTTATGTGAGGAATCATAGTACCTACTCTTGGAATAAACGAAAAATTAACACCGGTATTCATTATTCTTGGCAGTTTAGAATCTCCAATATCTCCTGAAAAAAGATTTATAAATGAAATTCCAATGCTTGTCCTTTGCCTGAAATTTCTATTTCTTGAAACACCTACGATCTGTCTTATACCAATATCCAGATCATAACCCTTTTCAGTGTCATCCAACAGGATACCGTTCTCTGTATTCGTACTCACATACTTTCCACTTAAACCAAGACTGAAAGCACGATTTGGATTAAAAGATATCGTAATCTTATAATCATTACTTTCGGATGCTAGATATCTTCCATCTGGATAAAGAATTGAAACTGTTTCGAACGCATCTCCGGAATAATTATAAAAACTAAATCCAAATGAAAATTTTTTAAAATGGTATCCAATTCCCAGAAAAGAGAATTGTGAATCATCTAAAAAAGAGTATGGTGAGACTATTGAGGAAGAAACGGTAACTCCATTTATGTTCGAAATAAGTGCCGGATTATAGAACACTGAGAACATTCCATCAGGAACTGAGACTCCACATCTACCCATAGACTCTATCTTTGTACTTGGTTGTCTATCTACATATAGCATATCAAAGAATTCGTTAGCAGTTTTATCCTGTGATAAAAGTATTGTGTTTAAAATTATTAGTGCAAAAATGATTTTTTTCATTTATCAATTCCTTGTTTATTTTTGACCCTGAAATAAATTCAGGGTGACAACTTTTTGCATGAGATGCGCAAATTAGACGTCTTTACTTAAAATAGATCCAGAGCCGAATCTTCCAGATTGAAAACATCATCCGAATTGTAATATATTATTCCGGGTTTAAAAACATAGAGATGTTTTTCAACTATGCCTAATTCATCCAGTACCCATCCTCCACCAAATATTTTACGGCCTTCAGAGTTGTCTAATCCATTTATCATAAAAGTTCTTTTTCCGATCATCTGTATTCTTTCTCTGTATCTTTCGAATTCCTCTTCCCACCAGTAAGCTTTGAATTTAGGATATGAATCTCTCAACATAGGATAGATCAAATAGTCGGCATCAGTGTTCCTGGCCTGTTTAACTATATCATCATCGAACAGGTCACCGCAAAGAAGTATCGTAAAAGTGCCTATAGTCGTATCGATCCTTTTCAATTCGGTTCCATGTCCGTAAAAGTTGGGACTAACTGCAGGACCATGCCAGCCTCTGGAGATCCTTCTGTAAGTATCAACCGTAATACTTTTACTGTGTATAACTATGCAGGAATCATAGATCTTCCCATCATACAGTTCCAGAAAACCTAAAACAACGATTATATTAAGTTCACGTGCCAGTTCTCTGACTGTCAATATCTCAGTTGAACGTATTGTAAGAGCAAGTTTTATATCATGTTCTGGATCATCATTATTTCTGAGACCTGTAATACTATCTTCTGGGAATATGATCATATCAGCTTTGTTTGAGGCAGCTACTCTTATAAGTTGAAGTATGGTCTTAATATTTTTTTGAATGTTTGTCCCGATCTCAAAATTTGCCAAAGCGATCTTCATTTTTAATTCCTTGAATAATTTTCGGAACTCATTACTACGTTCCGTACATAAATATAATTTGAAATAATTCTTTAGGCAAAAGTAAAAGTGAAAATAATTAGAAATGATGGATTTCAGCATTTAAAATGTGCATTTCATATATCATATAATACTTTCTATATAAAATTTCAGGTATGTCGAGATATTTGTTATTAAATTGAAAATGACATGAAGAAACAATTTAAATCAAAAAGGAGCTTATTATGAAAAAAATTATATCTATTGTGATCATTGTGATCTTGTTTACAGGCTGTAACAATTCCACAACTGCTACATATACCGTTGAGAACAAAGATGGTATAGAAGTAATTAAAAATGATAATATTCCGGCAGACCCGGATTATAAGATCAAAATGAGATTATCTGCTGACCTGAATTTTGATGAGATAAGTCAGAAAGATACATCTAATGCAGTTCAATTGAATAATATTGAATTGGATCAGTATGGCAACATGTATGTGCTTGATGCGAGAAAATCAAAGATCCATAAATTTGATAAATACGGGAAAAGACTTGTAACATTTGGAGAAAGAGGGCAGGGGCCGGGAGAATTCATTGGTGCCGGATTCTTTGTTGTATGGCACGATACAGTTTATGTGCCGTTCAATCAGCAGTTCAAAATATTAAAATTTGATACGGATGGAAACTTTATAACTGATAAAAGATATGAAGATCCAAGGGATTTTCCTCGTGCATTCTGGAAAACAAGAAATTTCGTGACTGGCATCAGTATGATCCCGCTTCCTGAAGAAGGGGAGGCTGTTTTTAAGAGGAATCTGAATCTTTTCAATGATAAATTTAATAAATTGAAAACATTTATGGAAGACAGAGTAGATTTTGGGACAAATATATTTGATCTTAATCTTGTAAGAAATCCATGTGTTGCAGTTTCAAGTGACAGCCTGGTATATCTTCCAAGATACAGCTATAATGATTATATCATTGATGTATACGATTTTTATGGTAATAAGAGGCAGGTCATCAAAAAGAAATACAGAAAGATAGCTTTTACAGAAAATGAAATCAGTCAGTTTCAGGTTTTTTTAGACAGGAATGGTCTCACTGCAAAAGGTAAATTTAAGAACTCAATTACTTTGATCTCAATGGATAAATATGACAGGTTATGGGTCCTTGCTGCACAACCGGAATCAGAGAAACGTAAATTGTATGATATCTTTGAAAAAGGTATTTATATCAACACTGTGGAAATTGAGGCTGACAGTACTGATATTGTAGATTTTGTGGAGAATAAGCTGGTTGCTTTTGATGCGGTTAATAATAAGATGAAGTATTATGACTATTAATAAAAGCGAGTCTTAAAAGACTCGCTTTACAGATCTTATTTTTCTAGAATGGTTTTCTAACCGAATAGAGTCTACCTATCCTTTCAATATCTGCAGAAGACTGTATTGAATAAAATTCATCATAATCATTACCATCTTCAAGAATATTCAATACAGCATTTGCGAAGTATTTCCCTATTTTGATCACTGTAGTTCTTCCAAACAGCTGATGTTCATAGTAGGGATCTTCCAGGTTACTTTGCATAGTATTCGTAAAAATGATCTCCTTTATTCTTTCACTTCTAAGAAGGTTCTGTGACCTGCCTGTAAGATGAGCATGAGTTGCGAACATAGTAAAGTTCTCCCCGCCCATTTTTTCAATAACACCGTACATAGAAGCAAAACTTCTGACAATATCGTCACATATGAATTTATCTTTTCCTTCATGCCCTGTATAGTTTTCAGAACATTCAGCTTCTTCAATATTTTTAAGATAACCTGTAACTGGATCACGTTCCTTCTTGAATTTAACCCAGCTTATACCTGATAAATTAGGTTCAAGTCTCTGCAGATTCCTCATAATATCAGTTCCCAGCTCTTTTGATCCCTCATCTGTTGAAACAAAAACTGCTTTACTACCGTCACCTTTGATCCTTCCGCTTGTAAAAAGATAATGTGCCAGTATCGGAGCAATAGGCAGATCGATAAATACTTTAGAACCTTTTTTTATATCATTAAAATAAACTTCACCAAATGCCTCAATGAGATTTTTTGAGTGAGCATGAACAGTCATGATTTTTGATATACCTTCAGCTTTGAACCTTCTAGCCAATCTCATAGTAGATAAAGATTTACCGTCATATTTTTTTATATCCTTTTCGGTAAATTTGTTATCTGTTCCGGGTCTTAGATGATTTCCGCTTAGTCTAACATTCGTCCATATCAAATTAACTTCCTTTGCCCCGTTCTCAACACATAATGATGCAGTATGACAGATTCTTTCTAATAAAACTGAAGGTTCCCAATGTTTATGACTGGCAATGAGATAAACGAATTTGCCCTCTAATCTATTTCTGGGTTTATCAGAAAATCCGATCTTACCTTCAAGTAGAAGTTTAGGATCATAATCATCATCCTCGTGAAAAAAATGAGCTAATAAACTGTCAACTTTCCAGGGCTGATTCAGTTCTTTACCGATCTTTCTTGCAAATCTGTCTAAAGGTTCAACAGGTATTATTACTCTGTCAAATGGTTCTATTTTTCCTAACAGGTCCATCGATATCTCCATAGTACATTAGTTTAAAAGGGACGAGTTAATGAATCGTTTTTACTAATATGATTTTGCAAAAATAACTCGTTTCTTACTTTCTTTACCGCAAATGATACAGTTTCCGTTTTCTTCTACTGCAGATGAAGGAATATTTCGGATAGTGACCTTGATCTCTTTAGCCTTTTCCTCACATTCTTTTGATCCACACCAGTGACAATTTGCAAATCCGCCATGAATTTCAGGATTATCTTCATTCTTTGGAGTAAAAAAATTAACAAATTCAGCATTATCATCAATGTTAAAAGTATTTTCATCCAACAGTTTCTTTGCTTTATTATACAAATTATTCTGAATGTCATCAAGTGTGTCGATCAAGTTGGATATGAACTCCTCAACACCTATGAAAGTTTTTTTCAATTCAGGTTCATCTCTACGTAAAACTGCAATAGTACCTTTTTCAAGGTCTTTAGGTCCTATCTCAACCTTTAAAGGAGCACCCTTTTTTATCCAGTACCAGTTTTTTTCTCCGCCTTTGATATCCCTGTCATCGATCTTTATTACTATCCTTCTTTCGTGGTATCTAAGTTTAGATACTTTTTCATTAATTTCATTGACCACAGCAAATATTTTTTCTCTTTCCTCGTCGTTCTTGTATATTGGTAAAACAACGACGTGTGCTGGTGCAACCCTAGGAGGGATGACCATTCCGTTATCATCAGCATGTGTCATGATCAATGCTCCGATCAATCTGGTAGATACACCCCATGATGTAGTCCAGGCAAATTCTTCCTTACCTTCTTTACTCTGAAATTTAATCTTAGATGCTTTTGCGAATTTTTGGCCGAGGAAATGTGATGTTCCTGACTGAAGAGCTTTTCTGTCCTGCATCATTGCTTCAATTGAATATGTTGCCAGTGCTCCCGGGAATCTTTCAGATTCAGACTTTTCTCCCTCGATCACAGGTATAGCAAGAACTTCCTCAGCGAATTTTTTATAAACATTCAGCATTTTAAAAGTTTCTTCTACAGCTTCCTCTTCAGTCGCATGAACCGTATGTCCTTCCTGCCACAAGAACTCTGTGGTCCTCAAGAACAGCCTTGTTCTCATTTCCCAGCGAACAACATTTGCCCACTGATTTATCAGGATAGGAAGATCTCTATATGAATTAACCCATTTAGCATATGATTCACCAATTATGGTCTCACTTGTAGGTCTGACAACCAGAGGTTCGTCCAGCTTTCCATCTGGTAATAATTTACCATCCTCGTTCTGTGTTAATCTATGATGAGTTACTATAGCACATTCTTTTGCAAAACCATCCACATGGTCCGCTTCTTTCTGTAAATAACTTAATGGAATGAATAGTGGAAAGTATGCATTGGTATGACCTGTTTCCTTGAACATATCATCCAATTCTTTTTGCATATTCTCCCAGATCGTATAACCCCATGGCTTAATGACCATACAGCCACGAACATCGCTGTTTTCAGCCAGTTCAGCCTCTCTTATCACTTCCAGATACCACTGAGAATAATTTTCCTCTCTTATATTTTGCATTGCGGTTCGTTTAAATTTTTCCATGTATATTACCTTGAGTTATGTTAATTTTTACGAGACGTGAAATCACGTCTTTACGGAATACTTGATATTTGGATATTCCGTGTTGATCATTGAATATTGGATCAGTGTCTTATCTCGTAGTTCGGTGCTTCTCTTGTGATCTGAACATCATGGGGATGACTCTCAATCAATCCAGCACTTGTCATCTGAATAAATTGAGTTCTCTCCTTCATTTCACTTATTGAACTTACCCCGCAATATCCCATTGCCTGCTTTAAACCACCCACCATTTGATAAATAGTTGCAGCTAAAGGACCTTTGTATGATATTCTTCCTTCAATGCCTTCAGGAACTGCTTTTTCTGATGCTATTTGAAAATATCTGTCACTTGATCCTTTTTTCATTGCACTCAAAGAACCCATACCTCTGTAAGTTTTAAATTGACGGCCTTCATATAATATCATTTCACCCGGAGCTTCATCAGTTCCTGCCAACATAGATCCGAGCATGACAGCGTCTGCTCCTATTCCAATAGCTTTTGCAATATCTCCGCTATACTTTATACCACCATCTGCTATAAGAGGAATTCCGTGCTTTTTACATACTTTCGCAACATTCTCTATTGCTGTCATCTGAGGAACACCAACTCCTGCAACTACTCTTGTTGTACATATAGAACCGGGACCTATGCCAACTTTAACAGCATCTGCTCCAGCTTTAATAAGATCTTCGGCAGCAGCAGCAGTAGCGATATTTCCTGCAATGATCTGAACGTTCTTATATTTCTTCTTGATCCTCTTAATTTCTTTTGAGATATCATCGTTATGTCCGTGCGCACTGTCCACTACTAAAACATCAACTTGAGCGTCTAAAAGTAACTGAATTCTTTTGTCATCCCCGTTTGCAGATATTGCCGCAGCAACTCTTAATCTTCCTTTACTGTCCTTGCAGGCATTAGGGAAATTTTCCTTTTTCTTTATGTCTTTAAAAGTTATCATTCCCTTAAGCTGACCTTTAGCATTAACTATTGGCAATTTTTCGATCTTATTCTTCTGAAGTATATATTTAGCCTCATCTAATGTTGTTCCGACTTCTCCGGTTATAAGAGGCATTTTTGTCATTATATCCTGTATCTTCATGTCGTTATTATATTCAAATCTAATGTCTCTGTTAGTAATGATTCCGACAAGTTTCTTCTTTTCAACTACAGGGACTCCGGAAATAGAGAACTTCTTCATCAATTTCAATACTTCACCTATTGTTGCATCCTTATGAATTACAACTGGATCAGTTATCATACCACTTTCAGAACGTTTTACTCTGTCCACTTCAATAGCCTGTTCTTCAGGTGTCATATTTTTGTGAATAACTGCAATACCGCCTTCTCTTGCCATTGCAATACCCATACTTGATTCTGAAACAGTATCCATTGCAGCTGAAAGTATTGGAATATTCAATTTTATCTTTTTAGTCAAATGAGTAGTTGTCTTTGCATTATTCGGTTTAATATTACTTTTCTGAGGTATGAGTAATACGTCATCAAAAGTTAGTCCCATTCCAATAATTTTTTTCATTTTTTATCCTTGTGCTATTTATATTTTTTAACAAAAAGCCGCCATGAATGGCGGCTTTACAGTTTATATAAGACCTATTATGTACAAGATATGATTATTTTTCCCTACCATTCTAATTTCTGCTAAGTTCCTGTTCATCTGAATTTTAATTTCGCAAAAAATAACATAACGTACAGCTTTTGTCAAGTATATTATAAAGAAAATTAAATGACTTAATTACTTATTACTTTAATTCAGGTTTGCTTAAATTTTATCTAACTGTTATATTTGTATTTATGAAATTTTCAGCCTTATACATATTCCCGGAACTTATAGTGCTTACTATAATTCTTAGATTCTCAGTTATTTCTGCTGAGGAAATAAAACAATCTCCAAAAGTGGGACTTGCATTATCAGGTGGAGGGATCAGAGGTATTGCACATATCGGAGTTCTCAGAAGGCTTGAGCAGGAGAACATTGAACCGGATATTATTTCGGGTTCAAGTATGGGATCTTTGATCGGTGGACTTTATGCTTTAGGATATGACAGTTATGAAATTGAGAAAATTCTAAAAAATATTGAATTGAAAGATCTATTTAACAACAGCCCTGAAAGAGATAAAACAAAAAATTATTTGAAGAAAATTTCAGACAGGACAAGCATAGAACTGGATCTAACGGATGATGGCATTAAATTACCGAATGCTTTGAACAATGGTCAGGAATTATTGAATGAGTTGACAATGTCAGTAAATTCATCTCCTTATCTCAGTAATGATTTTGATAGTTTGAAGTATAAATTGAGAATCGTGTGCTCAGATATTCAAAATGCAAGGAAAGTTGTTTTTAAAGAAGGTGATATACCAAAAATAATTTTAAGCTCCATGTCTTTTCCAGGACTCTTCAGACCGGTTTCATACAAAGGAATGAAACTTCTGGATGGTGGATTAACCGACAATATTCCGTCTGATATACTTGAGAATTGTGATGTGATACTAACATCCAATACAACACATGATGCTGATTCAAGTAATGCTGATTATAATTTTATAGAGCTGCTTGATAGAATATCACTTACTATGACCGACGATAAAATGAAAAATAATTTGAAGATTTCAGATATCGTTTTCACACCGGACATAAAAGACATCACACTTGATAATGTAGAAAATATTGATTCCTTAATTGTACTCGGATTTGAATCTGTTGATAAGAAGATAACTGAACTTAATAATTTAGTTAAGCCCAGAATTGAACTGGATCAAGCACAGTATAATGAACTTGGATTTAAGTACGAAATCTCTGGAAATACTAAATTTTTCCCGAAAGACATTTTAAGTGAAATTGAAAATACACACTCCCCTCAAAAAGCAAGAATGATAATTTTATCAAAATACAAGAGATCAGGATTATTTTTAGCAGATGTGAAAGTAAATAGAATGGACGGGCATATTGATCTTGTTATTGACGAAGGTGTTGTTGAAAAGATAAATATTGTAGGTAATAAAAAGACAAGCACCAGCTTTATAAAAGATGAACTCAGTATCAAGGTCGGAAAAATATTAAGAAGCTCTGATCTGTTAAAAAGCATAGATGCACTGTACGGAACTGATCTATTTTATAATGTTTCTTACAGCATCGATAATACCAATAACTGTGTTTGTATAAGTGTGGAGGAAAAACCTTACAACGTACTTAGGATTGGCGCACATTATCAAACCGACAGAGGATATCTGGGTCTTTTTGAGATAGCAAATAAAAATATGCACGGTAAAAGATCAGAAATGTATTTAAGTTTCTTATACGGAGAAAAATTTAACAGACTGGAATTGTCTTATTACAACATTTTTATGAAAAAGTCATCTTTGTTTTATGAATTACTCCCTTATTATCAGGTTGAAGAGAGATATGTTTATGAAGATCATGATATTTTAGACAGTTTGAAGTTTTATGATAGAAGAGCGGGGGTCAGTATTAATCTGGGGTTCCAGATGTTCAATAATTACCTTGGAGTTGTAGTTGCAAATACAGAGCATTTAAACATTGATGGTGCGATAAATGATGAAATTAAAACATCAATAGGCTTCAATATACTCGCAGATAATCGTGATGATCCTATAGTACCGAGCAAAGGTATATTTCTGGCAGTAAATTCCTTGAGAGGATGGATGAACAATAATTCTGATATAAACTATCATAAGCTCTGGGGTGAATTAAATTTTTATTCAAACCTGTCAAGAAGATTGTTTTTCAGTCTGGGAATAAAAGCAGGTACAGGTGATAACCTTGTGCCGGCAATAGAAAAATATAACATCGGTGGAATGTCAATGATGCCTGGAACCTTTTACGAGGAATATTCCGCATTACAGTATTTAAGACTGAATGTTGATCAAAATTATCTTTTATACTCTGATTCGATCATGGATCTGTATTATTCTCTTGATTATACTTTCAACGGTTTCTGGGACAGACCCGATATTGAATGGGAGAACAGGGATTTTTTGAACTCGTTCTATGTAGGATTGTTAATGAATACTGTGCTTGGACCTGCAGAGCTTGGATGGGGAATTACAACAGGGAATGCGGAAATTAAAACTAACTCCAAATTCTATCTTTCGATCGGTTATAAACTTTAAAAAATTATAAAATTTAATTACAATTTAACGAATTCATTTCGTATATTAACAATTACCCTGGGGGTGCGTTAAGCTGAGAGAGACGATGTCTCAACCCTTGGAACCTGATTCGGACAATTCCGACGTAGGGAAGCGGTGAAAATTATTGGACTTATACCGCTTTGTAGCGGTATTTTTTATTTGGAGAATTAATGAAGATCGTAGTAAATGGAAAAGAAGAAAGTACTGGTTCGAAGACAATATTGGACTTTATTTTAGATAAGGAATTGGAACCTAAGACAATAATAATTGAATATAATCTTAAAATCGTAAAAAAGGATTCTTGGGATTCAATTGAACTTCAAGATGGTGATAATCTGGAAATATTGAACTTCGTAGGCGGTGGGTAAATGAGTGATATATTGAAATTAGGAAATAAAGAGTTTTCGAACAGACTTTTAACAGGAACAGGTAAATTTTCTTCAAAGAAGCTTATCACAGAAATGCTTAATGCAAGTGGTTCTGAAATGATAACTGTAGCACTAAGAAGAGTTGATTTTGCAGCTGGTAATGAGAATATATTAGAATATATTCCTAAAAATGTAACATTATTACCTAATACATCAGGTGCCAGAACAGCAGAAGAAGCTGTCAGGATCGCAAGGATCGCCAGAGAAACTGGATGTGGAGATTTTATTAAGATAGAAATAATCACTGACACAAAATATTTAATGCCGGATAATGAAGAAACTTTGAAAGCAACAAAGATCTTAGCAGACGAAGGTTTTCTAGTACTTCCGTATGTTATGCCTGATCTAACCTATTCCTATAAACTTGTAGAAGCCGGTGCGGCAGCAGTAATGCCATTAGGTTCTGCGATAGGTTCTAACCGAGGAATAAGATTAAAAGAGATCATAAGAATATTGATTGAAAACATAGATATCCCTATAATCGTAGATGCCGGGATTGGAAGACCATCACAGGCTGCTGAAGCAATGGAAATGGGTGCAGATGCTGTTTTGGTTAATACTGCGATCTCTGCTGCAGAAGATCCAGTGTTAATGGGAAGAGCTTTTTCCTTAGCAGTTGAAGCTGGAAGATTAGCATATATTTCAAAATTAGCTGAGGAAAGCAGGACTGCGAACGCTTCCTCACCGTTAACAGGATTCTTAAGGGAATGAATATCCAACAACCAACACGGAACATCCAATTATGAAGTAGGGGCGTAATTCATTACGCCCATAAAAAAAAGATTGCCACGGATTTATCAAATCCTCGCAATGACAACAAAGGAAAACATGTCATTCATAGATTTATTAAAACGATACGAAAATTTTAATTTTAAAGAATATATATCAAAGGTCACTTTAGAAAAAGTTGATAATAGTTTGAGGAAAGATAAACTGACAGAGAATGATCTTCTGAATCTTCTTTCTCCAGTTGCAGCTGAAAGGATTGAAGAAATGGCTCAGCTTTCTCACAAAAAGACTGTTCAGTATTTTGGAAGAACTATCTCACTTTATATTCCTTTGTATATCTCAAATTACTGCAGTAACGAATGTACATACTGTGGTTTTCATGCTGGAAACAAAATGAAACGAAGAAAGTTATCTATCGAAGAAATTGAGATAGAAGCTAAAGAAATTGCAAAAACAGGTATTAAGCATATTCTTGTTCTCACCGGTGAAGCTGAAAAAGTTACTCCGATGGAATATTTGGTCGAAGTAATTGAGCTTCTAAAAAAGTATTTCCCTTCGATATCTATAGAGATGTTCCCAATGTCAGTAGAAGATTATACGATATTGAAAGAAGCCGGAGTAGACGGATTAACAGTTTATCAGGAAGTATATAACAGAGATATTTACAAAGAAGTGCATACCTTCGGAAGAAAAAGTGATTACGACTTCAGAATTGAAACACCTGAAAGAGGAGCAAAAGCAGGTTTCAGGCTCGTGAATATCGGTCCTTTATACGGTCTGGGTGAAATTGCTCCCGAGGCTTTTATCACTGCAGTTCATGCAAAATATCTTGATGATAAATATCCCGATACAGAGATCGCAGTATCATTTCCAAGGATAAATTCAGCTGAAAATGAATTCAAACAAAAGTACAGACTTGATGACAGAACTTTTGTTCAATATATGACGGCTTTCAGATTATTTCTTCCTAGAGTTGGAATAAACATTTCCACCAGAGAAAAAGCAGAATTCAGAGATAATGTTATACCTTTGGGGGTTACAAGATTTTCTGCAGGATCAAGAACAGAGGTAGGAGGGTATACTGACCATCACATTGATGACGTTCCTCAATTTGATATCTCTGATACAAGGACAGTTGCTGAGACAGTAAAAGTGATAGAGGAAAGAGGATTTCAGGCAGTAATGAAGGACTGGGAGTTGATTTAAGTATGAGTTATAAGTTATGAGATATGAGTTCGCTGGTTACAACGCTCAAGGTTAAAGGGGAATTATGAATAATACGTATAGAATAATTGATGCGAATATAAATCGAATGGCTGAAGGGATTCGAGTTCTGGAAGATCATTCAAGATTTATTTCGGAGAATAAAGAGATAAATGAAAAACTCAGAAATATAAGACACAATTCAAGAAAGATACTAATAGAACTGGACAGTGATCTTATCTCAGCAAGAGAATCTTTGAGTGATAACGGATTGGAAATTTCTGGGAAATCTAAGCTGGATAATAAAACAACTGATAAAGAGCTTATAATTTCAAATTTCAAAAGGATCCAGGAAGCTGTAAGAAGTATCGAAGAAAATCTTAAGGTCATTGATGAATATGACAAAGGTAAGCAGTTCGAACAGATCAGATTTGAAGTCTATGATATTGAAAAACAGTATTTGTCATCATTGAAATTTCAACTTCCTAAAGGAATTTATGGTCTCACAGCAGAAAAGTATTCCAAAGGACGATCAAATATTGAAGTTGTAAAAGAAATGATCAAAGGTGGAATCAAGATCATTCAATACAGAGAAAAAGAAGAAGACAGATCCAGGAAAGAAATGCTTATAGAATGTCTCAAAATAAGAGAGTTGACGAAAGAAAAGAATGTTGTTTTCATAGTTAACGATCATTTGGATATTGCTATTCTTTCAAAGGCGGATGGAATACACTTAGGTCAGGATGACCTCTCAGTTCAAGAAATCAAAAAAATTAATGGGAACCTGATAATTGGAGTTTCAACCCATACGCCTGAACAAGCTCAAAAAGCGATTGCAGATGGTGCAGACTATATAGGTGTAGGACCGATATTTAAAACAAGTACAAAGAAGAATGTTTGTGATCCAGTCGGTTTAGAATATTTAGATTACGTAGTAAAAAATACTGATATTCCTTTTGTAGCTATTGGAGGTATTAAAGAGGATAATATTCATCAGGTGATTGAAAAAGGTGCTAAGAGTATTGCTTTGGTAACTGAAATCGTTGGATCTTACGATATTGGGGATAAAATCAAAAAATTAAATAATAAATTAAAATAAATGTGAGAATTAAAATGAATTACACAACTCAGATGGACGCAGCATCAAAAGGGATAGTAACTCCTCAGATGAAAGATGTTCTAAAAAGAGAAAGTATCAGTCAGGAGAAACTTTTGCAGCTGATGAGCGAAGGTAAGATCACATTACCTGCTAATAAGAATCACAAGAATCTAAAAGGTATAGCCATTGGAACAGGATTAATTACCAAAGTTAATGTTAATCTCGGAGTCTCAGAGGACTGCTTTAATATTGACATGGAAATGAAAAAGGTCAATGCCGCTATTGAAATGAAGACCGATGCGATAATGGATCTGAGTACTTTCGGTGACACACAGACTTTCAGAAAGAAACTTGTAGAAGTATCACCTGTAATGCTCGGAACAGTACCAATTTATGATACTGTTACTCAATTTAAAGATAAACCGATTAAAGATATTACTGTAGATGAATGGTTCGAGATAGCTGAAAGACATGCATCTGACGGTATTGATTTTCTTACGATCCATGCGGGATTGACTAAAGTTGTTGTAGAGAGAATTAAGAAAAATATGCGTCTGACACATGTAGTAAGTCGTGGTGGTTCTATTTTGATGGAGTGGATGGAAGCAAACAATGCAGAGAATCCGTTCTACGAATATTTTGACAGATTATTGGATATTTGTGTAAAGTATGATGTTACTATCAGTATCGGTGACGGATTAAGACCAGGTAGTTTAAAGGACAGTACAGATGCTCCTCAGATACAGGAATTAATTTTCTTAGGTGAGTTAACAAAACAGGCATGGTCAAGAAAAGTTCAGGTTATGATAGAAGGACCTGGACATGTTCCTTTGAACGAGATCGTTACGAATATGCAGATACAGAAGAAATTATGTCATGGGGCACCATTTTATGTATTAGGTCCATTGGTTACTGATATTGCTCCGGGTTATGATCACATTACTTCAGCTATCGGTGGAGCTATTGCCGCTTCGAACGGTGCTGATTTTCTTTGTTATGTTACTCCGGCAGAACATCTTAGACTTCCAGACCTGAACGATATGAAAGAAGGTATCATAGCATCAAGAATTGCTGCTCACGCTGCTGATATTGCTCTTGGAATTCCGGGTGCAATGGATTGGGATAATGCTATGAGTAAAGCAAGACATGATATGGATTGGAAAGCTCAGATAGATCTTGCTATTGATCCGGTTAAAGCAAAGGAATATCGTGAATCTGCGGCACCATTGGACGAAGAAGTATGTTCAATGTGCGGTGATTTCTGTGCGATTAAGAGAAGCAACCGTGTGTTGGAAAAATAATTGATAATGTAGGGGCGTATCGCCATACGCCCGAACAAATTGTCACCCTGATCCCGATTTATCGGGACAGGGTCTTTCTTTTTAAAATGAAGAAAATATCAAAATAATTCTTGCTTTATATTTCTTAATATACTATATTGGATAAGTGCTAAATATGGTATAATGAAACAAGGATGGAAAATGAAAAGTATCAAGAATTATACAGAGTTAAAGAGCAACCTGTCACTAACAGAGAAAACCTATCTTCTTCTTTACAAGAATGGTTCTGAAATAAGTGATTGTGCATTGAAAAATATTACAAAAGTTTCGAAAGGCATTTCAGGAATTACATTTTTGAAGTCTGATGTTTCACAGGTAAAAGATATTCACGGAAAATATAAGATCAGTTCGGTTCCTTCATTGTTATATTTTGAGAAGGGAAAATTCATTAACGTGATCAAAGGATGCCATGAAGAATCTTTCTTTAACCTTCATTTTACAAATAATGTAGCTGTTGTAAAAAAGAAAGTTGAAGCTGCTCAGAAAAGAGTTATTGTTTATAGCACTCCAAGTTGTTCATGGTGTACAAAGATCAAAAATTATTTTAAAGAAAAAAATATCAGATATACTGATGTTGATGTTTCAAAAGATCAGAGAAAGATGGATGAACTGGTTAAAAAAAGTGGACAAATGGGAGTTCCTCAGACTGAGATCGGAAGCACGATCGTTGTAGGATTTGATAAAGCAAAGATCAACAAATTACTGAATATCTTCCGATAAATCGGAACAGGCACAACACGGAATAACCAATATCCAAGCAGGGGCGTTATTCATAACGCCCGACTAAAAAAGATTGCCACTCCCGATAAATCGGGATCGCAATGACAACACAAGGAGAATAAAATGAAAGAGCTAATACCATTAAATGAAAATGTTTTAATTTCACCTGAAAAAATTGAAGAGAAGACTGCTGGTGGAATTATTTTACCTGATACTGCTTCAGACGAAAAACCTTTGATAGGAGTTGTGAAAGCTATAGGTAATATCGAAAATCTTGAAATATCTATTGGTGATAGAGTTATTTTCAAGAAATATTCCGGCACAGATATTGAGTTCGAGAAGGAAGAATTTGTTGTAGTGCCTTATGCTGATATTTTAGTAAAGATCGTTGAGATGGAAGAAATTTAAATTTTAATAATGTCAGTCTGAGTTTATCGAAGACTAAGACCTTATGGTTTGATCAAGAGTCTAACACTTCGATGAACTCAGTGTGACTTTTATGTTTCCAAATATTAAGCCCTGTAATTCGGGGTTTTTTTTATTACAAAAAGCCAAAAAATACCTTAAATTCAATTCATTATGAAAATGAAAGACATAACGGTAAAATATCAGGATCAATTGAAAGTAATTGCATCAGCGATCATTATTGGATTATTCTACCCACCAATGAGTAGCAGCTATATTGTATTGTTCTTCCTTGTCCCGTTCATATGTGTGTTGAACAAAAAGGATAGTAATGGTATAGTAAATGGTTTTATTTTCGGTTTCTTCATTTCTCTTTCTTCATCATACTGGATAATGTCAAATGCAGGAGCTCCTGTCTGGCTCAGGATCGTGAGCGGTATCGGTTTCTTTTCTTTCTCGGGATTTTACTATGCAGTAATGGGTGGAGTATTTTCACTGGTCAAGAAAGCTTTTCCAAATAAGGCTATATGGTTTCTGCCGCTAGTATGGGGTGGAATGGAACATCTGATGCTCTACAAAGAGTTCGCATTCCCATGGACCCTTCTGGCCAATGCTTTTACTACCAAGATTGAATTTATTCAGATATCAGAATATTTCGGTGTGATATTTGTTTCAATGACCCTGGTACTTTTCTCAGTCTTAATTTACAGGATATCTGAAAATCTTCGTACATCTAACAAGGATAAAGCTCAGAAAGCTTCAGTAATTAAATTTGTATCAATTCATGGATTATCACTAGTTGTTCTATTTTCGACAGTCTATCTCTGGGGAAGTTCGCGGTATAAATATTTCTCAGAGAAAGGTAAAGATCTTCCTGTAGTCAAAGTTGCAATGATACATGCAGGTTTGGATATTGATTATAAATGGCAGAAATCTAATTTCCGAAAGATAGTAGAGGGTCAGTATGCTCAAACTGATTCAGTAATGATTTTCAAGCCTGATCTTGTCCTTTGGGGAGAAACTAATTTTCCAAAGTATCTGGAAAATTATCCAGGTTCGGTCAAGAAATTCAAAAAATACAGTATTGATAATGATGTAGATATTTCTACAGGTGCACTCGGATTTAATTATTACGAAGATACAGAAAAAATTGAAAAATTCAATAGTGTTTTCTTTTTCTCCGGAGATAAAGAATATACCCGTTACGACAAAACAATGCTGGTTCCTTTCGGAGAGGCTTTCCCTTATTCTAACATACTCACTTTTCTTAAGGATATTTCTCTCGGTCAGGCAAACTTTGACAGGGGAGATAACAAAGAATTATTCGAGATGAGATCCGGTAATAAATTTATTACAACGATCTGCTATGAGGGTATTTTTCCTTACTACAATGCAAGATTCGTTTCTATGGGTGCTGAATTTCTCACAAATGTTTCAAATGATGCCTGGTATGAGAACACGGATGAAGTTTACCAGCACAGCAGATTCAATATTTTCAGATCCATTGAGAATCGAAGAACCACTGTGAGGTTGGCAAATAAAGCTGAAAGTTCAATTATTTATCCATCTGGAAAACAGGAAATATTATTTGACAACGAAGGACCATTTTGCAAAGTAATTGATGTTCCTGTTAATTCAGAACAGACATTTTTCACAAAGAACTATAAGATCATTGCAGGATTCATAATAGGATTAAATTTAATGTTGATCGGATGGTCGATTATAATCATAAAGATTAGAAGAAAAAAATATTTAACCACAGAGAGGTAATGAATTTCCAATATCCACCAAGGAATATTCAATGACGAAGGAGGGGCGAATCAATATTCGCCCGTAGATTGCCACACACCGAAGGTGTTCGCAATGACAAACAGTAAAGACGCTCCACTTTGCGTATCATAAGAAAAGGAAATAAATGAATACAATATTTTTATTAAAATACGGTGAACTCACTTTAAAAGGTAAGAACAGAAGAGATTTTGAAAATAAAGTGATCAGAAATGCAAAATACGTTCTTAAAGATCATAATATTGAAGTAGAAAAGATCTTTGGAAGATTTGTTATTAAAACAGATTCTGTGAATGAGGAAGAGATCAAAGAGATCGGTCATAAATTATCAAATTATGTCTTTGGATTAGCCAATGTTTCTATAGGAGTTACTGTTGATAACGAACTTGACAAGATCAATGAAGTAGCTTTGGAACAGGCGAAGAAATATGTTGACAAATATCATCCGGAAACTTTTAAAATTGAAGTTAGAAGACCATTCAAGAATATGCCTGGAACATCTACAAAGATAGCTGCTGATATAGGAGCTTATGTATGGAATGCATTACCTGATCTTAAAGTAAAACTTGTTGATCCAGATATGACAATAATGGTCGAGATACTTGAGGATTTTACGATAATATCATCAGAGAAATTACAGTGCCTTAAAGGTCTTCCTGTAGGAACTTCAGGGAAAGTGGGTCTTTTACTTTCTGGTGGTATTGATTCTCCTGTTGCAGGTTATATGGCTCAGAAAAGAGGTTGTTATCTTAACTGCATATATTTCCACTCACCACCTCATACTCCTCAAAAGACCAAAGACAAGGTTTTTGCTCTGGCAGAAAAACTAAAGCAATATCAGCAGGGGATCAGAATTTTTACTGTAAATTTTACAGAGATTCAGTTAATGCTCAGAAAAACTACAGATATGCAATACTTCGTGCTCCTAGGTCGAAGAATGATGATCAGGATATCAAATGAAATTGCAAAAAGATATAAATTTAAAGCTTTCATAACAGGCGAAAATCTTGGTCAGGTATCGAGTCAGACCATAGAGAATCTTCACTGTATGAACATTCTTGCTAAAATACCCATCCTGAGACCATTGATCACCTACGATAAAAATGAAACCATGGAAATAGCTCGAAAAATTGGAACATACGAAACTTCCATTTTGCCTTACGATGATTGCTGCACGTTATTTCTTCCACCAAACCCTAGAACTAAAGCAAAAGTTAGGCAGCTTGAATTTGAAGAGGCAAAATTAGATTTTCAGAGTCTTGTTGATAGGGCTGTCGAGACTGTTGAAATGGTTGATCTGTAACTTTATGAACGGAACAGATAGATCAAATATAAAAGAAGGTCTTAAAGTTAATATAGTTTTAAAACAAGATCAGAGAAGTGGGAAATTAACTGAAGGGATCGTTAGAGATATTCTTACAAAATCACCTTCTCATCCTCATGGTATCAAAGTAAGATTAGAAAGTGGTGATGTTGGTCGAGTAAAAGAGATCATATTATGAAACTTTATATTGATGGGGATGCACTCCCCAATGTGCTTAAACCAATTTTGAATAGAGCAATAGATCGTTTAAATATCCAAACTATCGTGATTGCAAACAAACCTGTTAATGTTGGTAGATCAAAATATATTGAATATATACTGGTCGGTGCAGGAGCTGATATTGCAGATGATAGAATTGTTGAAATGGTTAAGGAAGGGGATCTTGTTATTACAGCAGATATTCCGCTTGCTGACAAGATCATTACGAAGAATGCTCATGCTTTGGATCATAGGGGAAAGTTTTTCACGGAGGATAATATTAAACATTATCTTTCGATAAGGAATGTGATGCAGGAATTTCGTGATGTCGGGGTTCAGACACAGGGTCCACCACCTTTTAAGCAGAAAGATGCACATGAATTTGCAAATCAGCTGAATAACTTTTTAGCAAAGAATTGTTAGGATAAAAATATATTTTCACGTTACTTTTACATGGCAAAAAGTAACCATCCCGATACATCGGGACAAGTCTGCCATTAACACTCCTGGCAGGGTGGGAAGAGACGTAGTCCGTCTACGTCTTTACTAACTCACATATCTTTTATCCCGAGAATCAGGACAAATGGTTTATTTTCCTAAATACAACACATCCAGAGTAAATGCACTAATTGCTTTAATTTGAGGGAATTCAAATATTTTTAATTTGAATATAATTTTATAACCTTGACAATTTTAATACTAAATGCTTTATTTATCTTTGATTTAAAAAAATGAAATAGTGTTTTTTTTAAGGTAAGTAATGAGTTTTAAGTACAGAAAGATATTCAGTTTGTTATTTATATGTTTTTTACAGACAATTATAGCATCAAACGATTCTTTAAGTCTACAATTAAATGTTCAACATTGGTATGATAATATTGATGGTCAGTTTGAGATCGAAAATATCTCATATGAAACTCAAAAAAGAGAATTTAAAGTTGAGGTAGAATTAGAAATTTCAAATTCGGATCAAACTACTTTTAGAAACGATCTAACAGGATCATATGAATATGACATCAGTATTGATCCATATGATAAATCTAAAGTTGTAGATATTGATATTGAAACAAAATATGTGTTTGGTATATCTGATCTATTTAGTAACAAGTTCGATTATTCATCTTATTATCGATATAAGTATGAAAAGAGCAACTCCGAATATACTGAAAAGAACAATTTAGACATTGCACCCCTAGGTATTACATATCAGTTTTTCAAGTCAGATGATATTCAAGAGCTGTCAATCAGCTATTATCCGGTATATAATTATTATAAATACTATCAGTTGGACGAATATTTTTTATTATTGTCGGCAGAGAGTAAACCCGAAATTGAGCAAATTATACAACACAATATAACTTTTAAATTTGAAGCTACATTATTCAAAAATAGAATCGATATTAGTAATGAAACTATCTATAAACATGCTCAACTTTTAACTGATTTTTTCGGTTTAAATGATGACATAAAGGATGTCTATATAAACAACGAATTTGATATTAGATATAATTTGACAAACAATTTATCGTTGGGTTACAAATATGAATTTACTAAAGATGATCGTTTGAATAGAACTCATCATCAACCAAGTACGAATCATACTAATTCGATCACTCTCTTGCTTCAATGGGGAGATGATTAAAGCAATATATTTCTGGATATTTAAGGGAGGAAAATAAATGAAGTATTTCAAATTTATACTGTTACTACTAGTATTGATATGCAGTATTACAGCTTATTCACAGCCAGGAACTAGTAGTCAGGATTTAACTGATACCAGAGAAACCTTAGGTGGAATGGGAGAAGCTATAGAAGGAGAAGCTGCTGAAACAGAAAGTGCTGAAGGTGTTGTAGAAATTGTAGGAGTAACCTTAGATGATCTTCAACCAATTTCGGGTGCAATAAGTGAAATCTCAGCCGTATTAGCAGAGATGCGCAGAGAGATTGGAGAACTTCGAGAAGCTCAACGAGTTGCTAATGCAGCTGATGAAGCTATTGATGCAATTCCTGGAGCTGATGCTGTATCAGCTGGTATGGAACCAGTTATTGGAGTGCTAGGGACCCTAATACAAGCTGCTGAGGATGTTGTTGATCCTGTGCAGGATACAGTAGCAGAGGGTAAGAGTTTCTTAGAAAAAGTGAAGATAGCAGGAGAGGTGATTTTAACATTGAATGTGATATATGAAGTAGTTAAAGAAATTCCTCATTGGATCAAAGAGATTGAAAAAAAGATTGAAGATTCGACTTCACAATCAAATACTTCATCGGATATTGATTACAAATGTGTAAACGGTAAATTAAAGCAATTTTCCAGAGATTTTATTCCTCTTCTCAAAGCTTCGAATTCAACACTAAAAAACTTAAAAGCCCCAACTAAAGAGTTGAATGATCTATTGAAAAGTATTAAACCTGTTGTTTCTGATCTTGAGAATGTGACAAAACCAATTAAAAAGTTTATGGATGATATGGATCCACTAAAAAAAGAATTGCAGAAATTTGAGAAAGCTCTAAATAAAAAAATATCTTTTAAATTTAAAGTTCAGATACTGATGGTAAATAAGACTTTCCACATTCATATTATTAGTGTTAAAGATGCAATGAGAGGTGTATCTCACATCGAGAAAGTTATGAAAGATGAATTAAGTGGGGAAGTTGTCGAAGCTCTTAAATTATTTGGGATGGAAAAAGCTGCAAAAGAAATAAAAAAGCTAGCAGAAGATCCTTTTAAAGATGCCACAAAACTATTGATAAAGGAACTTGATAAAGTTAATATCCCTGGTGTAAAGGACTTTTTGCATACACTCAACAAAACAGAAACTTTATTTAATGGTATAGTTACAAATGCTAAAACAATTATTCATAATGGAATTCCAGATTTTAACACTAATGAATATAAAGATATAAAATCTCAAGGAATGAAATATTACGAAAGTAAATGTGCAGAATAAGAATTAAATAGTTAAAAAACAGGGGATATGCAACCCGAGATAAGATAAGGGTTGTATATCCTGAATATTCCCAACCCCCTACTCCTTCAAAACCATATCAATACACATAACAGCAGCAAGAATAAGCAGTCGTATTAGGTTGTCAGGTTGAACATTTTGATCAATACTAAGCATATAATTATCAGCAGAAGTGAACAATTCCTTCCCAAGACCAGCCCATTTCTTACTGACATGAGCAAATTCCATTTCATCTTTCATGAATTTAAAATCCCAGCTTGTCCACTTTCCTTTCAGAGTACACAAGAAATTCTCATTAGGATCAAGAACATCAAACTTTCCACCAATAGAAAATAACTTTTGTTTAAAGATCCCTACCAAGTTGTCATTTTCATCTAAAACTTGAACTTTAGAAAGAAAAATTGAAATTCCACGCTTAACAGTTAGAACTTTTTCTCCTGATGCAGTTTTTATCTCCACCTCAAAAGGAGTCATACGTTTATAGTCAGTGAACCTGAGCATTTTAGTGAAAAATCCAAGTTTTTCTTCTCTGCAAACCATTATCATTTCCTGAGTGTAAGGGTCAATAATATCGTAGTTGTTTGCAGCTTTAAATATTCCCAAATGCTCTTTTACAAAAAATAAATTTCTCTCTAAAATAGAATTCACGATCTCTCCGTTTATTATTTTCTATGAACAACTGTCCCTGATGCCTGAGAAGCCGGAGTAACTGTAACTTCACATATCTGTACATGATCTGGTGCCTGAACAGAGTATAATACTATGTCAGCAATATCATCCGCAGTTAAAGCTTTTAAGCCTTTATAAACATTATCAGCTTTCTTTTTGTCACCGTGAAATCTTACGACACTGAAATTTGTTTCTACCAGACCAGGTTGAACATTTGTAACTCTTACCGGTGTATCAACAGTATCCATTCTCAAACCGTCACTGATGGCTTTTGCGGCAGCTTTTACACCGCAATATACAGCTCCTTTCGGATAAGCTGCAACACCTGCAATAGAACCGATATTGACCACATGTCCCTTACTGTTACTTATCATCAAAGGAACTATCGCTTTAGACAGATAAAGTAGACCTTTTATATTTGAATCGATCATTTCATCCCAGTCATCCAAACTCCCATCCTGGAACTTATCAAATCCCAAAGCACCTCCCGCATTGTTAACCAGAACACTGATCTTCTGCCATTTTTTAGGTAACTCATTTATTACAATTGATACCTTTTTTCTGTCTCTCACATCCAGTTGGTAAGTAAGTATTTCAGTATCATATTTTTTATTTATTTTCTCAGCTACTTTAATAAGCTTATCAATATTTCTGCTGCAAAGAATAAGTTTTGCACCTTTTTCTGCAAATTGTTCTGCACATGCCTGACCGATACCGCTATTTGCTCCGCTTATGAATACTATCTGATTTTTTAATTTCATTTTATCCCCCGGTAAAGTTTTGACTACGTATAATTTAGAAAAGCAAAATCACAAATTCAATATATATTGTTAAAATATTAATATAGGATATTGACTATTATGTTTCCTAGGTGTATTTTCTACGGTGTGTATTAAAAGCTGAAAGTATGTATAATAGAATAGTTAATGTATAAATGTCGGAGAATGTATGTCAAAATTAAAGCTGTACGTATTTGCGTTATTTTTAGTGTTCTCTCTAGTGTTCTCGAAGAAAATTAAATTCGAAGATAACTGGGGTTCTCAGGGATTCAATCTTTCAAAATCAGCAACATCAGGGGTCTCAATAACTTATTCGGTCAATGAATTTTCAATGACTGAAAACTTGATCAATAATGAAATGAAAACCACTGTTCAGCTATCCGGTGTTTTCCTTCCAAATGACGAAGGTGCTCCTGACCTTCCCGGATCAGCCAGATATATCGCGATACCTCAGGGTGCAACAGCAAAATACGTGATCACTGATATGAAAAAGGAAGTTTATCAGAATATTGATCTTGCTCCGGCACCAAATATTCCGATCGATACCGACAGTTCTCCGATAAGATACGAAGAAAATTCACTAATATATTCTACTAATGCTTATTATCCTGAATCACCCGTAATTCTGTCAAAACCCTCTAAGATAAGAGGTCTGGACGTTGTTTTGCTTGGAATTACTCCTTTTCAATATAATCCAGTGACCAAGGAGCTGATTGTCTTCAGAGATATTAAGGTTGATGTTCAATATGAAGGTGGTAACGGACACTTTGGTGAAGACAGACTTCGAAACAGCGAATGGGATAAAATATTGAAGAATACTGTGATCAACAATTCAGTTATCGAGGATGTTGAATATCAACACTCCTCAAGTTCAAAAGGTATAGACTACGAGTACATTATAATTTGTCCCGATAATCCAACATTTATTAGTTACGCTAATCAACTTAAAGATTTCAGAACAAAGCAGGGAATAAGAACAGGAGTGGTTACTATCACTGAAGTTGGAGGCAACACCGAAGCGGCAATTGAAAACTATATTAACACTGCTTACAACACATGGACTATTCCACCTTCAGCAGTATTATTACTTGCTGACTACGGACTTGAAGGAACTTCAGATGCTATTTTCTGCCCTAGGTTCATGGATACTTATTATCCCATGGTCTCTGATAATTTCTATGCGGATGTGGATACTTCTGACGGAAAAGCTCTTCCCGAAATAGTTTTTGGACGTATAGTTGCTCAGAATGAAGCACAACTCCAGGTAATGATAAGCAAGATAATAAATTACGAGACAAATCCACCTACAAGTTCTTCTTTCTACGCAAATCCTATAACTGCTTTGGGCTGGCAAACTGAACGTTGGTTCCAGATATGTTCTGAAGCACTCGGTGGATTTATGAAGAATGAGCTGGGAAAAACACCTGTCAGAATAAATGAAGTTTACGAAGGGAATCCAACATCAGATCCATGGTCATCTGCATTAAATACTTCTCAAGTTACAGATTATTTTGGACCATCAGGTAGAGGTTATATACCATCAACACCTCAGGAACTGGGATTTTGGACCGGTGGTGATGCTAATGATATCGCAAATGCACTTAACGATGGGGCATTTATTCTTGTCCACAGAGATCATGGGATAACTTACGGTTGGGGAGAACCTGCTTTCACAACAACTAATATTGGTATGCTTACTAACACAGATCTTTCTTTTATTTTTTCTATGAACTGCCAGACAGGAATGTTTGATGATGGTTCTGAAGTATTTTCAGAGAGATTCCATAGATATACATACAATGGTGAGAATGCGGGGGCACTGGGTGTTATAGCTGCTACTCACAATTCGTACTCCTTCGTTAATGATGCATTAGCCTGGGGTACATTTGATTACATATATCCTCAATTTATGCCAGATTACGGACCATCACCTTCAAATAACGACGAATTTATGCCTGCATTTGCTATGGTGAACGGTAAATATTTCCTTGATTATTCAAGCTGGCCGTCAAATCCTACTGAGAAGGAAGAAACAAATTATCTCTTCCATATGCTGGGAGATCCTTATCAGGTCGTTTATTCTGAAGTCCCACAATACCTGACAGTGAACACTCAGGAGATATTTGAAGGTGAAACCGTTCTCTACGTAACAGCTGATATTGGTGCTAAGATCGCTTTAGTTGCGAATGGTGAAATTTTAGGTACAGGTATAGGCACGGGTGGTGTGACTGGTATAACAATTCCACCTCAGCTTTTTGAAACAGAGATAATTCTCACTGTTACAAAGCAAAATTATTTCAGGTACGAAACAATTATTGAGGTTGGTGTTCCTTTGACAGATATCGGTGGAGATTTCTCAGTTGATAATCCAAGTATTGATTACGGATATACGACCGTTGGAGCAAGTACAGATCAACAATTCACGATTACAAATTCCCACTCGATAGATTATCTTATAGGAGATATTACAACTATCCCGGGCTATTCAGTGAATTATGCGGTTAAAGATATTAAGAATACATTACATTATACGATTCCACCTAGTTCAAGCAGGACATTTGATTTGATCTTTGAGCCTACGGCAGAAGTTGTTTACAATGGTAATATTACTATAACTTCTTCCGATACAGCTCACGCTACTGAATATATTTCAGTAACAGGTGAAGGCGCATTACCTGACATCAATTTACCTTTAAATACTTCAGCAACGGCGGAACCGGATGCAAATGTAGCGGATTCTTTTGAGATACAGAATACAGGTCTATCAGCACTTAGCTATAGTCTAAGTAACGCTTATGTTGGCTTTCTTATTCAGGGAGGTGCTTATACCACCAATGATTTCTCATCATTCCCCGGAACAGGATGGACAAACTCAGGCTGGGTAGAAAGTTCAGGAGCTGCAAGAGCAACTGGAAGCGGGGCTACATCTACTTTAACATCACCTGCGTTCGATACTTCAGGAGCGGGAAATCCGGTCTATCTGGAATTTACTCAGAATTATTATGCAAGAACCGGTAGCTGGACAAAAGTCGAGTATTATACGGGAAGTGCTTGGGTTGAAGTGTACAATGTGACTTCATCTACAACTTCAGCCCAAAATATTGAACTACCGATAAAATCAGCAACTACTCAGGTAAGATTTACAGGTTATACTACAAGATCACAGGGGATGACAGCTTACTGGGATATAGACAATATTGTTGTATCTTCTGAAGAAGTTCCTTTTAACTGGTTGTCATTTAACAGTTCAACTACAGGACTTGTATCCGGATCAGGAAGTGACACCATTAATATGACTTACGATGCCACAGGACTTCCAGAAGGGGTTTATCAAGCGAATATCACCGTTACTTCAGATGATCCTGATGAACCTGCCGAAGTTGTTGCAGTACAGTTTAATGTGATAATTGGAGGACCAGTCGTTCCTTCAGTTCCGGAAAATATTGTAACCAGCATAACAGGAACAGATCTTGTGATAGACTGGGATGTTTCTGCCAACGCGACAGGTTATGATGTTTACTCATCAGATGATCCTTACGGAACATATACATTGGCAGCTTCAGTTGTAACAAATCAGTACACTGTTCCTGCTGATCAGGCAAAACTGTTCTATTATATTGTTGCTAAAAACTAACGACAAATAATTTTCACTGTTAAAGCCGGCATCATGCCGGTTTTTTTAATTATATATGAAAAATGTAATATAATAATTTGACTATCATGTCTTTTTATATTATTTTATACTCGTGTGAAATAATGAGAATGAAAAGTAAAATATAACGTAGAAAATGTGGAGGAGAAGTATGAGGAATCTATTAATCGCGGTTTTAGTAATGGTAGGGATCATGTTCGCGCATGCTCTTAAAGAAGAGGATACATCGAACAGACCGCTGTTCAATCAGGGTACTGTCAAAATCCAGCTCAAAGAATCTGTGATGACATCAAAAGATTTTCAAGTAAAAGAGTTCGGAAAAGAATACGTGCAAACAGGGATCTCTTCACTGGATGAGATCGCAATAAAAATTAAAGCTGTTAATCCTAGAGTAACACACATTGACGCAAAGAATAAGGAATTGGCTAAAAAACTCGGTCTTGACAGATGGATCAC
>JAFGVM010000062.1 GCA_016937995.1 Candidatus Delongbacteria bacterium
CACACATACCCATAACATTGGCAAAACATCAATGGGTTACTTGGATATTTGACTCGCTTAACACCACTGCTTTTTGCCATGACCGTTGTGGGCAATGTGTAATTTGGAAAAACTGATAATACCGGCATATTAAACAGAATAATTAGAAATATAGTCAAATGTAAATTTTATACATTTATTTTTTTTCTACAATAAGTTTCTTGTGCTTATATACAATTCTGATAAATTCTTTTAATTCTTCTGATTGAGAATCTTTAAAGAATTTCTCTATACTCTTATTGGGTAAATAGATATAAGCTTTTGCAAAATCTAACTCATATAAACTAATCCCATCTAAAATGAATTTAAATCTTAGATCTACATCATCGGTTTTCTCAAATCCTTTTTTATAGTACTTATTCAGATAAAACATTTCTATCTCGGATTGAGCTATTTCTTTTAATTGCTCAAACATATCTGAATATGTATTCTTAAAGATAATCTTTAAATCTTCATCACAATTGAACTTAGTTTTTTTCAAAATAGAGAATTTGTTATCTCTATCTGAATTTGCGATCATTATTTCTCCACTCAATCCTTTTAATTCTTTTGAATCATACTTGCCTTTAACAGATAAAAATACGAATACCGTATTGAACAACGATTTGTGATAAAGAATCCTGTATTGGTCTCTTTTATTTGCCATTTACTACCTCACTTTTTTTAATTATTTCTTTCGAACTATTTATGCCTACGACATAATAGAATTTTTTATTTTGTGTTATTGTTGATGTCCAAGTCGTGTCATTAAAGCTACCACTTGTATCCAATGTGAAATTATTGTACGGGTCATCTGAAGAATATACCTGATAACTATCTGCTCCAGTCACAGAGTTCCAAACCAGTGTAGTACTCTCAGCTAAATGTTCAATTGAAATTATATTGGGTGCAGACATGTCATCCGATAATATTATAGGATTTCCCGTACTTACAACCTCAGGCTCAAATCCATACAAAATTGCATTTGCTTTATTATCAAGTATAATTTCGGCATTCCCTTCATATCCAGTTGATGTCTGCATTGCTTTTATATGTAAAGTATTCCCACTTGTCCAGCTTGTTACGAAATTCCCAAGATTTGCGATTATTACCATTTTTCCGTCAATAATTTCAAGCTTTGAATCTGAATTCGAATCTTTCGATTGAATCTCATCGGGTCTGCTCTTTATATAGACATCAAATTCTATATCATTTGTATCAATCAGTTCTGTACTGTCATTCGCCTGTAAATGACATATGACTTTTCTAGGAGTATTCAAAGCTGAAACACTTGATTTTACTTTCTGTAGCTGTTCTTTCTGTTTTGAGTAAATATTATTATCAGGTGGCCACATTTGATCCTGATCAACATTCACCATATAGGCATTTGCAACATAGGTATTGTAAACATTATTCCATGATGTACTGTAATCCGAAATATCAAATGATTGGTTTGTTGAATTCCATGTAATTACAGAATCACATCCTTGAATACTATCCCCTATTATTTCAGTTGTTGAAAAGTGCGGTTTATTGAATGGCAGCATAACAAGATTCATTCCTGTTTTCAGGCTAAATACAGCTTGTTCTTCGATATAACCCAATGAAACAAATGAAAAAGAACTATCAGCATTTATAAGATAAGGTTTACTTTCGTCTATATAGAAATTGTCAATATTTCCAATTTCTGTTAGTGAACTTGTTACCCATATTTTCTCTATATTATCCCAGTAACTTACAGATTCTATCTCTGAATATTTACTAATTAAATCACCTGCCTGTGTTAAATCTTCGCCTGAACATAAATTTACTGCTTAAGAAGGTACAGCTAGCCAATTTATTCCTTCCAAACAATCATATTTAATTATAGTAACTATATCGCTATAAGTTGTGTCTGCATTAACAATTTCTTGGAGTTTATAAAATTTTCTTGAGGAGGTTACGGATGTACTCCAATTTGTATTGGAACCACTATATTCAAGAGTCCAGCTACTAAAATCCTGTTCGGGATTATCTGAACTATATAAATTATAGGATGAAGATTTGGCTACACTTGAATAATCGAAATGAAAATCTACATTACTTCCATTTTCCTCAGGGCTTAAAGAAGTTTTTCGTACAGTTGAATAATTATTGTCGAAGAACTTTGTCAATCCGTTATTTATATAAGTGGCTACCTGTTGCGAACCGATAATTCCTCCTCCGAAAACCATCTGATTCCATCCGTCAATTTCACTTATATAATATGGCTCTACTAAACATACTGGTATATTTTTACTAGGATCGACAGAGTTCAATACCTCTAAACCTCCTCTCTGACTTATTCCGAAATTAGTAAACCCAATTTTCAATAACTCATGATGTATTGCATATGCTAAACTATAACTAATCCACGGTCGGTAATAAATTGTTTTAGTTCCCTGAACCCATGCCCAACTGTTGCTATTAAAATGAATACTAACTGCTGCATCTGGCTCATATGTATTAATCATTATAGCTCTGTCTCCGTTATCAACATGAGCATCAGTAGTTCTAGTCATTATTACAGTAGCAAGTAAGCTGAGTAAATTAGTTCGTAGCGTTAAGCCTACCTGTAAATTGATATCTGCTTCATCTGGGTATTCTGTTCCATTTCTACCTAATGCACCTCGGTTTCCAGGTCCTCCATGTCCAGGGTCTATCAGAATTGTCTGAAACATAACACCCTGAGAAAAAATCAACCCAGTAACAAAAAATACGAGTATGAAAATATAATTCTTCATTTTACTGCTCCCATTACTTTCATAACTTAATCAAATAAATATTCCCGTCATTCATTTCGTAGTACAAAATCATTTTATTATTTGGTGACAGAGTTGGTGAGTATTCAAGTTTGTCACTTGTATTTGTTATCTGCTTGAACTTTTTTGAATTAATATCAAATATTGCTATATCGTAGTTTTCAATACTATAATGATTATCTTCTTCCAAACAGAAAATAATTTTAGTATCATCAAAGCTCCAAGTTGGATTACTACAACTTAATTTCTCATCAAATGGGTGTTTATATTCGCTTTTAATTTTTTTCTCAATATCCCAAAAACATATTTGATTATAATCTTTGAAAACAATATTATTTTTATTGTATGAAATTTTCGCTGTTACTAGGCTTAATTTAATTTCATCACGAATTTCTCCATTCTCATCAATATATTTATCTCCATCAGGTGTTAGTGATACAACAATTCGGTTTTTTTCTTTATTATTCAGTAAATGTGAGTATTCACTATTAATTGGTAATATTTTTGATTCGTATTTATAGTTTTTTCTATCAAAAGCTGCAATATACTGCCCCGTTTCAGAATACATCCAAATTGGACTTGTTAACCAATCAGATTGAAAAAGTCTTTCAATTGAATAATCTTCAATATTTATGACTGAAATTGATGAAGTCTTTATTCCTTCAATTCTATCTCTAGCAAGAAAAGCAATGTATTTACTGTCTACAGACCATGTAACAGAATTATAAGTTGTTGCAATATTTAAATTACCAATTTTCTTAAATGCTTTGCCTTTCATATCAGATATATAGATAGAGCCATTTCTTATATACGAGATATATTTACCGTCAGGTGAAAATTTTGGATGTTGGTATGGGTTTTCTTGCGTTCCATCTTTTGTTAATTGGATACTGCTATATTTTTTAGTATTTACCCCACAACCAGTTATAATTATGCTGATAATTATTGCAAACAGATATAATTTTTTTAAAATTCTAAGCATAGCCCCTTTTTTATTGCTTCTTTATCATGAAAATTACAATAAAACAATATACTGAATATTTTCTTTTTAGTCAATATTTCAAAAATAAATAATTATATGATTTGACCTGTATTCTTTGCTTGAATAAAGGAACAGAATTTCATATTATTAGGTATGTTATCGATTAATATAAAAATAGATATGCCGGTATTATGAGAAACAGAGAAATTACACACAGACCCACAACATGGGAAAAATGACACGGCGAGGGGAATGTTATTTGCCGCTCTTTTTTCCCTATCCGTTGTGGGAAATAGTAATCAGGAATTCTTGTGGGGGGGGGGAGTCATCTAGAAAAATATGGGATTAATGGTAAATAGAAACATAATAATTTCGTTTGAAAAGGTTAAATTAGGGATTATCTTTCTGCAATAGGTCAATTCGAAATAAAAATGAGTTTTTATGGAGTTTAGATCAGGTTTTAAATTAAAATATGGAGTTGTGTGATGAATCGTATTTTATACTTGTTTGTTCTTGTTTGTTTCACTTTTGGTTATTCAAAAACAATCTACGGTGAATATACTTACACCTACGGAGATGACGAAACTCTGACGACCGCAAAGCAAAAATGCCAAACTTTAGCCAAAAGAGACGCCGTCGAAAAATTCGCAACTTATATCACAAGTGAAACTGTCATCAGAAATTATCAGACGGAAAGCGACGAAATAATAGCTAACACAGAAGCTATGATAACAGATGTAAAAACTGTCGAAGAACGAATAGACAAGTCAAATACCACCATTTATTACAAAGTAAGCGCGGAAGTTGACGAAGAAAAGATCCTCGCGGTGTATAATGAAAGAGAGCGTATAAGGCTCGAGAAGATCGAAGCAGAAAGAAAACTGCAGGCAGACAAACTCGAAGCTGAAAGGAAAGCAGAAGCCGCCAGAATAGAAGCCGAGAGAAAGGCGCAGGAATTAAAACTTAAAGCCGAAAAGGAAGCTCTGGAAGCCAAACTAAAACATGAAAAAGAAATGGCTTCAATAGAACAGGAAACTGAAAAACTTAAACTTTCGCGAGAAATAAATGAGAAGGACAGAAGATTCTGGAAAACTCAAAAATGGATTGCGCTCGGAGCATTTGCAGGATCAGCAGCCCTCGGTACCTATTTCAATTTTCAGGGCTCGTCAAATTACGACGACTATAAATCTGCAACAACGACAGCATCGGCGGATGACCTTTATGATAAAGCTGAAAGCAATTATCTTTACCGGGATGTAACATTCAGCGTATCCGTTCTACCGCTCGGATATTTTTTCTACGCATGGTATAAAGAAAGTCAGTATTAAAAGGAAAGGAAAAGTAAAATGAAAAAATTCTTAGGACTAATAACAATAATAACAGCATTCATAATAATCTGGGCATGCTCAGACCTTGAACATTCTAATCCATTTGATTCAAGCTACGGCGATCCGGCTCAGTTAACAAAGCTTGACCTTACGATAGAAAAAATAGACCGCATAAAGCTCGTCTGGGATGATGATTACTACAGCAAAGATTCAAATTACACTTTCCAGATCGACAGAAAAGTCGGCGAATCCGGCACATGGCAGGAAAAGTATAAAATATTCAAAAGCAATACTACTTTTTTCACAGACTCGGCAGCAGGCATTAATCAGATGAATTACTACAGAGTAAAAGTGGCTTACGATGAAAATATATCAGAACCGATTGAGGCCGGAGTGAACAACCCGTTTAATCCGCCGTCAAATATTATAACAAATCGCAAAGACATTCGTACGATTCAGATAAGTTGGGCTGACAATTCAAACGGAGAAGATGGCTTCAGGATAGACAGATTTTCTGCAGGTGTCTGGCATGACGGATTTAAGACTGTAGGTCAGAACATAGCATCATGGACTGATTCTTCAGCCGTTCTTAACGACAGCATCAGATATAGAGTATGCGGATTTAGAAAAACTTATTCATCTCTTTCAGTCGCAACCCAACTGATAGATAATTTAGTTCCGGCGCCTTCTAATCTTACAATAAAGCAGAACGATGTCAGCACTTTTGAATTGAACTGGGCAGACAACAGCATAGGCGAAGAAGGCTTTATCATTCAGAGGAGCATTGACGGAGGCGCATACAGTCAGATAGCGTCTTTACAGGCTAATACAACTACCTATACAGATAATTCGGTCAGCAAGAACAAAAGCCTGAGCGATGTCAGCTACAGAGTTATGTCTTTTTATGGTACATATCAATCCGATTATGCTGAAACGGCATCAGAAATTGATTTTCCAGCACCGGGTTCGATATCGTATGAAAAACTTTCAATTTCATCTATAAAGCTGAACTGGTCGGATAACAGCCTTGCAGAAACAGGTTTCAAGATCGAAAAGAAGATCGGGGCCGGCAGCTGGGCTGAGTATGCGACCGTCGGGGCGAACATAACGACTTGGACTGATACGGCAGCCGAGATAAATCAGAATCTGCAGTACAGGATCTATGGCTATAAAGGAACGAATACATCTCCGGTAACTGAAAGCTCTGTGATAGATAATGCTTTTCCTGCTCCGTCATCTATAACATATACGAAGATCTCCATTTCTTCGTTAAAAATTGACTGGCTCGACAATTCAGTCGGTGAAGACGGCTTTAAGATAGACAGATCTGTTGACGGTACATGGACTACTGCTTATGCAACCGTTGCAGGCAATATAAAAACTTATACAGACAGCAACGCTCCGATCAATAAAACCGTTATTTACCGTGTTTACGCATACAAATCATCAAGTGTGTCGGCTTCTGTTTCCACTTTGTCGATAAACAATACTTTTCCGGCACCTACAAATCCTATTATAACACAGCTTGCTGTCAATTCAGTAAAAATTGACTGGACAGATAATTCTACAGGCGAAGACGGGTTTAAGATTGATAAAAAGAGCACTACAGGTGTCTGGACTACGGCTTTTGCTTCTGTCGGTGCGAGTATCACAACTTATACAGATACCGCAGCTGCAATCTCAGACAGCCTGCAATACAGAATTTACGGTTATAAAGGAACAACATATTCAACTTACGCTTATACAAGCGCATCCGACCTTACATTTCCGCCGCCGACAAATGTAACAGACAGCAGCGTGAGCATTATTTCAATAAAATTGAACTGGGCTGATAACAGCACAGGCGAAACAGGTTTTAAAATTGACAGGTCGGTTGACGGTGGTGCGTGGGGAATCGCCTATGGTACAGTCGGCGAGAATGTCGTTACATGGACTGATGCCAACGCTCCGATAAATAAAAATATTCAGTACAGAATTTACGGTTATACTGCAACTGACGCATCAAGCTATGCTTACTCAAATACGATCGCCAATACTTTTCCGGCTCCGGTTCTAAATACTGTTACTCAACAAACAGTAAGCTCTTTCAAGCTTGACTGGTCGGACAATTCAACCGGCGAGGAAGGATTCAAAATCGAGAGAAAAATTGATGATGGTACTTATGCTCAGATAGCTTCTGTCGGGGCGAATGTAATTACATATACCGACAGCTCGATTAATAAAAAAGGCTACACTACTGTTTACTACAGGATTAGAGCGTTCAAAGGAACTGATTATTCAGTTTACAGTGAAAAGACGCAGTTAATTTCTTTTCCTGCACCGACGAATATAAATTATACAAAAACAAGCATCAGTTCTATAACCGTAACTTGGGCTGACAATTCAAACGGCGAAGACGGTTTCAAGATAGATAAAAAAGTAGGATCTTCTGAATGGATATTAACCTACGGTACCGCATCTGCAAATGCAGTATCTTGGCTTGATTCAAATGCTGAGCCGAACACATCAATTCAATATAGAGTATATGCCTACAAAGGCAGCAACTCATCAACTGCAAACTACAGCGCAACAATTGACAATACATTCCCTGCTCCGCTGAATATTTCAACCGAAAAGCTGACAATATCGTCTATCAAGGTCAATTGGACAGACAATTCAACAGGCGAAACAGGCTTCATAGTTGACAGAAAAATAGGCGTTGACAGCTGGGCAGCTTACGATACAACCGCGGCAAACGCAGTAACATGGACTGACAATAACGCAGTTATAAATGTAAATTTACAATACAGGATCAAAGGTTATAAAGACAGCTACTATTCTAATTATCTTGAATCATCTCAGATAAGCAATATCTTCCCGGCTCCCACTAACCTTACACTGACTCAGGTAAAATCCAAAACAAAAGCCACTTCAATAAAACTGGACTGGACTGATAATTCCAATGGAGAAGACGGGTTCAAAATCTCAAAAAAAGACGAAGTAGGCAACTGGAATGATCTTTATACTGTCGGAAGCAACATAAAAACATGGACTGATACGAACGCAACGATAAGCGATAGCCTTGCTTACCGAGTAAAAGGATATAAAGGAACATACTCATCCGGTTACACAACAGCCGATGTAAGCGCTCTAACCTTTCCGCCGCCATCGAATCTCACCTTCACGAAAATAGACTTGAACTCGATAAGGCTAAATTGGACTGATAACTCAACCGGCGAAGACGGCTTCAAAATTGACAAAAAAATCGGTGACGCAGCTTGGACAGTAGCTTATGGAACAGTAGCTGTAAACGCAGTAACTTGGACAGACGACAATGCAGATGTAAACCAAAATCTGCAATATAGAGTTTATAGCTATTCAGGACCATTCGTATCCAATTTTGTAGAAACAACTCTAATTGACAATACTTTCCCTGCTCCGACAAACCTAACAACAACTCAAGCTAGCATAACTACGGCAACAATCGCATGGACTGACAACAGCACCGGAGAAGAAAAATTCGAGATCGAAAGAAAATTATCAGCCGATGCAACATATCTAAAAGTAGGCGAAGTGATCGGCAGTGCCACGACGACAAAAACATATTCAGATACTACCGTCGTTCCAACAAATACATACGATTACAGAGTAAAAGGAGTATTAGGAACAAATTCATCAGCTTACATAACGAAAACAGGATATGAAAACATTTTCCCAGCTCCTACGAATCTCGCAGCTACTGTCGAATCCGAAACCTCAATAAAACTCGCTTGGACTGACAATTCTATAGGAGAAGAAGGTTTTAAAATTGACAGAAAAGTCGGCAGTGCAGGCACATGGACGACTGATTATGCAACAGTAGGATCAAATGAAATTGAATTTACTGACACTGGGCTCACAGCAGGAATAATATATTATTACAAAGTAAGAGGGTACTGTATTTCAACTTACAGCTATTATACTAACGAAGCGACCAAATTTATTCCTGATATGTCAGGATTTGTTTTAATACCTATTGGTAATTTTAATATGGGTCAATCGGGGATTGCTAGCGCTGAACCTGAACATATTGTAAATATTACAAAAGAATATTATTTATCCAAGACCGAATTAACTCAAAAAGAATGGGCTGATATTATGGGTACTAATCCAGCGAGTGGTTATGGTATTGGTGATAATTTCCCAGTCTATTCAGTCAGCTGGTATTCGGCACTTGTATATTGCAATAAAAGAAGCATCGCTGATGGGCTTTCACCATGTTATAGTATTAGTGGATCAACTGATCCAGCAACTTGGGGTTCAATTCCCGCTAGCTGGAATACAACTTGGAACGCTGTTGTTTGTGATTTCGATGCTAAAGGATATCGTATCCCTACTGAAGCGGAATGGGAATATGCTGCACAGCACAATGATAACAGAACATTCCCATGGGGAGAAACTGAGCCTACAAACAGTTACTGCAATTTTAGTAATTATGTCGGAGAAACTACTATTGTTGGTAATTATCCAAGTGGAAATAATAGCCTTGGCCTTTCCGACATGGCAGGAAATGTAGAAGAATGGGTGTGGGATTGGTATAACTATCCGTACCCAAGCTCAGAACAAATTGATCCAACAGGACCAGTCGAACCGATAGTTGAACAAGAAGTTAAAATCGCACGTGGCGGAAATTGGGGTGCGAGCCCAAGCCTTGTTGTCAAATGCGCACAAAGAAGAACGCTTGATCCTTTCTTTGCATCAATAGACACGGGACTGAGAATTGCGAGGACGAAATAATACATAGAAGATAAATAATTTCTGTAAATTAAATTATAAGGAATATATGGAATTTCCTAAAAGAGTCGAACAACATATAACTGAAACCAGCAGTTTCAAAATATTCAATAGTGCGATCCCTAATTCTTGGATTGTAAGAGAAATTTCTGAAAGAGATTATGGTATTGATTGCTATATTGAATTAGTTGATTCAAACAATCAAGTTACTGGAGAATTAATTTCAATTCAATTAAAAGGGATGCAATCAATTACTTGGACTAAGGAAAACTATTATACTCTATCGGGAATTAAGCTTTCGACAACAAATTACTGGCGATTTTTTCCAATACCAGTGTTTATTTGTTTAGTTGATCTAAACTCTAAAGAAATATTTTTTAATGCTGCTAAGGAATCGATCAGAAGAGATTTTTTAACATATTCAAACCAAGATGTTTTTTCTTATAAAATTGAGAAAAAGTGCAAATTATCAATAAGTAATATTCCCAATTTCATACACTCATACTATAAGGAAAAACTTCATAATGAGCTACAAATAAATATCATAACATTTATTTCTCATTATCACAAATATCGCAATTTTATTGAAGAGAATATCGGGAACGATTGTTTCATGGGGATCGAAAAAAGTAGGTTGTTTTATATGAAACACTTATATAATAATACAGAATTTCTTTGTAAATATTTTCAAATTCCGTGGGATCTCAAATGCTTTGATGAATATATTAAAATCAGTCAATCAAGGTATGGCAATAATTATTGTTTATATGAAGAACAATTCGAAGAAATATCTTTAAAATTAAATGAATTATTAGCTCCTGTAATTCTAAGAATTAAAAATCATATAACGGTAGAGGAAAAAGAATATTGGGCAAAAAATGATTTTGATTTATATAATTATTTGTTCTTAGTTAAGTCAAACGGAGAAATAGATGCATGGTAACTGATAAAAAGATTTTTTTAGAATGATTTGCTATAATATGATATTCTACCAATATTCCATAATAGTATAAGGAAGGAGTAATATGAATGATGTTGAAAAATTGGTAGCTTTCAATAATGTTAGAAGTTACTTGAATCAAGAAGACCAAAAATATTTATTATCAAAGCTTTCTATCGATCAGACTAATTTAACTCATCGACTTAGGGGGCTTAATGTACAAAATGAATTCTTCACAATCCAACATTTGCTTGGATCTTGTAATGATATTCTTTCGTTTGATGAAAGTACTTCTGTCTTGACTAAATCATATTCGCCTGATTCTTGTTTGGTTCTCAAAAACAATCAGAAAATGTTTGTTGAAATTAAGAGCAAAGATGAATTTGAATTTAAAATAAGTGGAGGGAATCTTCAAAAACGAATTGATTTTGCAAATAATTTTGGGTATAAGCTTTATTTTGCTGTTAAACTTAAAAGTTTTTGGGGGCTATATTCGAGCGAATATTTGAAATCAAAGAACGGTAAATTAAAATTTCCAGAGGACTATTTAAATTCTGAATTTGAAACAATGTTTGGTAGCAAATTAATAATATTACCAAAAGGTATTAAAGTTAAAAGTTTTTACTCTAAAACAGAAGATAGTTTAATGCAAATTAGGCACGAAAATTTTGGCAATCTTTACAAGTATCAATTTTTTTTCAATGACAATTTAATCTTTGATATAAATAAATCTAATGAAAATGAAGCAGCCATTAGTATAATTTTAGAAGCTCTACACAATGAAATGTCAAATCAATCACAAAACATCGAAGATTTGGGCAATGGAGAGACCTTAATAACTGAAATGTTAACGGACAATACTTTTTTCTACGATTATAGTTTTCTGTTAGCTCCCATAAATCACGCTCAATCTGATTTGGGATTTATTATGGACAATACATCTTTTTTTAAATATATCGTTCAACAAAAAGGAAAGTCACCTGTAACGAAAGATTCACTTTATAGGATATTGGATTTTTTGCATAAAAAAGGCATAACGATAATTATATCTAAATTAATCGAACAAAAAGGGGACTTTGTTGAAAAAATATTATAAATACAAAGTATTTCTTCCATAAAATAGATATCATTTCACTCAATTTAAATTAATTTTGAAATACATGAAAAAAACAAACTCAATAATCCTTTTCAAACAGAAACTCAAAACAGAGGCGTACGAAAAAATCGTACATCTGAATATTACAAAGTATTTTTATATGAACAAAATTTAAGTATTCAAATAGAATTAGAAAACTAACATCGGAATTTATTATGCCAGATCAGAATTTGCACGAATTATTGACCGACCTCATCCAAACATGGGAAAACGAGGTTATTGAGTTTAAGGAAGTGAATGATAACTTTCCGACTTCGGATATCGGGAAGTATTTTTCCGCTTTATCGAATGAAGCGAACTTGAGAGATAAAGAGCATGCTTGGCTTGTATTCGGCGTTAATAATAAAATGAGGAAAATTGTCGGTACTGATTACAGAAATGAGGCTGACAGACTTCAAAGCTTGAAAATGCAGATCTCACAGAATACTGAACCGAGTATTACATTTAGAAATATTCACGAAGTGACTGTTGAAGGTCACAGAGTGGTTTTATTAGAAATTCCTTCCGCACCGGTTGGTATTCCTATCTCTTGGAACGGACATTACTATTCCCGTTCAGGTGAAAGTTTGGTTTCTCTCGGATTAGACAAGCTTGATGAGATCAGGAATCAGACTTCGGCATCTGACTGGACGGCTAAAGTTATTGATGAAGCTACGCTTGAGCATCTTGATCCGGAAGCGATTGAAAAAGCACGGGAGGCTTATGCGAAAAAGTATTCGAACCGTTTTACTGATTCCGAGATTAAAAAATGGTCTGTTCCCGTTTTTCTCGACAGAGCAAGATTAACTTTATCCGGTAAGATCACGAGAAGCACTTTAATACTTCTCGGTAAAAAAGAATCCTCTCATTTACTTCTACCTTATCCTGCTCAGATTACTTGGAAGCTCGTGGATAAAGTCAAAGCTTATGAACATTTCGCACCGCCTTTTTTATTGAGTACTTCTGAGCTTTATCTGAAGATAAGAAACTATCAGATCAGAATTCTGCCGGAAAATAGCCTAATTCCCGTAGAAGTTTCAAAATATGACAGAAAAGTCGTCCTCGAAGCTCTTCATAACTGCATCGCGCATCAGGATTATACAAAGAATGCCCGAATCCTTGTAACTGAGCATCAGGATAAGTTAACATTTGAGAACGACGGCGGATTCTATGAGGGTAGTCCGGATGATTACATAACAGGCGATAAAACACCTCGCCATTACCGCAATTCATTTCTCGCTCAAGCTATGTCAGAACTGAATATGATAGACACAATGGGATACGGTATTCACCAAATGAACACTGTTCAGGCGAAAAGATATTTCCCTTTACCCGATTACGATCTTTCAGAAAAAGGTGTTGTTAAATTAACCATTCACGGCAAAGTATTTGATCCGGAATACAGTAAACTGCTCATACAGAATCAGGATCTTTCTTTAGAGGATATTATTGCTTTGGACAGAGTACAGAAACTGCTTCCTTTGACTGATGAAATGATTAAAAGGTTGAGAAAGGCACAGCTTATTGAAGGCAGAAAGCCGAATTTTCACATATCGTTGAAAGTAGCTACGGTGGCAGACAGAAAAGCTGAATATATAAAAACTAAAGGTTTTGATGACGCTTATTGTAAAGACCTGATCCTTGAGTACATAAGAAAGTGGGGAGAAATATCACGCAAACAGGCAGAGGATTTACTTTGGGATAAGCTACCTGACATACTTGATGACAAAGCTAAATTCGTTAAGGTTACAAACCTGTTGCAAAGCCTAAAAAAAGAAGGTAAGATAGTATTGGGTAAAGCAAAAAAATGGAAATTGAATTTATGAGAACTTATGAGAACTCTTATGCGTACTACTTCACATTTTGTAGCTAAAAATTATGAGAACTTTATGAGAACTTATGAGAAGTATGAAAGAATCGTACAACTGCAGAAAGATAATCCCAAAATAAAACTCGAACCATTGGAGCGCGAATTAAATAAAGCTAAAAAGTGTATAAAGTACTCGGAGATAAGTAAATGAGAAGACTCCCCCCCCCATATAGTGACTGATTACTACTATCCCACAACATTGGAAAAATGACACGGCGAGGGGAATGTTATTTGCCGCGCTTTTTTCCATGACCGTTGTGGGAAATAGTAATCAGTAATTCTTGTAGGGTTTATTGAGCTTTCTTTATAATTCTGCCACCGGCGG
>JAFGVM010000063.1 GCA_016937995.1 Candidatus Delongbacteria bacterium
TCACAAAGCTCTTCTAATCTGAGTTCATCATTATCTTCCTTGCCGAAAAGAAGCACATCATCACCATTAAAAGCTTCGCCATCCGGTCCGACATCGACCATCATCTGATCCATGCATACATTCCCGACAACAGGATATCTTTTACCTCTGATGATCACTTCACCTCTGTTGGAAAGGAGTCTGTTATAACCGTCTCCATAGCCTATAGGAAGTGTAACTATCCTTGTCTGCTTATCGCTGGTATAAGTGTGATTATAGCTCACACCTGTTCCTTCTGCAATAACCTTGAAGTATGAAACCTTTGTCAAAAGAGTCATCACCGGTTTAAGCTCTCCTTCGAACCCTTTTGGAAGGTCACTGTATCCGTAAAGCATCAGTCCCGGTCTTACCATATTATAATGAGAATCTTTGAAATTTATAATTCCCGCTGAATTTGCACAGTGAACGAATTTTGTAGGCAGATGATGCATTGCCATCATATTTAAAATATTATCAAATCTCTTTATCTGTTTCTCAGTGAATTCTTTATCATTATCTGACTTTGCAAAATGAGTGAAAACACCTTCAACAATGATATTCTCTGAGTTATATGTTTCCTCAATAAATCTCTCTGAATTATACCAGTGAACTCCAAGTCTTTCCATACCTGTGTCTATCTTGATATGAACTTTAGCTTTTTTACCGAGAGATACTGCCGTCTGGCTAATTGCAGTAGTCTTATCCATAGATGAAGTTGTAATATCGATATCATATTTTATAAATTCAGGGATCTGTTCAATATTGATTCCACCCATGACAAGAATAGGGGTATCAATACCGTTCTCTCTGAGAAATATACCTTCCTCTAAGAATGCCACACCAAAATAATCCACACCGAGTTTTATAAGTTGTTTGGCTATAGTAAGCATACCATGACCATAAGCATTTGCTTTAATAATACCCATCACCTTAACATTATCACCGATAAAGGTTTTTACGATCTGATAATTATTCCTCAGATTCGCAAGATCGATAATCGCTCTTGTCGGTCTGTTCTGATATGCCTGAATTTGTTTGTTCATTGTGTTTGTCCTATTTTAAATCCCTTCCGGACGAACACATGGGTTCGTCCCTACAACTTATCACTTATAACTTACCACTTATCACTATCTTTATTTCCCTATGCAAAAACTCCCGAAGATATTATTAATGATATCCATACTCGTCGTCTCACCTGTGATCTCACCAAGAGTATCAAGAGCCTGTCTCATATCAACTATTACCACCTCATTATTCTGTCCCTGCTGAATAGACATCTTCGCCTGTTCAAGCTGAGAAACAGTCTCTTTTAAGATATTCAGATGGCGCACATTCGAAATATAATACGGTCTATATGTTAGTTCTTCGTCGATAACATTTTTCACTATTTTGTGTTTTAACTCTTCAATTCCTGATCCTGTTTTACAGCTGATCTTCACTGAATTTTCATCAATTATAACATCCTCTAGGTCGGTTTTATTATAAACTTTTATTACGTTCCCAGCGTATTCATCCTCTGATGGATCGGTAGAATCGATCACATGTAGAACAATATCAGCTTCTTCGATTATCCTCCGAGACCTGCTGATACCTTCATTTTCAATGATATCCTCTGTCTCTCTGATACCTGCTGTGTCAAATATCCTTAAAAGATAACCGTTCACTTCTATCTTTTCTTCAATAACATCTCTCGTGGTTCCTGCAATATCAGTTACGATAACCCTATCAGATTTCAAAAATGCGTTCATCAGAGAAGATTTACCCACATTAACATCACCGACTAAAGCAACTTTGATCCCATCCCTGAAAATTCTACCTTTCTGATATCCCTGAATAAATTTATTTATAACTTCAACAGCAATATCTATCTTACCTGTAATCTCATCGTTAGGAGTAAAATCAAGATCTTCATCTGCAAAATCAAGCTCAAGTTCCAAGATTGACATAAGCTCTATCAGCATTGCATTTATTTTCTTCAATTCCTCCGACAGTCCGCCTTTAAGCTGCTCTGTTGATGAAATATATGCAGCATCACTTTCAGAGTTTATCAGATCGATCACAGCCTCAGCCTGAACAAGATCCATTTTTCCGTTCATGAACCGTTTCTCTGTAAATTCTCCAGGTTTAGCTTCTCTGATATTCTTTTCCAGGTATAAAGCTTCAAGTATCTTTCTGACAATTATCGGAGATCCATGACAGAATATCTCTGCTGATTCCTCTCCTGTATAGGAATGTCCTTCTTTGAAAAAAGCAACTGTAACCTGATCAATAAACTCTCCTTCATTAAGAAAGTCTGTCAGATAAAGTTTGTTGTATACTATCTCATGCAATTTTTCTTCAATGGACAAATATTCTTTCACTGTTTTTATTGTATCATTACCGGAAAGTCTTATTACGGAAATACCTGCTTTTCCCGGAGCTGATGCCAAAGCTGCTATGATCATAATTACCTGCTATTTATATATCGCATTTTGAGATAATATAAGATATTAACATTGTTCTTACAATTGTAATATTATTTTTGCATTAATTTGTATATGTCATTGGGAAGGTAATTGACCTGTGGCAATCTATATTAGTGTTTTGGATTCAAGATATTGAATCCTTACGAACTTGATAATTGGACATTCCTACCTGTCCCGATTTATCGGGATGTTGGATATTACAATGCAACGCATTGCTCTGTTCGTTCAATGATCTCATCCTGTAGATCCTTTCCAAGATTATTAAAATAGTCACTATATCCAGCAACTCTAACGATTAGATCACCGTAATTCTGAGGATGAAGCTGAGCATCTCTTAACGTATCTGCATTCACAACATTGAACTGCAGATGATGTCCGTTCATATTAAAATAAGTTCGCACTATATCTTTAATAGCAGTAATGCCTTTTGGATCGTTGAATATCTCAGGTGTGAATTTCTGATTCAGAAGAGTACCTCCTGTCTTCAAATGATCCATTTTTGAAGCTGATTTCAATACTGCCGTAGGACCTTTCACATCAGCTCCCTGTACGGGTGAAATACCTTCAGAAAGTGGCTTGCCTGCTTTTCTACCATCTGCAGTAGCACCGATCACAGAACCGAAATATACATGACTGGTCGTAGGCAGCATATTTATCCTGTATTTACCTCCAATAGCATTAGGTCTTCCGTTCACCGAATCATGAAAAGTATTGAATACTTCCTGCATCAGTGAGTCAGGATAATCATCATCATTACCATATTTCCGGGTTTTATTTTTTACGATACTATGAAGAATTTCATATCCGTCAAAATTATCATCAATAGCTCTGATCATGGATTGCATAGTGAATCTTTGATCATCAAAAACATGCTGCTTTATACTGGAAAGACTGTCTGTAATAGTTCCTGTACCAACTCCCTGAATGTAAGATGAATTATACCTTGCTCCTCCTGCATTGTAATCTTTACCTGTAGAGATACAATCATCTATAATGACTGACAGAAATGGAGCAGGCATTGTTTCTGCGTAAAGTTCTGCGATTTTGTTACTTCCTTCGATCTTGATATCTATGAAATATTTTAACTGTTCTTTGAAAGCTGTCATCAGCTCTTCGAATGAACCGAAGAACATAGCATCACCGGTACCTATTCCGATCAGCTTCTGAGTATAATTATCGTATCCGTTATGCAAAGTAAGATCAAGTATCTTTGTAAGATTGAAATAACCATGAAGAATATATGCTTCCTTTCCGAATGCTCCGGTCTCAACACAGCCGCTTGTACCACCGTCTCTGGCATCTTCGATAGATTTACCCATGTTGAGCATTTCCTGTATCACTGCATCCGCATTAAATATTGAAGGCTGTCCTGCACCTTTCTTGAGGATATGTAAAGCTCTCTCAATGAATTTGTCAGGATTTTTCTCACTGAGCTGAATATTTGAACTTGGTTGAAGTAATCTCATCTCATCTATACAATCAAGTACCATATAAGACATATCATTCACAGCATCAGAACCGTCAGTTTTTAAACCACCTGAATTGATATTTGCAAAATCGGTATATGTTGCACTTTCCAGTAGAGTAAATCCTACCTTGGGAGGTGCAGGCTGATTATTGAATTTTATCCAGAAGAGATTAAGGAGTTCGTAGGCAGATTCTTTTGTCAGACTTCCGTCCTTTAATCCTTCCTCGTAGAACGGTTGCAGATGCTGATCCAGTCTTCCAGGATTAAAAGCATCCCAGGTGTTCAGCTCTGTTGTTACACCAAGATGAATGAACCAGTAAGCCTGTAAAGCTTCATGGAAATTTCTTGGAGCATTTGCAGGAACATGCTTACATACTTCAGCTATATTTTCAAGTTCTATTTTTCTCTGAGGATCATTCTCTGTCGAGGCTAATTCCATAGCTTTTTCTGAATGACGTTCTGCAAATCTGATAATTGCATCACAAGTGATATACATAGCTTTAAGCTGCTCTATTCTATCTAACTTATCAGGATCACTACCGGCCTGGAATTTTTCTATAGAATATTTTATCTCTGATTTGAACTGATTGAAACCCTTTATGAAAATTTTCTTATCAGCTACAGTGTGACCGGGTGCTCTCTGTTCCATAAATTCAGTAAAAACTCCTGCTTGGTAAGCATCCATCCACTCTTCAGACATACTTTCTAATATCCGATGTCGGATAGATCTCTTTTCCCAGTATGGCTTTATTTTTTTATTATGGATCTTATAAGCGTTTTTATCAACTTTAAAACTGATCTTTTCCCTGTGATTCATTACATCAAAATCTTTCTTCGTATGACAACAGAGTTCAGGAAATGTTGGTGCTCCGGCCGGGCTGTCACCTTTTTCGCCTACTATGAGTTCACCATCATTGATGCAGACAGGTTTTTTCTCTAAAATATCTTTAAAAGTTAATGCTCTTAAAACAGGAGTTGAAACTTTCCCTTCGTTCTTAATATACGTATCAGTTACGATCTCGCCCCGACCGATCCAAATATGCGGTATAGCTTCTAAACTTTGTTTTCTTAATTTTTCAACTCTTTCCGTAAGCAATTTATCCTCCAACAACAGTCTTGAATCCTGCTGATACAAAAATGTTCTTTATCTCATTTATTCTTTCATCACTAAGCTTGATCCTCGTATCCATTTTATGATGTAAACCAAGTTTAATATATTTATTTTTTTCATAACCGTGATATGATAAAAGATTTATCTGTTCAAAATTAATTCCATTGAGAAATTCTATAATTTCTGAAATATTTTTCTCAGTATCGTTGATACCGGGTATCAGAGGAAACCTTATAAAGATCCTTGTATTTTTCTCAGAAAGATATTTGAGATTAGCAAGTATACTTTCGTTGCTTGAACTGGTGTGCTTTTTATGAATATCATTATCAATGAATTTCAGGTCATAAAGATACAGGTCAACAAATTCATTTATTTTTTCAAAACTTTCAATCTTTGCATAACCGCAGGTGTCTATAACGGTATGAATACTATTCTCTTTGCATTTCTTTAGGATCTCAAGCAGAAATTCACTTTGCATTAATGGTTCACCACCTGAGAAAGTCACTCCCCCGTTCGAAGTTTCGAAATAATCCATGTCTTTATATATCTCTGTAAAAAGTTCATCTACAGACATGTCCTGACCGATCACTTCAATTGCATTTGCAGGACATTTTTCTGCAGTGGAAATATCTCTGACACCTTTGCAGATCAAACATTCCAGACATTTTTCTTTATCAAATGTAACTTGAATACTTTTATCGAAACTTTCAGGATTATGACACCAGATACATCTCAACGGACATCCTTTAAGGAAGACTGTAGTCCTTATTCCCGGACCGTCATGTAACGAAAATCTCTGTATGTTAAATATTGTGCCTTTCATATATCCTTTTTTATTGTCATCCTCGGGCTGCTCGCAGAACCGGGGATCCATTTGTTACAAGAGGGGTCGAATGGAAATCGACCCCTACATTGTCAATTGTCAATTGTCAATTGTAAATTCTTTTATCCGCTTCCCCGCCTCAACAATCTCTTCCTCATATCTGGCTATATTGAATCTTACATATTTCTTCCCATTATCCGAGAAATGAATTCCCGGAACTGTTGCAACTTTCTTCTTCTCGTAAAGGTCCATAGAGAACTTTAATCCGTCATCATATTTCTCCGGTAACTTTGCCCATATAAAATATCCACCGTCGATATTTGTAAAAGTAAAACCACAATCAATTAATATATCACTCAGAAGAAGAAAAGAAGTCTTTATCTTTTTTCTTAGATCTGACACATATACTTTTCCGAAATCATATTTTTCTAAATATAAAGCAATCGCTTCCTGCAAAACAGACGGAGCACATAATCCTGTATAATCATGGATCAGCCTTATCTTTTCCATATGTTCTTTTGAACAGATAAAATATCCTACTCTCCAACCTGTGATCGAAAGTAGCTTTGAAAAACTGTTAACATAAAAGAAATTCTCACTTTGAAAAGTAGGCATAAATGGCGATTCTGAGAAATAAAGTTCACTGTAAACCGAATCAGCTATAACAAATACTCCATACTTCTCAGCAATTTCTTTCAATTTTAAAATTTCTACTTCTGACCAGATCGTTCCTAAAGGATTTCCCGGTGAATTAAAGAAAATCACGCCTACATTCTCTTCTTCTATGAATTTTTCTAATTTATCAAAATTAATTGATCCATCCTCACACATTGGAAACACTTTGAATTCCCTTTCAAATATCCCTGGAAGTCTACTGTAGCTTTCATACACTGGATCGAAACCCATAGCTGTTTTTCCTTTATCTATAATTCCGTTGAGGTATGTAAAAATAAGTGAGACAGCTTCAGTTGCACCGTTCACTACCATTATATTGTCTTCAGTGAAACCACTATATTTTTGCTTTAACAAGTTAATAAGTTTATGGTTACCGTTTCCAGGAGCATATTGATGAAGATTCTCTGTTGCAATATCTCTGAGTATATCTAAAAGTTCTTTAGGTGGTGGAAAACCTGGAATTCCCTGGGCTAAATTTATACCACCGTATTTTTTCACTTTGTTACTCATCAAGCTTATATATGATATTTTTTCCATTTATAGTTTCCCCTTTGTTGTTGATACCCTCTAAATTAATGATTTAAACTGCATTATCCAAGTAATTACTTGTTCTTTAACAATGCTTTTTTTAACTTTACTATTAGATAATAATAAATTATATTCTTTACCTTGTAAAACTAAAGTTAAATACAGCAGTATAACCTTGCATGAATATATTTAAGAACATATTCGGTCAAAAAACGATAACTGAGAATTTTTCATCCGCGATCATGAACAGTAAACTTCATCATGCTTATTTATTCTCAGGACCGGCAGGAGTAGGTAAAGAAGCAGTTGTCATGGAAATAATTAAAATAATGAATTGTTTGGACAATACTGATAAAAGTGCTTGCGGAGTTTGCTCGTCATGTAGTGAGTTCGGGGAATTAAGGTCAGATGATCTGATGTATATCTTTCCCAAATCAATTAAAAAGAGCGACAGTGAAAAGACCGTTAGAGAAATGAACAAAATGATCTCTGACAATTTAAAACTCAAAGGATTAAAGAACGGTTATTTTAAGCTTCCATTCAAACTCGGCAGATTCATTACTTTGGATCAGATAAATGAGATAAAGTATTTTTCTCAATTCAATTCACTTTCAAAATACAGTAAATTTGTTGTCATCTCAAATGCTGATAAAATGAACAAAGAGGCTCAGAACGCCTTATTGAAAATACTGGAAGAACCTCCCAAAAATATGTACTTTTTTTTAATCACAGAAAACCCTGCTGTTATTCTGGATACGATCATATCCAGATGTCAAAACATATCATTCCCTTTACTGAATGAGAAAGACATTCTGAATTACAGCAAAAAATTCTTTCCGGATATCGATGAAGAAACCTCAAAGGAACTGGCTTCATTATCTCTGGGCTCGATCGATAAATTCAATATGCTACTCACAGAACAGGGAAACAATCTGATAAATTATCAAAGTGAGATCGTAAGATTGTTTTTAACAACTACTCCACCTGAGACTTTACAATTGATAGATACATTCATTGAAGATGCAAAGTCAATGTCTGATGATGATATAGATTTTGTAATATACGGTGCAGTTGAAAAATTAATTATTGATTCATTTAAAGCTGACAAGGAAACTTCGTCAGAATATATCAGCAATATAATTACTCATTTTCAAAGATTCAATTACATGTACAGAAGGAACATCAATCCAAAACTATTGATGATAAATTTATATTTTAACTACAGGGAAGAAATAAAGAAATGGAAAACAAATCTGAAATAGATATGACTCAAAATATTCTTTCACCAACAAGTGATATAGCTGACCTTGATACAAATGAAAGAAAAGAATTTTTGATCGAGACAAATTTTAAAGGTATTAGAAAAGCTTATTTTTTAAACCCCAAAGCTATTCCGTTAAAAGTCGGAGAATTCATCATTGTAGATTTTGAAAATGGTGAGGATATGGGTATAGTAAGTGCTATAGTAAACCGACAGTTCAAAAGAGAAAATATTGAAGTTGAAGGCAATATAATCAGAAAAAGCAACCAGATCGATATCAGAAGATTGAACGAGAACCGTAATATTGAAAACAGCATTTTAATTAATGCCAGAAAACAGGCAAAAGCTCATGGTCTTGAAATGAAATTCATTGATATTGAGTATAAATTTGACAGGAAAAAGTTGGTGTTCTTTTTCACAGCTGATGGAAGAGTTGATTTCAGGGAACTTGTTAAAACATTCGCTGCAGAATATAAGACAAGGATCGAGCTCCGCCAGATCGGAGTTCGAGATGAAGCTCAGAAAATAGGCGGTATCGGTATATGCGGAAGAGAACTCTGCTGTTCTCAATTCCTGACTAACTTTGTTTCAATAAATGTTTCTATGGCAAGAGAACAAAATCTATTTGTAAAACCGGAAAAGTTTTCTGGACCATGCGGAAAACTGATATGCTGTTTAAAGTATGAGCATGATTATTATTTGGATGAGAAAAAAGGATTACCGGAAATAGGATCAGAGATAAAAACAAAGCATGGTAAAGCAACGATTTCATTCATTGATGTTTTCAACAGCACTGTAACTATAGACTACCACTCAGGTGAAACAGAAATTATCACCAAAGAAATATTTATCAAAAAACTGAACAAAGAATTTAAGATCATAAAAAATGCTTCTCAACATCCAAATCATTCAAATGGAGAATGTGCTGACTGCCCGAAGAACTCAACTAACAAAGATGTTGAAAAAAGCAGCAAATAAATTGTCTCAAAATTCGCAGTAATTAAATACTGGAGCTAAAGTGTCAAAAAGAACAGAAATACAAAAATATTCAAAAATAGTAAACAATCAGGATAAGATCAATTACCTGATAAAATCCAACCGTATAATCTATGGTGAACTGATGAATACCGTTATCTATTATGAAAGTAACACTCTGTTACCCAAAACAGGTATTTTGATACAAGAAGATGATTCTTTAGTTTTTTACGGTTCGAAATCTATACTTGAGAAAGAATATCTTATAAAATTTGATTACGAGAACATTATTCTCGCTAAAAATACAGGTTTTACTATTAATTTCGTTAACGCAGAATTTGACAAAAAAAAGGATAAGTGCAAGTTCAGTATTGCCTGGGAAGATTATGTAACAAAAAACATAAAACCTGACTTCATTTTTCGACTCAGTATGAAGATAAAAGACAAGCTGATCAGAAAAGCAATTAATCTTCTGAAGAATTTTGATACTTCGAACGAGGCTTATGTTTATTATCACAGAATATTAAATGAAAAAATATATGACATTAACTTCTTGATCGAGTTCATGAACCTCATACAAATAGAAGCTGAATCAGAATCTGAAGGTATTAGTGATCTGTATACGAAGTATATCGAAAAGAAGAAAAGGTTTCTGATAAATACATATCCCGAGCATCAAAATACAATTGAAAAACATTTGAGAACTGATTCTGAAACAAAGCAGCAGGTTCAAAGATCAGAAATTCTTGCGAATTTCAAAGTTGATCAGGAAGAATTATTTACTGAGAACGAGACTGAAAAAGTAAAAGTGGAAAAACTTCTTCAGATACCTGGGATCCAAAAAATGATAGATGATAAGATCGAGGAAAAGGTTGAAAATACAAAAAAGCAGCTGTTAAAAGATTATCATGAAAAGGTGGATGCATATTCATCAAGGCTTTCAATTGAAAAAGATATTTATAGAGAGATAATAAAAGATAACATTTCTATAATCAAATACCTTGATCAGGCTAAAATTGACACTGATAAATTGATAGACAACATTATGGATTTTTATTTCAGATACAAAATCCTGAATGAAAAATTACCAGATTCTTTTACGATAGACCAAAAAAGACCTGATCAGGGGAAAAATACTCTGCTTAATATTCTTGAAACTCTCTCAATGGACTATTTAAAAATTATCGATCCTTACTTTTTCCCATCAGAACTTGAACTTTTAAACGACATACCATCAGATATAGAAATAAAGATTATTACTTACGCAGTATCCCAAAAAAGTTATGCAGACAAATTAAATCTCTTTAAAGAGAAACTCGATTATTTAAGAAGAGAAAGAATGGGAGATATTTCAGTAAAACTTATAAAGTTTCAAAACAGGGATCAGACACCTCTACATGATAGGGCCATTTTTTCAAAAGACTGGGGTATAAGTCTTTCTAATTCCTTGTCTCAGATAGGATTGAATCACGATATTCTTGTCAGAAGAATTTTCAACACTGATCAGGAGGTACAGGATTTTGATGACTTCTGGTATATCGTAAATGAAATGAAAAGAGGTGGTAAGACCCTTAAAGTGAAAGTTATAGATCTGTAAATTAAATTCAAGGTAACAAAATACATGAAATCAGCAAATCAGATTAGACAGGAATTCATTGACTATTTCGTCAGTAAAGGACACACGAAAGTTCTTTCTTCACCCGTAATCCCTCTGGACGACCCGACATTATTATTTACAAATGCAGGTATGAACCAGTTTAAAGATATATTCCTCGGAACAGGTAAAAGAGAGTATACCAGAGCTGTCAACAGTCAGAAAGTTATCAGAGCAGGTGGAAAACACAATGATCTTGATGAGGTCGGAAAAGATTCCTACCATCATTCATTCTTTGAAATGCTCGGGAACTGGTCATTCGGGGATTATTACAAAAAAGAAGCTATCGAATGGGCATGGGATCTCTTAACTAATGTTTGGAAATTACCAATTGATAAGCTATTCGCAACAGTTTACACTACTGATGATGAAGCTTTTGAACTTTGGAAATCAATAACCAGTATTGACAATTCCAGAATTTCCAGACATGGAGAAAAGGATAATTTCTGGTCAATGGGAGACACTGGACCATGCGGTCCATGTAGTGAAATTCACTATGACCGTGGTGAAGAATATTGTAATTTAAAAAATGTGCCGGGTCATGTATGTGCTGTGAATGGTGATTGTGACAGAATAATTGAGATCTGGAACCTTGTCTTCATTCAATTTAATCGTGATCAGGACGGCAAACTTATCGACCTTCCAGCAAAACATGTTGATACAGGAATGGGATTTGAGAGGATCTGTCAGATCCTGCAGGGTCAGGACTCAAACTATCACATTGATATTTTCAAAGATATTATTTCATTCATTGAAAAAATCTCATCTGTAAAATATTCTGCTGATGAAAACGGAACTCCTCACAGAGTGATCGCAGACCATGCCAGAGCATTGTTATTTTCAATTTCTGATGGAGGTATGCCGTCAAATGAAGGAAGAGGTTATGTTATCAGACGTATACTCAGAAGAGCTTCGAGATTCGGTAATAAGCTGGGACTTAATGAACCGTTTATATATAAGGTGGTTGAAAAAGTTGCAGAAGTTATGGGTGGAGAATTTTCTGAAATTAAAACTCATTTGACTCACGCCCAAAAAATTATAAAAGCAGAGGAAGTATCATTTCTGAAAACTCTCTCAAAAGGTATTGAACTTTTCAATAAAATAGCTCTGGATATGACTGAAAAAAAGATCTCAGTTGTTGATGGTGAAACAGTTTTTAAACTTTATGATACTTTTGGTTTTCCTGTAGACCTTACTGAGCAAATGGCAGAAGAGATCGGTTACACAATTGACTCACAAGGGTTTGAAATTGCAATGAATAAGCAAAAAGATCAATCCAGAAGTAATCAAAAGTTCAAAAATACTGAGGAAACTAACTGGATAGAACTCAATGACAGTATTTTTACTGAATTCATTGGTTATACAACTTTAGAATGCACTTCAGAGATTGTTAAATATTCTATTGATGATAAATTTTTACGAATAATCCCGGCTGTCTCATGTTTATATGCTGAATCAGGAGGGCAGGTTGCAGATAAAGGATCTATTGAATTAAACGGAACAAAACTTATTGTTCGTGATGTTCAGAAGGATGGTGAATATTTCGTCATAAAAACTGATCTAAGCAAAGAACCGATCAATATCATTAAAGATACTCAGTTAAAAATGACAGTTGATAAAATTTTCAGAAAAAATGTAAGAGCTAATCACAGTTCAGCCCATCTTTTACAATCAGCTATCAAACAGGTTCTTGGTGATCATATTGCACAGGCTGGTTCTTATGTGGATGACCAGGGATTCAGGTTCGATTATTCTCATTATGATAAACTTTCTGATGAACAGTTAAGAGATATCGAGGTCATAGTGAACGGGTATGTTAAAGACAACTATGTAATAAATACAGAGGTTTTACCTTTCGATGTTGCAAAAAAACAAAATATAACAGCTTTATTCGGAGAGAAATACGGAGACATGGTAAGGGTAATTAGAATGGGTGATGCTTCAGCTGAATTATGTGGGGGAACTCATGCTGAAAGAACCGGGGATATAGGTTATTTCAAGATACTTACAGAATCAAGTATAGCAGCAGGAATAAGAAGGATCGAGGCAGCAACAGGCCAAAAAGCGGTTGAGAAAGCTTTATTCCATAAGTCAATTGTAGAGTCAATAAAAGATTCTATGTCTGTTAAGGAACATCAGATCATTGAGAGAATTGATAAATTGAATGATGACAAAAGAGAGCTTGAGCGTAACATTAATGATCTGAATGAACAGATCGCCTTATCCCAGGTAGCAGAATTGATAAATAAAAAGATATCTATTAATGGTATAAATGTGATATCAGCTTTAGTTAAAGTTAACGATAACCGTATATTGAAAACTGTAGCAGAAAACATTAGATCAACTATGTCAATGGGAATAATCTTACTTGGAGCGGATATAGGTGGTAAAGCTGCTTTGGTTTGTGCAGTAACAGATGATCTTAAAGATAAAATTAAAGCTGGTCAAATAATCGGCCAGATCGCTAAAATGGTCGGTGGCGGTGGCGGTGGTGCTCCTCATCTTGCAACTGCAGGCGGAAAAGATGTTTCAAAATTAAAGGAAGCTATAGAAAGTGTGAAAGGAATGTTATCATAAATCAACTCAGGGAATTTTATGTATAATGATAAAACGATTTCTGTCGTTGTACCATGTCATAACGAGGAAACTCAGATCGGGACAGTAATAAAAACTATGCCGGATTTTGTCGATAAAATAGTGATCATAGATGACTTGAGTAGAGATAAGACAGTTGAAGTTATAAAAGAATATTTATCAAAGGATAAAAGAATTATTCTTATAGAGCATGAGAAGAATCAGGGTGTTGGTGGTGCTATTGCTTCGGGATATAAATGGTCACGGGATAATGACATCGATGTTGCAGTAGTATTTGCAGGCGATGCTCAAATGGATCCCAATGACCTTCCAAATATCCTTGATCCGGTCGTTTCTGGAGAAGTTGATTATTCTAAAGGCAATAGATTATTCACAGGTGAAGCTTTTAGCAAAATACCAAAAGTAAGATATTTTGGGAATTCAGTACTGTCACTGCTGACAAAGATAGCTTCCGGTTATTGGCATGTTGCTGACTCTCAATCAGGTTATACTGCAATTAATAAAAAAGCTCTTAAAACAATTGATTGGGATAAATTGTACAGGCGATACGGCCAACCAAATGATCTATTGGTTAAACTAAACATCTACAATTTTAAAGTTAGAGATGTGCTAATAAATCCTGTCTATGATGTTGGAGAAAAATCTGGTATTAAAGTAAGAAAAGTTCTTTTTACACTATCCTGGTTGTTATTAAAATTATTTATTTATAGAATGAAAGAAAAATACATAATCAGAGATTTTCATCCTTTAGTTCTATTCTATTCTTTTGGGATTAGTTTATTTGCATTATCAATTCCACTGCTTATACGTATGCTTTACTATGCGTTTGTAATTGGCGGTAATATTCCTAAGATCAACTTTTTGACCTGGATGTTAACAGTAATAATGGGAGTTCAGTTCGTTCTGTTCGCAATGTGGTTCGATATGGAGAGTAATAAGGAATTGAAATAATTGGTTTTTAATCTTGGTAAAACTATGAAAAAAATTATATCTTTGGGAATTTTGATAATAGTAATTATTTTATTGCTTTTAGCAAAATACTCTAATATTGATCCCGATAATATTACAAACCACAAAAACTCTTATCATTCCATAAATTCATTATTTGACGATATGAATTATGATCAAACAAGCAGTGATATCATTCTTTTTGATAATTTTTATGATAAAGACATTTCTGACTGGGATATCAATTATCAAAATTCAAAAGGGTGGGCTTATGATTTTAAGGACAGCACAGGAATTATAGTTAAGGATATAATTAACGAATCTTTTAGTAAAGACCTATATGGTCCTTGGGCAAATGTTATTTTAAATAAAATGATCCCTGAAAAAGACAGCCTAACATTTGTTTCAAAAATTTCTTGGGATTCGTTTTCAGAAGAAACCGCTATGCAGCATATTTATTTTTCCTTTAAGGATGAAAAAAATAAAGAAATATTTTTCTTTGGTTATAATGATCCTTACATTAGCTATAAGGGAGGTATTTTAACAAAATTTTGTGACACTGATTATTATTGGCATAAAAAAAGAGAGCTTAATCTTAAAGGTAATTGTTTATTAAAAATGATTAAACAAGGAAATCGTATAAAATTATTTTATAATGATGAATTATTAAATGCATCTACTATCAAAAGCAGTATTAAATATGTTAATATAATTTTTGGTTTTTTCCCTTCTATCAATTACAAAGATTCAGATCTAAAATCAACTTTTGGAACACTATGTGTAGAGTATATAAACATTTCAGAATATATGAATCATTAAATTAACTATGGTGAAAGTATTTATCGATTTTACAATTAAGGCATATAAAAGGTACTTATTGATTTTATTGGACAAAAAAATTAATTTTTATACTTTTTCAGAATTTGTTAATTCGCAAATTGCTATTGATGAATTCATACTTATCAGACACGATGTTGACCGGAAACCTTATAATGCTCTTATAATGGCTCAGATGGAAAATAGAATGGGAATTAAGTCAACTTATTATTTTAGACATAAAAAACATACTTTCATTCCCGAAATTATTAAAAGTATTCAAAGTTTAGGTCATGAGATAGGTTATCACTATGAAAATTTATCAGATTCTAACGGAAATTTATCTATAGCATTAGATGATTTTAAATCAAAATTGAAAACTTTTAGAAATATTGTACCTATAAAAACAATATCTATGCATGGCAAACCATTGAAGAAATTCGACAATAGGGATATGTGGAAAAATAATAAAGAATTCTTGAATGATTGTGGAATTGTTGGTGAGATATATCTTGACATCAACTACAATCAAATTGCATACATCAGTGATACTGGAAGAAATTGGTCTCAGAATAAATCAAATCTCAGAGATAAAGTTAATTCAAGTGTTATAACAGATTTCCACTCCAAATTAGAACTAATAGAATTTCTAAAAAATAACAAGAATAAGAAGATCGTTTTTCAAACTCATCCTGAAAGATGGACAGATAATTGTTTTGAATGGACAGGGCAATTGTTAAAAGATAAAGTGATAAACATTATTAAATCAATAATACAATATGAGAAATAAAGAACTATATATCGATTTTTGCAAATCTGAAAAGAACATACCCATTTTCAATCAATATTGGTGGCTAGATGCAGTATGTGGAAGTTCAAATTGGAATGTTATACTGGTTGAAAATGATAATTCTATTATTGCAGCTCTTCCCTATTATCTTAACAAGACTTTGTTTTTCAAATTTATAATTCAACCAATACTTACTCCATTTTGTGGTGTCTTTATTAAATATCCTAACAATCAAAAATATTCAAAAAAATTATCCTACGAAAAATCTATAATTAATAATATAATTAAGGATCTTAACTCTCTTGAAATATCGTATTTTGACCAATATTTTCATTATGATTTCACTAACTGGTTACCTTTTTTTTGGAAAGGTTTTCAAGAAACTACAAGATACACTTATGTTATTGATGATATAAGAGATCATGAAAAAGTATATTCAGATTTTTCAAATGGTAAAAAGAAAAATATCAATAAAGCTAAAAACGAAATTGAAGTTAAATTTGATCTAGATCCGGAAATATTTTATCAAAATCATAAATCGACATTAGGCAAACAAAGTGAAGAGATCATTTACTCGCTGGATACTTTCTTGAAAATTTATAAAATAACAGTAGAAAATGATTGTGGAAAGATAATATATGCAATTGACAAAAACGGTAATATTCATAGCGCAATATTCTTTGTTTGGGATGCACAAAGTGGTTATGATCTAATCAGTACTATTGATCCAGATCTCAGAAATAGTGGGTCAGCATCTCTACTCATATATAAAATCATTGAATATCTATCTGATAAAACGATTAAATTCGACTTTGAGGGTAGTATGATCGAAAATGTTGAACATTCTTTCAGGCAATTTGGAGCAGTTCAAAAGAAGTATTTTAATATTTATAAAGGTAATCCTTTGTTAAGAACTGCAAAGGAATTTCTTAGAAACAATAAAAAGTTATTCAATAAAGTAGAGAAATTTTTAATTAAAAGGTAATACATTATGAAATATTTTAGATTTATTCTCAGAGTTTTAGGAAAGAATTTTTTCATACATAAAATCAGAATTATTTTACTGAGATTCAGCGGTATAACAATTGGTAACGATTCTTACGTAAACATGAATGTGCATTTTATAGACAATTACAGAGGAAATGCTATTAAGATCGGTAATCGAGTTGCTATCGCTCCAGGAGCTACTTTTATTGCAGACTCTGATCCAAACAATTCCAAACTAAATTTAATTAAAAAGTATCTTGTTAAAGGTGAAATAATAGTTAAAGATGATGCCTGGATCGGCTCCAATGTTATTATTATGCCTAATATTATTATCGGAGAAAAATCTATAGTAGGAGCAGGTTCTGTAGTTACAAAAAATGTCGAAGACAACACAATAGTTGCTGGAAATCCTGCTAAAGTAATAGGAAATGTTGACCTTGAAAGATAAAACTATAAAAAATATTTTAATTGATGTTGGACACCCGGCTCATGTTCATTTATTTAAGAATTTTCTGTTTTATCTACAAAATTCTGATTTGTATAATGTTAAAATTTCTGCAAGAAATAAAGATATTGTATCAGCACTTTTGAATAACCTTAATATAGAATATATCTCTTTATCAACACCTAAGAAAGGATTTTTCGGAATTATAAGTGAAATATGCAGTCGATTCTTCTATGTACAAAAATTGATCAAGAAACATAAAATTGATATTGTTTTTACTTCTACTGAAGTTTCTGCTATATTTGCTATGCGTGGCATTCCAAATTATTTCTTTGCTGAAGATGATGATGATCTTATGAAAGTGTATACATCTCTTATATATTTTTTTACGTCGAACATAGTAAATCCAACTTGTTTAAGATTTTCTAAATGGAAAAAGAAAAGAATTTTACATAATTCATACCATGAATTAGCATATTTGCATCCTAATAACTTTATTCCTGATGTAAATATTTTAGATAAATATGATCTTAAGCCATACAAATTTATAGTGATTAGACATTCTGCTCTTGATGCTCATCATGATAAAGGAGCTAAAGGTTTGCAGGGTAAACTCTGGAGTGACATTGAGGAAATAATTAAAGATCATCCTCAAGTTGTTACAAAAGAAAATTCCAAAAGTCATCAGATCGATCCCTGGGATATGCATCATGTTTTAGCTTATGCAAAACTTGTAATTTCTGATTCTCAAACCATGACAGCTGAAGCGGCAGTATTGGGAGTACCTTCGATAAGATATAATACTTTTGTTGGCAGAATCAGTTACCTGGAAGAATTAGAACATAAATATGATCTAACTTACGGTTTCTTACCTGAAAGAGATGAAGATAAATTACTTGATACATTAAAGGATATGTTGGAACAAACCGATCTGAAAGAACTATGGCAAAAGAAAAAAAATAAAATGCTAAGTGAAAAAATTGATCTTAATAATTGGATGATAGATCTTTTTGAAAATGAGATCACAAAAGCGAGGAAATGAGATGGCTGAAGAGCTCAGGCTAAAAAAGTTAGCTAAACTTATATCCGGTAAAAATAAAATCCTCGATCTTGGTTGTAGCGCAATTCCCAATATTTATCTTAAGAATAGAGAAGTAATCGGAGTTGATCTGGTTGATAAAGATCTACCAGATAATTATACTGACCTTAAGATCTGCAATGTACTTGATTTACATAAAACATTTTCGAATGATAATATCGATGGTATCGTAGCCGGAGAGATTTTAGAACATGTTGAAGATCCTATCGCTTTTCTTAGAGAATGTTATAACACTTTGGAGGATAGTGGAATGATCGTTCTATCTACTCCAAATCCAAATTCGTTCATTGAAAGACTATTAACCCTTAACTTATCGAGGAATTATTTTTATACTAAGGATCATATAATGCTTTATCCTCAGAGATGGCTTATAAGGATGATGGAAATTGCCGGTTTTACAGAAATCAAACTGTATTCCGGTGGTATGATATTTCCATTTTTCTCTTTAATCCCATTCCCAAGACCTTGGTGTTACCAAACTATTGCAACTGGGAAAAAATAATCTGATGAAAAATTTACTGATATATATTGTCACTGCTCTATTGATCTACTTTGTAATATCTCATTATATTACATCTGAGCAAATAGAATTATTGCAAAATGTTTCTTTGTTTCAAATAGCTATCTCAATACTGATAGCTTTAATGATCTTCACTGTTAGCGGTAATCAGTTTTCGTATATTTTGTTCAAAAGTACTAAAACTAAGTTAAGTATTCCAGACAGAATAGGATTTCCTACAGCAAGGAATTTGTGGAGTTATATTATCCCTTTCCAGGGATCTTTTGCATATTCTTTGGCTTTTATAAAATTCAAATACAAAGTAAATTTAAAAGATGGACTATCAATTAATATTTACCTTTTACTTTTCAACTTCTTCTTTACAGGATTAGTAGGAATCTACTATTCTCTACAGTCAAATTCATTACCGGTGTTATTTCTAATTATATCCATATCACTATTGTCTATTCCGCTACTTCTATTACTTTTCGACAGAGTTCTTAAGAATATTAAAACCCCTGAATTTAAAATATTAAAGTTCTTGATCGATAACCTATCAAAAGTATCAACAGGTATAACAATACTATGGAAAGATCTAAAATTTACAGCATATGTTTTTTTATTTAATGTTATCCATACAATAGTTACAATTATTTGGTTTTACTGGACAGTTCATATTTTCAATCTGGATATTGATATTATTTCAGTAATTTTCTTAGCACTGATTTTAAAGATTTCATTAATATTCAGACTAACACCCGGTAATCTGGGTGTAGAGCAATTGATTTATGGAGGGATATTCGCTCTTATGAACTATGATCCTAAGATCGGTGTACTTATATCATTGTTTCATAAGTCGATTACGATTATTATATCATTGACTGTGGGATCTTTGTTCACTTTTATAAACTTCAAATATTTTAGTTTCAGCACAATATTAAACTTCTTAAAACAACAAGATCAGAGGAAAAATGAACCTGCTAAATAACAGACCACTATTAGTATTTATACTTTTTTTATCCATATTTCTATTATTTTCAAACGGAAAAGTAACATCTTCAATGGATGTTGACGTACTGCGCTATTCACAGAATCTGATCGATACCGGATCTATCGGATCAGAATCCAAACTGTCAAACGGTACGGTCTATAGTCCAAAAACACATTTGTTCTATCCACTTGAAGGTATAGGAATAATTTTACCTGTCGCATTTATTTCAAAATTATCTCAATTTTTCAATATTGACTCTACCTTCCTGATCTTTTCTTCTGGGAGTATCCTTTTTGCCCTGGCAATGATGTTCATGTATAAATTATTCTCACTATTGGTTTCCAACCGGAAATCTCTATTATTTGTTCTTGCAATAGGTTTAGCTACTCCAGTTTTTGTTTTATCAAAGATGCTTTTCCCGGAACCTTTTGTTATGTTTGCTATATCAGGTTCACTATATTACTATTTTAAGTTCAGCATAAAGAGATCTGAAATTTCTTTATTATACTGTGGCTTACTCACAGGTTTGACATTGATCATGCGACCGGATTCTCCGATCTTTTATTCATTGATGATCATTCTTGTTTTAGTTAAACTCTTTAATTATAAAGCAAGTACAAAAAAATATTTGTATTTCTTTGCAGGTATTGTTGTATTTACAACTGTTTTCTTTTTTAACAATTACTTAAAATTCGGATCTTTCATTGAAACAGGCTATACAGTAAACAAATACCACCGTAATGAAGTTATAACTGCACTTCAATCCGACATTATTGAACTCCCAGATAGAATACAGTCAAAGTTAATAACTGCTCAGGAAGCAGTTAAGGCTGATAAAAATTCTAATATTTCAAAACAACTTGTAAGTGAATACTATTCCTTGGATAAATCTCTCAAAGATAAAAATTCATATCTGCTAGATCTTAAAGAAAATGAAAAATTCAGGATAAATGATGTACTTGCTGCAAAGGGGGATGAAGGTTTTGCTCGTTTATTAAAAGATTATTTTTACGGTTTATACCTAATATTAATTTTCCCTAACCGGGCAATATTCTTCCTGTCTCCCATTTTCCTATTTGTCGTCTTTGGGATTAAAGGTTTTTATGAACGCTTCAAACTTGAAAGTATATTTTATTCACTGATCTTTTTTGCATACCTTTCATTATATGCTCTTAGAGCTCCTTATGGATATAGTGGTACTGCAGCTTGGGGGATCAGGTATATGTTACCTATGTTTTTGATCTTATCCCTATTCTTAACTGGGGTTGATAAATTTTTAAACCCAGATCATCCGAAGTATAAATTGTTTAAATACAGTTTCCTCAGTCTATTGGTCTTATCAGCTCTTTTCCAGATTATCGGTAGTGCAATAAATTATCAGCATGTTCAAATGCCACTTGAGAATGTTATTACACAAGTTTACGGAAAAGAAAACATCAGAATGTCACGTATCCAGCTTATGACAAAAGCAAACTCATCACTTTTACTGAATAATGCTCAAATATTAACCGGAAATGTACCAGAAGTTATCAAACCGCATTTGTCAGAAGATGTGATAAAATATAATATCAAACCACAATATACTAATAATTCAGGTCCAAACGACTGGTTCTTCTATGATCTAGTTATAGCCGAACAAAAGCAATTGACCGGGAATTTGAAGAATCCTTCAAACTATAAGTTATTGTTCTTTGTTCTTATTATGCTTGCGATTGGTAGCTCCTACTATGTAATTAGGGGGAAAAAAATTATTAAGACTTGACAATAAAATAGTATTATGCTATTATAATTCTATATCAACGCAATTAAAAAGTACCTGTCATACTCAAACTCACAGGGGAAGCTATGAAAAATACTATTCTAATCGCACTAATTTTAATTTCGATCTCTATTTCTCATGCGACTATAATTGACACTCCGACAGTATCAGGTAGTTGGGATATCACCTCTTCTCCTTATGAGATATATTGTGATATCGAAATACCTAACGGAGAAACATTATCAATAGAACCGGGAGTAGAAGTAATTTTTTTTGGACATTATAGATTAAATGTTCAAGGTAAAATTATTGCAACTGGGACTGAAGATCATAACATATTTTTCAAGGCAAATAATACTGAAGATGGTTAGATGGGTATTAGATTTGTAAAAACTCCTCTAACAAATGATACTTCAGAAATTTCATTCTGTACAATTACTGATGGGAACGCTAATATCTGGGACGACATCTATTCTTTCCTTGGCGGCGGTATATTCATGTGGGATTATTCAAAATTACATATAAAAAATAATTTATTTATAAGTAATCGGGCCGGTGCAGGATCAGCAGTTGCTTTATGGAATTCCAGCCCAGAAATTTCTAATAACATTTTCAGAGCAAATTGTTCTGGATATGAAGGACTTGAAGGTTCTTCCGGGTCTGCTACAATTGATTGCTTATTTGGAAGTAGTCCTATAATAAAAAACAACCTGATAGAGCAAAACTGGCTGGTTGGAGAAGATTGGGCTCAAGGTGCAGCAATAAGACTTAAAGCAGAAAGTAATGCAAGAATTCAAAACAACATCATCCGAGAGAACTATATTATTTCAAACGGAAATGAAGCTGAAGGAATTGCAATGTACATTCATTCTTCAGATCCGGTCATATTGAAAAATTTGATATATGACAATTATGTCTATCCAACTTTTTCACTTGGTGACGGAGGCGCTCTCTGGTTTTATGATTCTAACGCAAAAGTAATTAATAACACCATTAAGACAAATATTGCAAGTGATGGTGGAGCTTTATACTTTTACAGTTCTTCACCTGATTTTCATAATAACATTATACGAGGAAATGAAGCGACTGTAGGAGATCAAATTTACTTAAAAGATTCTAATTGTGATCCAAACTTTTACCACAACAATATTGAAGGCGGTTATGATTGCTTGTACGGTCCCGGTATGAGTTCTTTTACAGGTGCATGGATAAACAATATAGACGAAGATCCCAAATATGAAGATCAGGGAAATGGGATCACTTTCGATCTTGCTACTGACTCACCTTGTATTGATTCAGGAACTTTAGAATATATTTCAGATGTTATTTTGGAGGAAATTGATCTTTTAGGAAATGATAGAATATCAGGTCAGAATATTGATATGGGTGCTGTCGAATCATTTGTAAAAGCGCCAACAAATCTTTATTTTGAAAATAATGGAACTTCAGTTACTTTAAACTGGGATCTTGATCCGTTGGTATCATCTTACAATATTTATTATTCAGATTCACCTTTCGGTGAATTTATACTTCTTGATACTATTACTACAAATTCTTACCAAATTCCAGTAAACGAAAGTATAAAATTCTTTTATGTTATTTCGAATAGAAATTAAATCTACAACAATATTTGAATTTGTAAAAAGCAGCTGATTTAGCTGCTTTTTCTTTTTGATGATATCGAAATTATAGTCCCGATATAAAATCTTATTATCGCACCTGGTGCTGCTCTCAAAATTATACCGAAATCCTTTTTATTTTGAGAAATATAAATAATGAACATTATATAAAAAAACAGTAGTACTCCAATCGCATAGTTCGGATATAGGTAAACAAGAACTAATATGAAAATATGTACCAAATAGTAAAAAATCGAAAACAAATTAAATTTCGATAAATGAAAATTGGCCCACTCTTTACCAACTTTTATTAATTTCAATTTTGGATTTCTGTCTAATTTCGAAACATAATTTATATCGATCTTAGTATGAGCAAGTAATTTTGTTTTTCTTTCATATACGATCTTTTTATATATGAACTCTTCACTATGCTCTATAGGAATACCTTCTTCAGCTATAGATAGGAACATTTCTTTATTGATACCAAAAAATTTAGTCGTTTTATATATTTTCTTGAAGTTCTTTTTTGTTATCCATAATTCTTCACCATGCTTTTTTTGCGGATAATACGGATTGTACAATTTTTCTCTAAAAATATAGATCAGAGCATCCTGATTTGAACGGTATTTATCAATATTCAATTCACCTGCAATGATCGGGAGATAACCAATAGCATTTATATTCTTTAATAAATCTTTTTTAACTACTGTTCTCTGATTAATGAAAATAAGATTATCGTATGTCGCATTTTTTGCTCCGACAATAGCGGATTCAATAAAACCGATCCTTTTTCTGAGTCCTATTACCCGAATGTCATAACCTGCGACTATCCTGAAAGTTCTATCAGTAGAAGCATCATTTACAACGATAACTTCATACTTATCTTCAGGATAATCAATATTCCTAATCGCATCCAAACACCTGAACAATGTTTCTTCACCGTTAAATACAGGTATGATAATAGAAATTTGCATTCTTACTTTTCTCTCCATTTTTTTAGATCTTCATAATCCGTAAGATCGATCTTCAATGGTGTTATCGTGATCTCATTTTCAAGGATATATCTGTCATCATCATCTCTTTCATAGTCCAGTTCTTTTTCTGGTCCACCGGCAAAAAAATAATTTTTACCTAAGTGGTTGTGTTCTGCGTATAATTGGAAAAAATTACCTAATCCCTGTCTACAATATATAGGCGGTTTACTATAATCAGGTTCAGTAGGAATATTAATGTTCAAAATTGAACTGTTCTCCTTCATAAATTCAAAGTTCTTCTTTATAAAATCCTTTACAAATACAGCTGCATCTTTAAATTTATTATCCTGATAAGAATAAAGTGAAACTGCTATACCCGGGATATTAAAAAATGCACCTTCAATTATTGCTGCCACTGTACCGCTATAATGCACACTGATACCGTTATTTGATCCTTTGTTTATTCCTGAAACTACCAGATCAATTTTACCATTGTAAAGATTTTGCAATGCCAGCTTTACACAATCTACGGGAGTTCCGTTCACACTAATTCCCTTCAAATCCTTATCAGCCACTTTATGTATCAGCAAGGGTTGATTAATAGTTATTTTGTGTGAAGTTCCACTATGCTCTTCACTGGGCGCAACTATAAATATATTAAATTCATCCTTTAATGCATAGTATAATTCTTTAATACCGTCAAAAAAGATTCCGTCATCATTGGTCAGTAAGATATTAAGCTTCAACTTTTACTCCCGAATTCAGTATTTCACTGGCAACAAATAGAGAATCTTTATTTTCCTGCACATCATGAACTCTGAATATTCTTGCACCGTTAATATAAGCTATCACATTAGAAGCTAAAGTGCCATTCAGTCTGTTATTTACATCTTTCCCGTTTATCTCACCTATAAAGCTCTTTCTTGATGTACCAATCAGCAAAGGACATCCCAGATCCATAAAAGAACGAAGTTGACTTAATATGGTTTTATTCCCAATAATATCTTTACCGAATCCAATTCCGGGATCCAGTATTAAAGCCTCTTTTTTCATGCCAGCATTCATTGCCTTAAGGATCGAATTTTTGAGAAAATCTTTTATTTCAACAATTATATCATCGTATTCTGTGTAAGATTGCATTATTTTCGGATCTCTCTTCATATGCATTAGACACAAACCGGCACCATATTCATTTGTTAACCTGGCAATATCATCAGATACTGAAAGTCCGGTAATATCATTTATAATATCTGCACCTGATTTGAGTACTTCCAATGCTACTTTAGGTTTATAAGTATCTACACTTAGGCAAATTTGAAATCTGGAATTGATCTTTTCAACAATTTTTAATATTCTCTCGATCTCTTCTTCTGCTGAAACTCTATCTGAACCCGGCCTTGATGATTCCCCTCCGACATCAATAATATCCGCTCCCTCATTGATCATTCTTTCACAGTGAAATAAAGCAGAATCCTCAGAACTGAATTTTCCTCCGTCAGAAAAAGAGTCGGGTGTAATATTCAGGATTCCCATGATAACAGGGGATCGTTGCAGATCAAATTGATATTTTCCGGCTTTAAATATCACTTTTCAGATCCGCTCCGTACATTTTAATACCAGAAGATTCAAGGTTCAGTAACTCATCTATCTCACTACCTGATAAAGTTTCTTTTTCCAGCAAAGCTTCTGCAAGCTTATCAAGCAATTCTCTATTTTCACCTATTACTTTCTTTGTTCTCTCCATTGCACTGAAAATTATTTTTTGTACGGCTGTATCTATCTTCTTTCCTATCTCTTCAGATATAGTTGAAGTTCTTGTCAATTCTTTTCCAAGGAATGGATTATCGTTCTTCACCCCGTAATGAATAGGTCCTATCTCCTCTGACATTCCCCACTCGCACACCATTTTACGTGCAATGTCTGTAGCTCTCTCAATATCATTGCTCGCACCTGTAGTTATATCGTTGAATACGATCTCCTCAGCGACTCTTCCTCCGAACAGATGCAACAGCTTACTGTAAATATAAGTTTTAGAGTAACTATGCTTTTCTTCGATCGGAAGATAATGAGTCAATCCCATTGCCCTTCCTCTAGGGATTATAGTAACTTTATGAACAGGATCACTTCCTTCTGTTAGTTTAGCTATCAGAACATGACCAGCTTCGTGATATGCTGTTATTTTCTTTTCTTCTGGATTTATGACAGCTGATTTCCTCTCAACACCCATCATGACTTTGTCTTTAGCATCCTCAATGTCAAGAAGCTCAACTTTTTTCTTACCTCTTCTAGCAGCAAAAAGAGCAGCCTCATTAATTATACTTGCCAGATCCGCTCCTGATAAACCTGGAGTTCCTTTTGCAATAACATTAAGGTCAATATCATCCGCTGCTTTTATCTTTTTTGAATGAACGATCAGGATCTCTTCCCTTGCTTTAACATCCGGTCTGTCTACAACTACATGCCTGTCAAATCTACCAGGTCTCAAAAGTGCAGGATCAAGCACATCCGGCCTGTTAGTTGCAGCAATTACGATCACGTTATCCTCTGTATCAAATCCATCCATCTCAACAAGTAACTGATTTAAAGTCTGTTCACGCTCATCATTACCACCACCTATACCTGTACCTCTGTGTCTTCCCACCGCATCTAGCTCGTCAATAAAAAGTATGCAGGGTGAACTTTTCTTGCTTTGTATAAATAGATCTCTCACCCTTGATGCACCAACACCAACGAACATTTCCACAAAATCCGCACCGGATATTGTAAAAAATGGTACTCCAGCTTCTCCTGCTACTGCTTTTGCCATGAGTGTTTTACCTGTTCCCGGAGGACCTGTTAATAAAACACCTTTAGGGATTTTAGCACCTATATTAATGAATTTTTCTGGTTTCTTTAAAAATTCTATTACTTCTGAAAGCTCCTCCTTTGCTTCTTCTGATCCAGCTACATCTTTGAATGTAATTTTATTTTTTTCCTGATCGACCAGTCTTGCTTTACTTTTTCCAAAAGTAAATATTCCTTTACCTCCCTGTGCTCCACCACCCTGCATTCTTTTCATCAGATAAATCCACAGGAAAATAAATAATACCCACGGAAGCATTGTTATAAGAAAATCAGATACACCATATTCTTCTTTGACCAATTCAACCTTAATACCTTTTGTAGTCAACAGATCAGCAGTTTCTTTTGTTACTGAAGGAACGATAAGTTTAAATTTTGTATATTTTTTGCTACTGCCTTTAGGAATTTCAATTTCAGATACAAAGTCTCCTGTCACCTCTGCATTTGAACCGACATTTGTAATTTTAACAGATTTTATATTGTCAAGCAACCCGTTAAACTCATTGTAAGAAAGCTCTTTTAACTTGGAATCCTTATCCATAAAATTCATTGCAATTAAAGCAATTGCGATCACAACCATCCAGATAATAAATGTCTTTGAACCTTTTTTCCAGAATTTGCCATCATCTTCGATCTTAAATCCTCTTTTGCCGTCAGGTCTGTTGGATAATTTTTCGTTTTCTTTGATCTTTTTGAACTCTTCAAGGATCTTTTCTTCACGATCCTTATTTATCTGATCAGACTCTTCTTTTTTAGGTTTATCTGATGATTTTTCTTCTTTCATTTTTTTATCTTCTTCTTCCATTTATCTGTCCGTTTATTTTGCTAGTTTGAGGATTCTGTTTATATTTCGTCCTTTTTGTGCATAGTCCAACCCATACCCGATGATAAAATCATTCCCGATCTTAATTCCCGAGTAATCAGGTCTTTCTAGTGATGAGTCTTCTTTGTAAAAAAGAAAACAGGATCTTATACTCCTAGGATTTTTTTTCGTGAAATGATCTTTTAAAAAACTTAATGTTAAACCGGTGTCCAGGATATCATCTATTAAGATCACATCCTTATCTTCAATATTGATCCCGGTATCCAAGGTAAGTTTTACCTCACCTGTAGATTTTAAACTATCCCCGTAGCTGGTTACTTTCACATAATCTATTGTAATATTTTCTGGTAATTTGAAAACGATATCGTTCATAAAAGGTATTGCACCATTTAATACACCGATAATAACTAAATTAGAATAATCCGAATAATCATTGATTATTTCTGAAGATATCCTGTTTACTGCGACCTTAAGTTCTTTTTCTGAAATATATTCGTCAAAATATTTATCGTTTAAAATCACCACCATATGACCTCATTGATCCAGTTGACTTATGTATATTAATATAAGCTTTAGAAGTTATTAAAGGGAGCATCAAAAGTCAAGATATAAAACAAAACGTAATCTTTATTAAAAAAAAGAGTTTTAGTTGAGTGACCTGATAATTTCTTCTATAATTTTATCCGGAGTTATTCCTTCAGCTTCAGCTCTGAAATTAGGAATGATCCTGTGTCTGAGTACAGGTTTCGCAACTTTAAGAATATCAGATTTTTCTGGAGTTTTTCTTCCATTAAAAACAGCATTTATCTTAGCAGCGATCACAAGGAACTGCCCTGCTCTTGGTCCTGCACCCCAACTAACAGTTTCTTTAGTAAATTTAGGTGAATTTTCCTGATCTGGTCTTGTTCTTCGAACTATATCAACTGCGAACTCAACAATTGTATCAGTAACCGGAATTCGTTTTACAAGATCCTGGATCTCAACAATGTCAGATTTACTTAATACTTTCTCAACATCAACTTCAACCCCTGAAGTAGTATCCTTAACGATATTCACTTCACTGATATGATCAGGATAATCAATAACAAGATTAAATAAAAATCTATCTAACTGAGCTTCCGGCAAAGGATAAGTTCCTTCCTGTTCAATTGGATTTCTTGTTGCCATAACAAAAAAAGGCTCATCTAACTTATACGTAACATTTCCCGCGCTTACTTCTTTTTCCTGCATTGACTGCAATAAAGCCGACTGAGTTTTTGGGGGTGTTCTATTTATTTCATCTGCAAGAATGATGTTACTGAATATAGGACCTTTTATAAAGCGGAATTCTTTTTCACCTGTTGAGATGTTTTGCTCTAATATTTCAGTTCCTATAATGTCTGACGGCATCAGATCAGGTGTAAATTGTATCCTTTTAAAATCAAGGTCCAGTGTTTTAGCTATAGTTGTTATCATTAAGGTTTTTGCTAAACCTGGAACACCGGTAAGCATAACATGTCCACCTGCAAAAATCGCAATCAGAAGACCATCAATAATGTCCTTCTGTCCAATGATTTTCTTCTCTATATTTTGAAGTATTTTGTTCCTTGAATCAATTAGGTTCTCTATTCTCTCAAGATCATTCATAAAATTATAAGTCCTTGAACATTTCGATTTCTTCTATTGTTTTACCAATGTTCTTCAATTCGAATTCTGCAGAAACCTTCAATGGACTATCAGGATATTGTTTTATAAATTCCAAATACTCTCTTTTGGCATTTTCAAGATCTTCCAGATTATTATGGTAAGTAAAAGCTATCAAAAATTTAACATTAGATACTTTTTCATTATTTGGAAACAGCTTTAAAAACAAGTTGTAGTCCTCAATTGCATGTGCATACATTCCGATATAAGCATATTCCTGAGCCTCAGTGAATAATTCTTCAGGTGTTCTTTCATACTTTTTATCTTTGATATCATGATTCAGCTTGCTGACATAAATTTGCTCGTTATTCTTATATAATCGCTCTCTTTTTTTCATGCCGTTTTTATGATATTCTATTCCCAGCCCTGTTCCGTTGGCATCAAGATTTCTTTCAAATTCAAGCTCACCTGTTTCATAGTATTCTTTTCCGTTCCCTGTCCTTATTCCATTAGACATATTATATTCAGCTTTAATTTTGCCTGTACGGAAATATTCCTTTTGAATACCATCCTGCTTACCTGCAACATAGTTGTATTCACCCAACACTGTTGTACTGTCATAATATGCTTTCACTGCACCATTGACCTTTTCTGCTGATATTTTATCCCCGTTATCAAAAAATACAAAATTATCCTTTCTTCCCTTTCTAACTATCTCTGCATTAAGGATCATCACAGATACCAATACTAAAATAAGTAATCTTCCAAACATTTTAAAACCCCGCTCATTTTTAATTTTCAGCTTAATTAAAGACTAATAAATATAATTACACAACCTATATTAGTCAATGAATTTATTAAACTTAAAACAGGCTGAATTGTTCAGAGATGAATAATAATATTTAAATATGGTAACTTGTGAATAATTTACTGTAGAACATTTACGACATAATTCCTTAGAAGCTTAAGTCGTCCTTTATCAGGATGCTCTTCCAAGATATTCTCATAATCGTTTTTCAACATTTCAAAAATGCGTTCAGCTATATCATATCTTTTTAGGATCACAGCTGTTCTCAGGTACAAGATCATAAGTTCATTGCTTTTATCTTCACTGTAAGAACCTAATACTTCCTCATAATATCCGTGATCAAAAAGAATATTCAATGTAACTTTTTTATCATTATCGTTTTTTGTAATATCCTGAATATCTCTGAAGTTAAGTTCTTCAAACCTGTAAACTATTTCCTTTCTTCTGTCTAGTGATAATTTCCATTTTTTAAGTTCCTCAAGAAGATATCCTTCATGGATTTGCTTTGCATAATTTATAACTTCTTCTGCGAGATAGCCTTTATCCAGCAACAAAAGACATTTGATCTCGTAGATAAGAGATGAATACTCGAATGGATAATATTGATCTGAAAGTTCACTGTTAACCTGGGAAAAATACTCGTACGATCCTTTTATCTTACCGGTATGGTATAGGTCCACAGCGTATAAATACCTGATATATTTGCTTTTTGGATAAGATAATATAAGTTTGGAAGTATACCTGAGAGAAGATATATGATCTAATAGGATATTAGAATAAAATTTTGACAGGAAAAGACTGGATTCATCTTTGAAAAGATCTCCATGATCAGATATATAATCCAGCATTTTCAAGCTGTTCTTCACATCACCTTTATAGCCCAATATATTTTTTATCCAGAAACTGTCCTGAAAGAAAAGAACAGAAACTAGACTAGACAACATATAGGTAAATCCGGAATCTACTGTTCCATATTTTTCTTCTATATTTTTTGAAAGTCTGAAATTACTTCTGAACCTTGAAAAATCTCCAATGGAAGTTTCAGAAGAATTGACATATAAAATCATGGAATTAAGTATTGAAACTAATATGTCTTTTTCATAGGTGTTCAGTCCTGTGATAAAATCATTCTCGATATCATCGATCGTTCTCTCTACATTTTCGTTGAAAATATCGGTATCTATCTCTTCTCCCATTCTAAATCTCTGAAGATCAAAATAAATATCTGATATTATATACCATTTATTCTCAATGGACACTGGTGTAACCAGTTCTTTTTCTTCATTTAAAATTTTATGATTATTTTTTAAAAAGAATTCTGTAAAACTGTCCGATTTGACATTATTGGATAGGAGCAGGGTCAGGAAAAATAGAATTTTGATCGAATTCACTAATCTGGGTTCTTTGATAATTTATCTTTTCTCTTTTGAACTACTTTCGGATATAACTTTTCCATACAAGACGGACAAATACTGTGACTAAAACTTGCATCAGAGTGATCTTTTAGATAATCTTCGATCTGCTCCCAGTAGCCTTTATCATTCCTGATATTCTTGCATGAAGCACAAATATGCATTAACCCGCTTAATTGTTTTACTTCGTTCAATGCTTTTGTAAGCTTCAAATTCATTTCTTTTTCCTTATCAAAATTTATTCTGAAGTTGGAGAATAGTATTCCAACTAATGAGAATGAAAGAAGCCTGATAAAACTGTTCCAGTATCTGAAAAATTCTGAATAATATGACTGAGCCGCAATACTGTCTGCATAAAACCATATTAATGTAGCTAGTAATGAAAACAGGATCGCGTAATTTCTTCCCATATACCAGCCGGCAAAAAGTATCGGTAGATAATAGAAAACAAAAAATCCAAATTGAGGACCTGTGGCATAATCGAGGATACCGATCAGAATTAAAGCTATTATTGCGGAAAAAATACTTTTATTTTTATCTTTTGATATCTCAAAATAATGGAACTTAATTTTACTGTAAAATTCTGTTGTGTTCATAACTGTCGTCCCTTTGATTGAGATAAGTTTATTTAGTAAGAAACATCGATCAGCTCTATAGGGTAATTTCCATCAAAGCATGCAAAACAGAAATTATCATCAGTATTATTTACACATTTAGAAAGATTATCCTGCTTCATATATTTTAGTGAATCCACCCTGAAAAAATCAACCATTTCCTCAACATTCATCTTGTTCGCAAGAAGCTCTTCTTTAGTATTTGTGTCAAGTCCATAAAAACAAGGATATTTTACTTGAGGAGAAGCTATTCTAAGATGTATCTCTTTCACACCGGCATTCTTAAGCATTCCCACAATCTTCCTCATTGTAGTACCCCTTACTATAGAATCATCAACCAGAACAATCCTCTTATCTTTTAATCTTGATACAACAGGATTGAACTTCTGCTTTACACTTTCATCTCTACCGTGCTGACTTGGTTTTATGAAAGTTCTACCAACATAGTGATTTCTTATCAAAGCCATCTCAAAGGGAATATTCTTAGACTGGGCATATCCTAATGCCTGAATATTTGATGAATCAGGAACTGCTACAACTACATCTATTTCCAGATCTTTATCTCTTTCAGCCAAAGATCTACCCATAGCCTTTCTAGCTTCATAAACTGAAAGTCCGTATTGATTACTATCGGGCATTGAAAAATATACAGGTTCAAAAACACAATGAGCACAACCTTTTCTACCACCTCTTAATTCTACGACATCAAGCTGGAATCTTTCGATCTTATTATCTCCGAAAACATGAATTATCTCACCCGGTTTTACCTCTTCAATATCTGTTGCTCTTAAAATATCTAAACCTTTAGATTCTGAAGCGAATGCATATCCAGTTTCAGTTTTACCGAAGGAAAATGGTCTAACACCGTATGGGTCTCTGAAGACCCACATTTCATTTCTTCCAATAAGAACTGTTGAGAAAGCACCTTTGAATTTCTCCATCACCATTTTAATGCTGTCAACAACAGAATTTCCTTTAACAATATGATTCCATACGATGAACCTTAGTATCAACTCCCCATCATTCCCACTGTTAAAATTAACGCTCTTAGCTTGTAATTCTTCAGTTAGAGTTTTATAATTTGTTATATCACCGTTACTTGCCAATGCAAATATCGTACCTTCTAAAGTCTCAATAACGTGAGGTTGTGAGTTATTAACGTCACAAGTACCTCTGGTCGGGTATCTTACATGACCTACAGCTATCTTACCCGGGAAATCTTTTAATTTTTCCTCTGTAAAATTATCTTTTACTAATCCAAGCCCTCTGGTCAGCTTGATCTGATTACCGTTACTAACAGCAAGTCCACAACTTTCCTGTCCCCTGTTCTGTATTGCAAATAATCCAAGCATTGTATCAAAAGCTGCTTCTTCCGAGTTAAAAACACCTACTACACCACACATTTTTTATCCTTTTGGTTAAAGGTTATTTATTTCGTAAAGAAGATAAATTTTATAGAGAACAATATCAAGCAAAGATATATTTTTATTTTAATTCTTTTACTACGTAATTCAGTGACTTTTTAAGAGGCCCTTCACTTATTTTCTTAGGATATCCTACAGGTATAACTGCCATGAACTCACCTTTTTCTTCTCCTAAAAATGACAATACCTTGTTTTTTACCAGGAACATGATCCCAAGCCATACACTTCCTAAACCTAACGAAGTGGCTGCTAAAAGCAGATTCTCAGTTGCTGCTGCTGAACTTTGGATCTCCATGGTTCTAAAAAAATCATTTGAAAGGTCTTTTTCTACTTTGAATAGGTCATTTCCGTGTTCTATCAGAGATCCGGTATTAACAACGGCTATAACGACCGGTGCACTTTCAATACTTCTGGCAGCCATCCTTAGTATTGATGAAGAAGGTTTAATGAAGTTTGATGAGCTGTCAGCCACGAGTTGGGCAAGGTCATGCTTTTTTTTCTCTTTTATGACAATGAATTTCCAGGATTGTTTGTTATGGGCAGATGGTGCCTGATTCGCCGCATCAAGAATATTCTTGATCAATTCATCATTAACATTTTCATCTGTAAACTGCCTGACACTATGTCTTTGATAAATATTGTTAATAATTTCGTTTTGTTTCATTACTTTTCCACATTTTCCGAATTATTGTGATAAACTGTCAATTATTTCTCTTGCCCATTTCTTAGCTTCAGAAGCATCTTTTTCTTTCTCATGTTTCAAAGGATCTTTAAAACCTATTTTCCCAAGGATCGTATTTCCCTCTAATTTCTTTTCCATTTTTTCAAATATTTTCCCCGGTCCACCTCCATGACAACAAAAAATACCTATCTGTTTATTTTTTAGTTCAATTTTTGAAAAAAAAGTCCTTAATGCAGGTGCGAACGTCCATGCCCAGACGGGTGTTCCTATTATTATCGTGTCATAAGAAGATGGGTCTAAATCGAAGGGTTGTATTTCAGGCTCAGCTTTCATCATTGACTGCTTTCCGCCAGAAAATATTTTCATGAAATTATTCCTTGTAATTTCTTTTACCGGTTTTAATTCTAGAATGTCAGCACTTATCTCTTGTGCAATATTTTCCGATATAAATTTGGTATTTCCGTCCAATGAGTAGTAAACAACTAATTTCCTCATACTATTCTCCCGATCTTTTATTTACCAATGTAAGTGATCTTGATCAATATTGAATCTGTGGATTTCAGGATCAATTTTTCAGTTCCACTATCAATCAAGTGGAATAAATTTTGTTTAGGCAGTGTCAACTCGTTATTTCCAATTAATATTATTGAGTCTTTCTCATGATTATAGACAAATAATTCATCACTGTCTTTTTCAATTTCACTTTCTCCACTTAGAATTTCAACTGATGTTCTGCATTTCTCTCTGAGTGACATTACATTAAAATCTTTGATCTCACCATTGATCAGTGTTGCATTTGTTCTGAGCTCTCCGGAAAAATTTGCCACATCAAGTATATCCCGAAGCTCTCTTCTGCTTCCGTCTGAGTGAACAAGATCAAGCCCGTTACCTTCAAGCATCAACAGATACCTTTCATAACCTGAGAATTCAGAGAAAGGACCATCAGTCTTAACACCTGCAATACTTATCCTCCAGATAAAGTTCCCGTAGCCCTGAATATATTTAATGATAAGTTCGTTTGTCGTTCCAAGACCATTCCTCCACGGAACGCTTTTGAAAAGATTAGGCGGTATTATTTTATAGAATATACCTTTATTCATTTTTTCTTCTTTTTTTTAGGTTTCGGCTCAGGTAACTGGTTGTATGAAATTTTCAGAAGTCTAGACAACCACTCTCTGTCCTCAATTTGTTCCCCGATCAGAAAACTGTTTTTTGCACCAGGATACGGAGGAACTTCATCAGGTACCCCAATGAACTTTCTCCCGTTATCTGTGGGTTTTATGAACAAATTGTTGTCACAGATCAATCCTACGATCTTCTTGTTAATATAAATACCATATTCACCGAACATTTTTTTATAACTAATCTCATGCTCAGAATCTATCTGACCAATTACATAATCAACAAATTCCTGATCTGAAGCCATACATTTTCCCTATTCCAAAATTATTAACAATCCAATGTATAGAATTTAGGTAGTATTTTGCAATATTAAAATACATTGAAAAAATCTATTTTTTTTCGTATTTTCCAAATCCAATGGAAAAAGAAAGTTATAAAAAATATTTAGATCCTACATTCATCTCAAATTATTCGAACCTGAAGCTTACAACAGATATGGTTTTAGAAGGATTTATCCTTGGGATTCATTCAAGTCCTATGAAAGGTTTCAGTGCTGAATTTTCACAGCATAAGCAATACAATCCGGGTGATCCAACAAGATTCATTGACTGGAAAATATTTGGCAAAACGGAGAAGTATTACATAAAACAATACGAAGATGAGACAAATCTTTATGCTAATATTTTTCTGGACAAGACTCTTTCAATGTCTTACAAAGCTGAAGGTTCTAAATATTCCAAATTAGATTATGGTAAACAACTTGCTGCAGCGATCTCAGGGATATTTATAAACCAGAAAGATTCTGTGGGATACGGAACTATTGCCAATAAACTGAAAATATACATACCGCCGAAATCTTCAAGACAACAGCTAAAAACTCTATTGGTTAATATCGATAAAAATGATACTTACGATTCTGACAGAACTGTAGATTCATATGAAGAAATAAGTTTGAAACTGATAAAATCAGGAATAACGGTAATTATTTCAGATTTTTTAGAGGAACCTGATAGAATTATTTCCAACATTCTTCTTCTGAAAAAAAGAAAACAGGATATAATTATTTTTATGATAGCCGATGATTATGAGTACAATCTTGAATTTAAAAATAACTCAACCTTCATTGATTCGGAAACGGGAGAAAAATTAGTAGTTAAACCTTCCCAGTTGAAAATAAATTACAAAGGAATTTACGATGAACTTATCCATAAATATAAAAAGACCTTTTCCGAAAACAAAATTTACTTTAAATTTGTTACAACTAAAACCCCATTTGATATTCCTTTGAGGGAGATAGTGTTAATAAGATCGAAAAGAATGTAAAATTAACTATTGGAGATATAATGACAAATTACATTAATGAGAACTTACCTTATAAAGTTAAAGATATATCTTTGGCGGATTTTGGAAGAAAGGAAATTAACATTGCAGAGCATGAAATGCCCGGACTTATGTCTATCAGAAAGAAATTCTCTGCAACAAAACCATTAAGGGATGTAAGAATTACAGGATCGTTGCACATGACCATACAGACTGCTGTTCTTATTGAAACACTAGTGGACCTTGGGGCAGAAGTAAGATGGGCAAGTTGTAATATATTTTCAACTCAGGACCATGCAGCTGCCGCAATTGCCGAAAGAAATATACCTGTATTTGCATGGAAAGGTGAAACTTTGGAAGAATTCTGGTGGTGTACTGCCCAGTCTTTATCCTTTCCGGGTGGCAAAGGACCTCAGCTGATAGTTGATGACGGTGGTGATGCAACATTGATGATCCATAAGGGTTATTATGCTGAGAAAGATCCTTCGAAGTTAGTTATTTCTGAAAATATGGCAATGGATGAGAAAGAACTGTTAAAAGCTTTGAAGCTAATGTTAGATGAAACTCCTCAAAAATGGCATGAAGTTGTAAAAGATCTTAAAGGTGTTTCAGAAGAAACTACCACTGGTGTTCACAGATTGTATAAAATGCACGAGAATAAAGAATTACTTATACCTACGATCAATGTGAACGACTCTGTCACAAAATCTAAATTTGATAATCTTTATGGTTGTAGAGAATCTTTACCTGACGGTATTAAACGTGCTACTGATGTAATGCTTGCAGGTAAAGTGGCAGTTGTTTGCGGTTATGGTGATGTAGGAAAGGGTTCAGCCCGTTCTTTGAAAAATTATGGATCAAGGGTTATAGTTACCGAGATAGATCCTATATGTGCTTTACAGGCGGCAATGGAAGGTTACGAAGTGTCAACAGTTGAGGATACATTGGGAGAAGGTGATATTTATGTCACAACTACCGGAAATAAAGATGTTATTACTCTTAACCATATGTTGAAGATGAAAGATCAGGCCATAGTTTGCAATATAGGACATTTTGATAATGAGATACAGGTTGATCCACTTGAAAATTCCCCCGAATTATTAGAGAAGATAAATATAAAACCGCAAGTTGATAAGTATAAGTTCAAGAATGGGAATGAAATATTTTTACTTGCTGAAGGAAGACTGGTAAATCTTGGTTGTGCGACCGGACATCCGTCTTTTGTCATGAGTAACTCATTTACAAATCAGGTTCTTGCTCAAATAGATCTTTGGGAAAATAATTATGAAGTAGGAGTATATAGATTATCTAAACAAGCAGATGAAGAAGTTGCTAGATTACATTTGGAAAAGATCGGTGTTAAGTTAACAAAATTATCTAAGGAACAGGCTGATTATATCGGGGTTGATCCTGAGGGTCCTTACAAACCTGACCATTATAGATATTAAATGATCCAAAAAGTGCAGATAACTGCACTTTTTTATTTTAAGATATTTTTAACCTTGATTGAAAGATCGGTAATATTAAACGGCTTTTGAATAAAACCACTCCCTCCATTTTCGAGGATCTTGGTTATTTTATTTGTAACACTATAACCGCTTGAAACCAGTACTTTTACTTTCGGATCGATCTTTTTCAATTCTCTGAATATTTCTTCACCATCCATTTTCGGCATTATCATATCAAGTATAACAAGCTTGATGTTCTCATGCTCTTTTTTAAATATATCCAATCCATCCGTACCGCTCATCGCCAAAATAGGTAAATAATTTAAACTTTTCAAAACTTCTGAAGTTGTTTCCAAAACCAATTTTTCATCATCGATTATTAAAACTTTCTGATTATCACCATAAATTAACTCCTTAGGATCAAAATCATTTTCATCCAGATCTTTTTGAGTGACAGGAAGAAAAATATCAAATATAGTTCCGATACCTTTCGTACTGTGCAGAGTTATGATCCCGTTATGGTTTTTAACGATGCCGAATACCGAAGAAAGACCTAGACCGGTTCCTTTTTCTCTATGCTTTGTCGTAAAGAATGGATCAAACACTCTTTTCTGTGTCTCTTTGTCCATACCTATACCATTATCTTTGATCGATATCTTGATATATTCTCCTGTTGGTAGATTGTAAGGTTCAACAAAGTCAGAATTCAGAATTACATTTTTTGTTTCAACATATATCTCACCTTTGGAAACAATTGCCTGTGATGCGTTAACCATGATGTTCAAAATGATCTGATGCATCTGAGTTTTATCAGCCTCTATATTCTTTAGATCCTTATCAAGATTCTCTACAGTTGTTATATCTTTATTTGTGCGAATAAAGAATTTCAGTACTGAATTGATTATTTCATTCATATTCAAAGATATAAGATCATACTTGCCACCTTTAGCGATACCAAGCATTTGTTTAGCTAAATTGGATGCGCTGTCTATATAATTTTCGATCTTTCCCAACTTTTCCGAGCTTTTTTCATCTTCATTGAGTTTTAATTTTAATATGGAGATATTTCCCTGAATACCCATAAGAATATTATTGAAATCATGTGCAATTCCGGCTGCGAGGTTACCCAAGGCTTCCATTTTTTCAGAATGTTGCATTTTCTCCTGAAATAATCTTTCTCTAACTTCAGCTTTCTTATACTCATTAATGTCGGTGCCTATGATCTGAAATTCTGTAATAATACTTTCTGAATTAAATATTGCCCTGACTGTCCAATAGCACCAAAATTCGTCTATTCCTTTTTTAATCGAATGTTCAAAATTAGTTATCGGATTTTCCAGTGTTAATTTATCCACAAGTCTGACTATTTTGTTCTTATCATCCTTAAAAAACAGATCATAAATATTGTTGTTCTTAAGTTTTATTTTATCAGTCTTAAAAATATTTACTGCTGTTCTGTTAAAGAACAATATTCTGCCATCTTTATCAAATCTGCAAATTATTGATGTAATATCTTTTATGATGGCTCTGCAAAGCCTTCTGCTTTCTCTGAGAGATTTTTCTGTTAACTTTCTTTGTTCCCGGTCATGGATCAAATTATTGTAAGAAGTTATTTTATTTATAGTGTAAAATATCCCTGCTATCAACAGAATTACGATCAATACAGCTTTATAGATAAACTCATGCATTTCAGCAATTATTGAACCCTCGTCAATAGAATAAAATATTTTCCAGTAGTTTCCGTATGGCAAATTAAGCTTTATATGAAATCCTATCTTTTTCTTTGAATCTATCTTGTATTCAATATCCCCTTCATCTTCAGACAGAACTCTTTTTACAACATCAGAAAAATCATCATTTCTCATATTTATTTCATACATACTATTTCCATTCTCGGAAATATAATTACTGTTCAGGATTATACCTTTAGCACTTACAACCCGTCTCTCAACTTCACGTTTTTGCAATAATATTTTATCCACATACTTATTCAACAGTTCATCAAAGGAAATTAAATACGCGATCGAACCGTTATATTTATCATCAACAAATATTGGATAGTGGATAACTATCGATCTATAACCCTGAACTGCATCAAAGACGTCACTTATAACTGGTTCATGAGTGGACAATATTTTTTTCATATGGTCCTGATAGGCGATATTGACACCTAATGCTTTTTCATTGTAAGGATAGGTGTATATTATGTTCGCATTGGAATCTGTTCTTGTGATCGCTCTGACAAAACCACCATTTACTTCTATATACATCTTGCTTAACCAGTCAAGGTCCCCTACCTGTTTAAAATATTTGATAGATTTTCTTTCAGACTTCATCTGGAGATCTTTAGCTATCATATCAAGCTGGGTTTCTATTCCGACAGAAGTTTGATATGCCAGCATTTTATATTCAGCAAGTTCCTGCTCTATTGACTTATTCTTCATGTCAGTATAGTGTGAATAGAAAACATATGAAAAAGAGATCACGAACAATATTGCAATTATTACAGATATACTTACCCTTTTATCACTCATAGAATTTTTCTCGTTAAATATTCCCCCTACATGTCAATAATATATAGTTTAAAGATTGTAAAAACAATATGCGAATTATTATAATTTGATTTTATCCGGATTTTAGCTTAAATTATCTATTCACTTAAATAATTATCTCCCGGAATAGAACATGATAAAGTATTTTTTGATCTTTTTTCTTCTCACTTTTTCTGCTGGATCATTACTTTACTCAGAGGATCAAAAAATATCTAAAAAAAATAATAAGACTGAATATTTGGTCCTACCGTTCGGGTATTATAATCCAACCACCAATTTTGGCTTTGGACTATATTCAATTTTTTTATTTAAAGAAAACTCCAACAGTGAAAGATCTAGATTGAGAACTGAAATCTCCTACACGCTAAATGATCAGATAATTTTTAGGTATAAATCTTTTTTCTATTTGCAGAATTCCAGACTTTTAATGAAAGCAAATGTGAAAAAATTCATTTCCAACTATTATGGATTGTCGAACAATTCTGACAATGACAAAGAATCTTATTCCTACTTCAGTACGGATTTTATTCTTGACTTTAACCGGGATTTACATAAACATTTTTCCTACTCACTTCTATATGACCTTGATCTGTTTCATATAACTAAGTACGATGAAGGAGGAATGCTGGAATATGACGGTTTCAATTATGATAAGATAAAATTTAATAATTGCCTAGGGTTTGGTTTTAATTATGAAAATGTCTCAAATAAATTCTTCCGGAACGGAATTTCTGCTGATATACAATATTTAACATCTTCAAGGATAATCGGCAGTGATAATAATTTTTCTGTATTTAACACTGATGTTAAGTATTTCCTTGCATATAAACAGAGCTCCATAAATCTTCAATCAGCCTCGAGATTCACCTTTGGAAATGTGCCTTTTACCAAATTATCATCTCTGGGAGGTACTGATAATTTAAGAGGTTATCCAGATAAAAGATTTACTGACATGAATATGATATTATTTCAGAGCGAATTCGATTTCAGGATCTATAAAAAAGTATCCGGTTCATTATTCTATTCATTCGGAGATGTTTTTGATCCTTTCTCAGACTTAAGATTCAATAAATTGAAACAGGGTTACGGTATTGGTTTACTTTATGATCTTTTAGGTACAGCTATCAGAGTTGATGTAGCCACATCCCCTGAAAATGATATCCAGATCATAGCTACCGGAAATAGAGCTTTTTAAAATAAAATAACCCCGTCGAACGGAGTTACATCAAAAGATTACATTACATATCAATTATTTCTTATAAGCTATCAATGGCTGATCTTTTACCACACTGTCACCATCTTTACAAAGTACTGCAGTGATCTCACAATCAAATGGTGCTTCAATACCATTGAACAGTTTCATAGCTTCCACAATACATATTTTTTGCCCTGCAGTCACCTTATCACCCGTTTTGACCAGCTCAGGTTTTCCAGGACCGTCCGCTATGTAAAAAGTCCCGACCAAAGGTGAATTAATTGTATTGGTATGTTCACTTTTTTCAACAATATTTTCTTCAATGATATCTTCTTCAACAATAGTTTCTTCAGGAGTTTGAGGAGTTTCAACTTTTTTTGCAGCTTGAGGAACGACAATACCATCAGCTCCTATAGATATTGCAAAATCCCCTTTGGAAATTGTTAAACCGTCAGCATTCATCCCTGCCGCTGCACTGATTATTGAACTGAGTCCTTTATAATCATCTTTATGTAGTAATTTAGCAGGTTTCTTTTTTTCAGATTCATTTTTTTTAATTTCTTTAACCACATGCTTGTCAGATCTTTCAATTTCCTGCAATTCAATATCGGCTGGTACTGGATCACGTTCATCTTCAGGTTGAGAACGCCATTTAAAATATGCCATAGCAGTTTCAGGGAAAATACAATAGGAAATAATATCTTCCTCGCCGTGAATTAATTCAGGGTCCAGTTCATCAGCTATCGTTGGAAGCATGGGCTTTATATCATCTGCAGGACGATGATCGATCGGTTTCTCTTTTCCCAATATCATTTTTACAAATTTGTTATCTAAAGGAACAGGTGACCGACCGTACTTACCACGAACATAATCCTTTACTTCGTTAGGAACTATTTTATATCTTTCCCCGGATAATACGTTCATAACTGCTTGTGTTCCTACTATCTGGCTTGTAGGTGTAACTAAGGGACAATATCCCAGATCAGCTCTGACCTTTATAACCTCGTCTAAAACAGCAGGTAATTTATGGAGTGAATTCTGAATTTCCAATTGGGATTTAAAATTAGATATCATCCCTCCTGGTATTTGATGTATCAAAATCCCAGGATCAACCGTTTCAATTGCCTGGGCATTTTTCATAATTCTTTTTGGTTTTAGATCCTCGAAATATTTTGCTACCTTTAACAAAGCATCGAAATCGAGATTTGCTGAATAGCTGGTCTCATTAAATATAGCTGCCAAAGTTTCAACAGGTGGTTGAGCATTTATTCCGGCCATAGATGATATAGCACAATCGATAGCTCCCGCTCCTGCTCTAACACCTTCCACGTAAGCAGGTATGGCCATTCCGCTTGTACCGTGACAATGAAGTTGGATCGGGATTCCAATTTCTTTATTCAACGCGGTAACTAATTTTTCAGCTGTTAAAGGTGATAATATTCCTGCCATATCCTTAATACAAATTGAATCTATTCCCAGGTCCATCTGGTCTTTTGCATCTTTAACATATTTTTCAATAGTATGAACAGGAGAGATCGTATATGCGAGGGTTCCCTGTGCATGTCCACCGTATTTTTTAACTGCTTTTATTGCAGCTTCAAGGTTTCTTACATCGTTCAAAGCATCAAATATTCTGAAAATATCAATTCCATTTTTACAGGCGAGTTCTACAAATTTATCCACGACATCATCAGAATAATTCTTATAACCCACTATATTCTGTCCCCTAAGCAACATTTGTAAGGGTGTGTTTTTTGCGTGTTTTTTAATTTCTCTTAATCTCTCCCATGGGTTTTCTCTTAGGAACCTCAGACATACATCAAAAGTAGCTCCACCCCACATTTCAAGAGAATAATACCCGACATTATCTATAACATCGATAATATCCAGCATATCTTTTGTTCTCATCCTGGTAGCCCAAATGGACTGATGTGCATCTCTAAGTGTTGTATCAGTTATTCTTAGAGGAATATCATGCAGTGAATTTGTTTTACTTTTTTCAGTTTTAGATCTTATAGTCATTTTAGTCACCTTATTTGTTGAAAACACCAATTTTGGAATATTTTTCGAATCTTTGTTTGATTATCTTTGATTCAGAGTAACCTTTGTACTTTTTTAAATACTTTATCAGAATTTTTTGTACTGATCGGGAAATCGCTGCATAATCGTTATGAGCACCACCTGTAGGTTCTTCAATTATTTCGTCAACAATTCCAAGTTCTTTTAATGGACCTGCTGTTATCTTCAATGCTTCAGCAGCTTTTTCGGCCATTGCGCCGTCTCGCCAGATTATTGAAGCACAACCTTCAGGAGAGATCACTGAATAGATGGAATGTGAAAGCATCAGTATTGAATCCCCGACCCCGATACCCAGTGCTCCACCGCTTCCACCTTCTCCAGAAACAACACAGATAATAGGAACTTTTATCTGGGCCATCTCTACAAGGTTTCTGGCTATAGCTTCAGCCTGACCTCTTTCTTCTGCTTCCAATCCGGGAAAAGCTCCGGGAGTGTCGATAAAACTTATGATCGGTACGTTATATTTTTCAGCCAGTTTCATTAACCTCAGCGCTTTTCTATAGCCTTCAGGTTTTGCCATTCCGAAATTACGTTCAACATTCTCGGATACATTTTTACCCTTATTATGACCGATCAACATTACTGGAGCTCCATCAATCCTTGCAAATCCACCTATTAATCCTCGGTCATCCGCGAATCGACGGTCTCCGTGAAGTTCTATAAAATCGGTGAAGACCAATGTAATATAATCAGCGAAAACCGGTCTTTGATGATGTCTGGCGATCTGAACTGTTTCCCAAGGTGTGAGATTTGAAAATTCAATCTCTTTTCTCGAATCTATCATTTTTTCTAGTTTTGATATTTGATCAGAAAACTCTTCATCCTGTGCTTCGGTCATATTTCTTAATTTTTCCAGCATCTTTTCCATTTCAGATACTGAGGTCTCTTTTTTTGGCATTTACTTCCTCTCTATCTGTTATAGAATGATAATACCTGATACAAGGTATTTTTCATACTGGATCTGTTTGCGATCAAGTCGACAAATCCATGCTCCAGTAAATACTCAGAGGTCTGAAAATCATCAGGTAATTTCTGCTTGATCGTATTTTCAATAACTCTTCTTCCGGCAAATCCGATAACAGCTCCCGGTTCTGCAATATTAATATCACCAACAGTCGCGAAAGACGCTGAAACTCCACCGGTGGTAGGATCTGTTAATACAGAAATAAATGGAACTTTACGCTCATCAAGTCTTGATATGCCTGCACAGGTTTTTGCCATTTGCATCAAAGAAAGTATCCCTTCATGCATCCTGGCTCCACCGGAGGCTGAGAATATTATTAACGGTATTTTCTTTTCATAGGAATAGTTAGAAGCCAATAATATCTTTTCACCCGTTCCGGAACCCAGGCTTCCACCCATGAATCTGAAATCCATGACAGCTACAACTACTTTTAAACCATTTATCTTACCTGTACCTGTTACAATAGCCTCGTTCAGACCTGTTTTTTTTCGAGTATTTTCCACCTTAACAGCATAACTCTCTTTTGCATCTGTGAACTTTAAAGGATCAGCAGGATAAATTGAGATATTCAATTCCTCAAAAGTACCTGAATCCAGTATCAATCCTATCCTTTCGTATGAAGTTATTTTGGAATGATAATTACATTTAGGACAAACATTAAGATTATTATGCCAGTCTTCCCTGAATATATGATTACCGCACCTTGGACACTTGATCCATATATCTGCGGATCTATTCTCAGTTCTTTTTTTTGATTTACTAAACCAAGCCATTAGTTTTACCTGCTTTATTATTTTTTAAAAGAAGATTAAAACTAGTTTTCAACAACTCCGTTTATCTCGGTCATAAAATCTTCAACTTTGATTCCGTGTGCGATCAATCCGTCCTCTAAACTCTCAAAGCTTGCAGCCATACAGCCTATACATCCTAAGTTGTACTTTACAAATACCGGGTGTGTCTGTGGATATTCTTTTAAAATATCTGTTATTGACATTTCTTTTTTGATCTTCATTTTTATCTCCTTATAATTTTAATTGTTCAAAAGTTTATCTCTTGCTTCAAGGGCCAGTCTCAGGCTGTGTGATTTCTTTTCAGGAATTCCTCCAAGAAGTTCATCCATTTGTTCAAATGTTATACTCTTCGCATCCTGAATAGTTTTACCTATCAACATTGTACTTAATAATGAAAATGCAGTAATGGTTCCACTGCATGCTTTAAGCTTATACTTAAAGTCAATTATAATACCGTTATCTATTTTTGCAAAAGCCTGAACAGTATCGAAACATCCACCCTCTTCATTTTTTACTGAACATTTTGAATCTGCTCCTTCAATAACTCCAATATTTTTTGGAGCTGCAAAATGCTCCATATAAGTTTTTGAATACATGTGATTATTTTCCCTGCATGATTTTTTCGATCTCATTAATTTCTACCGGTATCGATCTTGAAAGATTCTCATGTCCGGTCGAAGTAACTAAAATATCATTTTCCAATCTTATACCGATACCTTTTTCCGCTATATATATACCTGGTTCTACAGTAATAACATTGTTTTTTACCAGTGGTTTATTTCTGTCGCCCACATCGTGAGTATCAAGACCGAGAAAATGGCTAACACCATGGTAATAATAAGAGGATAATTCCTCTTTCTTTTTAAGTATCTTAAGCTTCTTTAATCCTTTGAACAGAACATCTTTGGATATTTCCTGCAGTTCCATCAATGTAACTCCGGGTTTTACTGCCTTAGTAACTTCTTTCAGAGCAGTAAGGACAACATCATAATATTTTTTTTGATTTTCACTGAACTTCCCCTTTACTGGGAAAGTCCTTGAAATATCCGCTGCGTAATTTTTATATTCAGCACCGGTATCTATAAGTATCAGATCGTTCTTTTGTGTTTTCTTATCATTTTGTTCATAATGTAAAATAGTTGCATCTTTCCCTGAAACTGCGATTGTTTGAAATGCAGGTTGTTTTGAGCCATTTTTAACGTAATTATAAAGCAAAATAGCCTCACATTCATTTTCAGTAATCCCGGTCCTAGTCTTAGACAGCAGATCTCTTATAGCAATTTCAGTAATCTCAACAGCTCTTTTCATCATTTTTATTTCATATGGGCTTTTTATACTCCTCATTTCATCTATTATCTTATTAACAGCTGATATCTTAATAAAGTTGAATCTTCTTCTTAAGTTTGAAGCGAATACTTGGGTGTATGACGGTATTATCTCATCAACTGTACTTTCGTTATACATGTATACATTTTCAATTCCGTAGCCACTGAAAAGCAATGTATAAATATCCCCCAGTTCCTTGATACTGTTTATACTCTTTATTCCTGAAATTTTAATTATCTCTTCATCTGTAAAATCTTTACCTATCCACTTTTCCAAATTTTTATCCAGTATATTTCTGTAGATCCTGGAGGTTGTAACTCCCCCGATCTTTGTCATTACAAGAACTGCTCGGTTAAGTTCCAAACCAGTAAAATAGAAGAAATTACTGTCCTGCCTGAATTTGTAGAAAGTATCAGCGTTCTTTATTTTGTTTACGGAAGACATAATGAATACTACAGAATTATCATCTACTTTATTGAACAGCTTTTTTCTGTTTGAAATAAAAAATGTTTTCGGGAATTCTAGGTTCTTCAGCATTTTTGATCCTTATTGATTTATTTGTAAATATCATCGTCATCAAAGAAATTTTCGTCTGGGTAATCTTCCCTTTCTATTTCAAATTTCTTTGCACCCTTGTTGAAACCATACTCACTCTCTTCATTCTGACCTTCATGATCATCTTCATCAGTGTTAGAAGAATCTTCAGTCAGGAATTCCTCATTGTTAAATGTATTACTGTCTCTTTCTATCACGACATCTTCGACAGTTGGGAATGAAATTCTAAAAATAGTTCCCTCGTTCATTTTAGACCTTACATCTATAGCACCTTTATAATCCTCTACAATGCTTTTAACAATGCTCAATCCCAGTCCCAGTCCTTTTCCCATTTCTTTGGTAGTGTAAAACGAATCGAAAATCCTGCCTATGTCAGATTCATTAATTCCATAACCGTTGTCTTCTATTTCGAGAATTATATTCTTATTCTCGAATTTTGTGGATATCCTGATAACTCCCTGATCAGAATGAAGACCTTTTTGAGATATAGCATCTTTAGCATTTGACAGTAGATTAAAAAGTATCTGTGCGATCTCCTGATAGTTACATCTTAACAAAGGAAGCCTTGGATGAAGATCAAGATCGACAGTTGCATTATATTTAATATTATTCTTGACAAGTATCAGTACGTCCTTAATGATCTCATTAACCGAATTAGGAGTATATTCTCTGCTGAAGTAGCTCATTTTCGAAGTACTGTTGACTATCTGCTCAATAATACCGATAGATTTCTTATTACTGTTAACGAGACTTTTAAGATCATTAAATACTCTGCTGATCTCATGTTTTTTAACTAACTTTTTAATTTCAAGGGCAACTTTTTTATCTGTGGTTTTAACTTTAATTAGATCATAAATGAACAAAGTTAGATCGTTAAGACTAAGCCTGATATTATCCAATGATAGTTTTATTACCTGACTGGGATTTCTTATTTCATGGGTTATCCCGGCTAATAGTGTGCCTAGAGATACCATTTTGTCCAATCTTGAAGCATCTTTTTCAGAGTGAAGTAATTTTTCATTGGACTCATTCAATTTATCAGTTGTGATCTTTATCTCTTCGTTCAATTTTTTATTCAATGCTTCGATCTCAAGTGAATATTTGTTCAGCAGTTCCTGTCTGGTAGACTTGAGCTTGTAAGATCTGTAAACAAAGTACAGAACCAGAACGGACAGCAAGAATATTATGAGAAAAAAATTGTTGATGCTTTTTTGTTTTTCAAGATTGGATAATGCATACTGATTATCTCTGATCTGGGAATAAAGCTGTTTTTCTTTCTGTTCCAGATTGTATTTTTTTTCAAGCTCAGCTATTTTATGTTCTTTTTCTGAATCAAGTATCTCGCTGTTTACTCTGTTATATTCCTGAAGATTGGAGAAAGCATTTTTAAAATTATTTGAAGCTGAATCAGCTTTAATAATAAATTGAAGATTATTCCTAACCATCACTTTGACGCCCATCTCTTCAAATGCTTTTTTACTCTTATTTAAATATTTTTTTGCCGTAACGAATTTTTTTGTAATAAAGTATGCTTTGCCATAATTGTGATCAGTTAATCCTAATCCGTAATTATCATTAACTTTTTTGAAAATGGCAGAAGCTGATCTTAAATTTTTTACCGCTTCATTAAATTTACCCAGCTCAATATAAATATCTGACATATTGTTCATTATGATAGCCTGATAATGCTCGAGCTTCTCATTTTCATAGATCTTCAGAACCTTTTTTAAGTTATTTAAAGCTTCGTCTAGTTTCCCTTGATGACTGTAAACTACAGATATGTTATTCAGAACTTTAGCTACATCCATTATATTCAGTAAGGATCGGTAGATGTCCAGGGCTTCGTTAAGATTCTCCAGCGCTTTATCATAATCTTTCATTTCATCAAAAACCAGTCCAATATCATTTAAGGCTTCAGCTCTGGAAAAATTATCGCTGATGTTATCGGCATACTTAAGTGACTTATAGAAGAATATCAGAGCATTATTATAGTCCGACAATTGATAGTATGACTGACCTATTTCCTTGGTCAGTGTTATTATCATAGGTTTGTCTAACAGTTCCTCATAAATTTTAAGAGAGGATCTGTATTCGTCAACTGATTCGACATATTTACTTTGATCAAAAAGCAGATTCCCTTTTTCATAGTGGATCTTTGCTTTCATATCGATCTTGCCGTACTCGACTGCCAGACCTTGAGCCTCTTCAAGAAGCTCAATAGCTCTAACTGAATTATCGGTAGATATTTTCTCAGCTAACTGGATCAGCAATCCTATCTTCTGATCACCTGAAGCTGTGTTTATAAGATTTTCCAGAGAATCTTTCTCTTGAGCATATATTAAAACTATTGCAAATAAAAGTATAATTCCAATTAACGATCGCTTCATTTTAAAGTCTCCCTCGCATACGTGTGCGTTAAGAATAAGATGTTAATTTATGTTTTTTATACAAAATTCACAAGTTAATAAATGTAAAAAATCCCGGACATATTATTTTAAACAGAACGATCATTTTGATATTAAAGCATTATCCAACTCAATATATTTTTTAATCTTGCAAAACGGAATAATAATTCTCATTATTAATAGTCAAGAAATTAAAGGAGTTGATTATGCGCAGCGAGGATTTCAATAAAGCTTTCGAAACATATTCAAAGATCAAGAAAAATATACTGACAGTGTTCAAAGGTGATCCGTTCAATATAGATCTATTGCTTAGCGGTTATTTCACTAACGGTCATATTTTGCTTGAAGATTATCCCGGTACAGGTAAAACAACTTTGGCAAAAGCTCTGGCACTGTCTATTCAAACAGATTTTAAGAGAATTCAGTTCACACCGGATCTTTTACCAACAGATATAACCGGAGTTAATGTTTTTAATGTAAAGGATCAAAATTTTTATCTACAGAAAGGTCCTGTATTTACTAACATACTTTTAGCGGATGAGATCAACAGAACAACTTCCAGAACTCAATCAGCCTTACTTGAAGCAATGGAGGAAAAGCAGGTCACTATAGACGGAACAATATATCCATTAAGTGATGATTTTTTTGTTGTTTCAACACTGAATCCAGCGGAACTTCAGGGAACCTATCCACTACCTGAATCACAGATAGACAGGTTTGCACTTCGATTCTCACTTGGATATCTATCTAAAAAAGAAGAAGTAGAAATGCTTGAAATGAAAAATCCATCAAAACCATTAGCAGAACTTTCATCATGTTCCACAAGAGATGAAATTCTTCAAGTCAGAGCAGTTCTGGATGAAATAACAGTTCATGATGATATAAAGGATTTTATAGTTGAGCTTGTAAGAAGAACAAGATCATACGATGGAATTCTTATAGGTGCAAGCCCGAGAGCATCAATTGCCCTACAGAAATTATCCAAAGTACTGGCATTATCCGAAAATAAACAGTTCGTCACCCCGGACCATGTTATAAAACTGGCACCTTTTGTTCTTGGTCATAGATTAATATTCGATCAATTCGTTAATGATGAAGAGACAAAACAGATAGATATTATCGACAACATTATCAAAGAAACCCCTGTTCCGAAGTAAGAAGTAAGAAGTAAGAAGTAAGAAGTAAGAAGTAAGAAGTAAGAAGTAAGAAGTAAGAAGTAAGAAGTAAGAAGTAAGAA
>JAFGVM010000064.1 GCA_016937995.1 Candidatus Delongbacteria bacterium
ACCTTCAAAAGTAATTCCTGTCGAGTTCGTTGTATTCCAGTCCACAGTGATACCCGCTATTCCTTCAAACATTGTAACAAGTGTTTCAGGAACGGATTTTGTGATAGACTGGGATGTCGCAGCTGATGCAACCAGCTACGATGTATATTCGTCTGATGATCCTTACGGAACATTTACTTTAGAGGCTAATGTTGGAACGAACCAGTATGTTGTTCCTGCAGAGACTGTGAAAAAATTCTATTATATAGTAGCTATCAATAGTACTAAATAACATATGTGCATATATGAATAAAAAGCCGGTTCAAGTAATACCGGCTTTTTTATTTATTTTGCTTGTCAATTTCAGATATTTATTTTATCTTAAAAACTTTAATATTTACGCAGAATTAATTCCATAAAATTTCAAGAAATAATATGTCTAAGAAAAAGTTAAAACAACTGGATGAAATGATCAAAGAGATACTTAACGTATCTCATGATGCAATAGTAGTATCAGATAATGATATGAAGATCATTTATGTCAATGATGTTGCAATAGAGCTTTTTGGATACTACGAAGAAGAAATGATCGGAATGAAAATATTGAATTTACTTCCTGAAAGAAAAAAAGAAAACTATATCATGGACGAACAAAAGATATTGGTAGAAAAAGTTACGATATCCAATGTAGTATCAGGAGAAGAATTCTTTGCTAAAAAAAAGGACGGGACTGAATTTTCAATAGAGTTAACATGGATAAACTGGGAAGGACGATCAAAAAACCTCTATAACATAGCTCAGATCAGAGACATTACAAAAAGAAAATCATTTGAGAAGGAATTAAGAGAAAGTAATGCAACCATAAAAATTTTGAACGAATGCAATAAAGCGTTAATTGATTCTATAGATGAAAATGATTACTTCAAAAATATTTGTGATAACCTGGTTGATTTTGGAGGTTATAAAATTGCTTGGATCGGTTTAATAAAGCACGATGAAATCCAATCAATTGAACCATTAACATACACAGGTTTACCTATAGGGCATTTTGAAAACGAAATTGCCATAAAAGGTAGAATGAGCTGGAAATTTAAAGGAGATTCTTCTACAGGACCAACTGCTAGAGCAGTTAATCAAAAAAGTGCGGTAGTGTGCAATAATATTCTTACAGATCCAAAGTATGAATCATGGAGAAAAGAAGCAAAGAAAAGAGGTTATAATTCACAGATATCTTTACCTTTAGTTGTTGATGAAGATATTGTAGCAATACTAATAATACTGTCAGAGAACCCAGATGCTTTTCAAAATAAAGAGATCAAGTTTCTTGAAGAACTTTCAAATGATATATCATTCGGTATAAAATCTTTAAGATTAAAAAAAGCTCAAAAAGAAATAGAAGCAAACATTATTAAAAATGAAATTGATCTGATTCAACTAAATAAACTTTTACTTGTTACCAGTGAATGCAATAAAGCTTTAACTAAATCAATCAATGCAATAGACTACCTACAGTCAATTTGTGAAATACTTGTTGAAAAAGGAGGAAACACAAGATCGATATTTCAGAAAGTATATCACGAGGATAGTAATATATATACTGAAGGCTTGGCATTATGTGGAGAAGATCTAGGAAGCTGGAGCTTGGAGTTTGTAGAAAAAAGAACAATAAAAGGTTTGTCAGGCAGCTGTATAATAGAACGAAGACCGATAGTATATCAAAATATCAAGCAAAACGGTAATTATGTGTACTGGGATAAAGATCCTGACAAAGTACTTTTTCAATCAACGGTAGCAATACCACTTTTTGAAGGTAATGTTATTTCCTGGGTACTAAGAGTATATTCAAAAGATCAGTTTGCATTCGGTTCAAGAGAACTTGCTCTGTTAAAAGATCTGTCTAATGATATTGTTTACGGATTAAGCACTTTCAAAACCAAAAATGAGAAGTTTTTAACGGAAGTTAAATTAAGTGAATCAGAAGAGAAGTATAAAATACTGTTCCAGAACAGTAACGATGCAATATTTTTAGCAGATAGTGAAACTGGAAGTATAATCGACGCTAATGAAAAAGCTGTTAAAATGCTTGGTGTTGCATTGGATGATATAATCGGTATGCATCAAACGAAACTTCACCCAAAAGGAGAAGAAGCTAGATATAAAGAATTGTTTGAATCCCATATTGCTTCTAAACACAAAATTGATCAATTCTATGTTGTTGACAGCACGGGAAAACATATTCCCGTTCATGTAAGCGCGAGTACAATAGTTATTGGCGGAAGAAAAATTATTCAAGGTATCTTCAGAGATATCTCTGAAACAAAACGAAAAGATGAAAAGTTACGTCAAAGTCAGAAAATGGAAGCATTGGGTACTTTGTCAGGTGGAATAGCTCATGATTTTAACAATATTCTTTCACCGATAATCGGTTATTCTGAACTTGCAATAATAGAAAAAGACAGCAATAAAGTGTCCAAATATTTAAACGAAATATTATCAGCATCTAACAGAGCAAAAAGTCTAGTATCTCAGATATTAACATTTTGCAGAAAAGGTGAATCCGAAATGAAACCTTTCAGACTTCAACCGATCATTAAAGAAGCTTTAAAATTAATAAAGATATCTTTACCATCAAATATCGAAATGGAAATTAATATTGATCAGGATTGCGGTGCTGTCCTGTGTGATCCTACACAGATCCATCAGGTAGTTATGAATCTGTGTACTAACGCATATCATTCCATGAAGGAGAAAGGTGGAAAACTGAATGTGTCTTTGCTGGGAATGGATTCAAAAGATATCAGACATGATATTATTGAAGAAGTGAAAATTAAGAATTACCTATGTCTTACAGTTGAAGATACCGGAACAGGGATGACAAAATCAGTAATGGAAAGAATATTTGAACCGTATTTTACAACTAAAGGTAAAGATGAAGGAACAGGCCTTGGATTATCAGTAGTTCTTGGTATTATAAAAGCCCATGGTGGAGATATTTATGTCAGAAGCTACCCCGGTGAGGGATCTTACTTCAAAGTTATTTTACCATTACTAGAATATCATGCGAGAGATGAGAAAGTAGAAAATACTGATGTTATAAAAGGGAAAAAAGAACGGATAATGGTTATCGATGATGAAAAAATATTGTGTGAAATAGTTTCAGCAATATTAAATGATCTTGGATATGTAACAACTACTTTTAATAGCAGTCTTGTTGCTCTTGAGGAATTTAAAAAGGATCCTTATAAATTTGATCTTATTTTTACAGACCAGACAATGCCCGGTATGGTGGGATCGGAACTTGCAAAAAAAATTCTTAAGATACGGAATGATATCCCAATTATTCTAGCGACAGGTTATTCACCTCTGATCTCGAAAGAGGATGCACTTAATCTGGGGATAAAAGATTTTATCATGAAACCGTTCACCCGCTCCAGTTTGGCAAATGCAGTTGGAGCTGTGTTTGAGAAAAGTAAGGCCGTCAAAGGGTAAATAAAACCAAATAAATATTTTATATTTTCATAAATAAATTGTTAGAATAATTGCAATTTTGTTGTTATATTATTTTTCACTAAAATTAATTCATAGGGTTATACAATGAATGTGGATACTGCTTTAAAAAACAGCATAAAAAAGAACATCAATGATCTGATGGATTCTTCAGCAGATTATGTCGATGTAAGGTATTTGTTAAATGATGATTCTGAATCCATAATGCTTTATAACGGAAATCTCGAATCGAATGATACTACTTTCGAGAGTGGTCTTGGAGTCAGAGTTTTATACAAAGGTACCTGGGGATTTGCAGCAACAAGCAATTTGAACTCGATAGAAAATTGTTTTCAACAAGCTTTTCATAATGCAAAAACAGCAGCTTCTTTAGTTAAAGTACCTCTTTCCATGGGGAAGAAAGAACCACACATAAGTAATTTTAAATCTCCGGTTAAAATTGATCCGTTCACTGTTCCTCTCTCGGAAAAATTAGCTTTTTTAAACAAGATAGATGAGCAATTGAAAGAGGAATGGATATTGCAGAGAATCGTAAGAGCTGACTTTCAAAAAAAGATATCTCTATTTCTAAACAGTGAAGGTACTGAAGTTGAACGTGAACTATACAATGTTTTTGCATCAATTAACATAATGGCTCTTGATAATGAAGGTCAAATGCAGAACAGAACTCATGATCTCTTTACAACGGGAAACGGTACAAGAGGATGGGAAATGTTAATTGATCCAGATCTGTTCAGTGGAAATATTGAAAGAATAAAATCAGAGCTTAAGGAATTGACAAAAGCTGATTCGCTGGAGTATGGAAAAAGAACTGTTATACTTCTACCGACACAGGCCTGGTTACAGGTTCATGAGACTATCGGGCACCCTCTTGAGTTGGACAGAATATTAGGATATGAACTTTCATATGCAGGTGGTTCCTTTGTTGATCTTGATTCTTTTGGCAAATTACAATATGGAAGTAAAAAGCTGAATGTGAGTGCTTATGGCAGTATTGAAAATTCTCCCGGTTCATTTGGTTATGATGATGAGGGTTCACCTGAAAGAGATTATATGCTTATAAAAGACGGCATACTGGTAAATGCATTAACTTCAAGAGCAATGATAAATGAAGCCAATCAAAAAGCCGGCAAACAGATATTTAAAGAAAGTGGCGGTGCCGCCAGAGCAACAGCATTCTACAGAGCACCTATAGACAGAATGACGAACGTAAACATACTGCCGGGAAGTGATGGAACACTTGAAGATATTATAGCCGGAACCGAGGATGGTATAATCGTTGATTATCCAAATTCATGGTCGATAGGTTCAAACAGGGAACATTTTCACTTTGGTTGTGAGATCGCCTGGGAAGTTAAGAAAGGAAAGATCACCAGGGTATTAAAAAATCCGACTTACCAGGGACATACAATAGAATTTTATAATTCATTGTCAGCAGTCGGTGACAGATCCACATGGCAGGTCGGCCAGGTAGATAATTGTGGTAAAGGTGAACCTAACCAGGTAATGCAACTTGGACATGGTGTTCCTGTAGTTAAGTTTGATAATGTAATTACCGGAGAGAGGAAATAATCATGATAAATGAAAAAATAAAGAATATAATAATAGAATCCAGAGATATAGCTGCCGAGAAAAAATTACAGGCATCATTTTTGCTACATTATGAGAACAGTCACTTAATGAGGATCGGGAATAATTCGGTATCTTTGAGCACATCAGAAGAATTGTTCAGACTGGATATAGTTGTAACTATCGGATCTAAGCAGGGGTCACATACACAACTCGGTGACATAAGCTCAATTGATCAAATATTAAGATCATTGGAAATAGCAGAAGAAAAAGCAAAAGTGGCGAATGACAAGGATTATACTCCGATCGAAGATATTGTTGATGAAGAGGTCAAAGAAGAATCCCAGTATGACAGTGATTTTGAAAAATTATCACCTTCTTTTAAAGCTCAAGCTTACGCAGAAATATTTAATCAGGTAGGAGATAAATATAATTATTCCGGATCATGGTCAAGTGGATATACAGAGCAGTTCATTGCCACTACAAATAACAGAAATACTGCATATCATAAAGGTACTGACCAATTATTCAGCATTGTTCTTAAACATCCAGAGAAACACTGGGAGATAACTTCGTCTCAAACAGGCTGGAGGAAAGATGACTTTTCTGTTGAATCTGTTATAAAACAACTGAAGGAATATGTTGAATATTATGAAAATCTTCAACCTGTTAAAATTGAACCTAATAAATATACAGTTGTACTCGGTCCACAGGCGATTGCAGAAGTAATTGAGATGGCCATTTATACCGGATTCTGGGGAAGAATTTATGAAGAAAAGCAGGGATGGACCTCTAATAATAAATTCGGAGACAAAATTTTAGGTGAGAACATCAGCATCTGTGATGATCCTGCGAACGATAATACATTTAAGTTTAAATTTGATCTTTCGGGACAATCGAGAATTAAGAGAATGCTTGTTGAAAATGGGATATTCAAAGGACTAATGTATGATCCGTCCACAGCAGCAAAATTCAATAAGCAGAAAACCGGACATAATATCAGATCTTCAAGTATTTCAGTGAAATGCGGTGATGGAGAAGAATGCCCTTTAGAAGCAGTAAAAAGTTTAGGAGATGTATTATATATACCTGCGCTTCATTATATAAATCTGCCTAACATCAGCAAAGGTATTTTTACAGGCAGTTCACGATTCAATGCTCTTTATGTTAAAGATGGAAAAGTAGTTGGTCCTATATATTCTTCAAGAATAACAGATACTTTTCAAAATGTGTTCGGAGATGTTGCAAAAATTTCTAAAGCGGATATTTCTGTTAATCTGTCGAATACATACGGGCGTAGAGCTCCGGTAGCATCGAGTGTTCCTAAATATATGGTATGCCGGGGTGTTAAAATAACAGACAGTGCGGATAGTTTTTAGTGAGTAAGGCAGTTAAACTGCCTTATTTCATTTTAGGGATATTGTCCTTAAACATTTTTTCATAAGCCACTTTTGAAGTATCACTGATAACATAATTGATCTCTAATCCCTGAGTATTTTCAACAAGCACCTCAAAAGTATCCATGTCCGGATCAATTGTAATAATGATCTGTTTTGCAATTTGGGGGGTTAAATTATATTCTTCAAGATATACAGGTTTAACAGACCAGCATTTGTATTCCTGAGGATAACCGAAAGCATCTAGTTGAACTATCCAGTTACATGCAAATATTTCTATATGCGTATAGTCGTGTACCGGTTGATTAACATCAGAATCACAACTGATCAAAATAAATAAAAATATAGATAAAAGGAAATTCTTCAAATTTACATCCGGTTAAGTATTAACATATTTATCGCTAATTCTAATATAATTTAAATCACGCAATTAGTCAATTTAAAAAACTAACTGCTTCATGTTACTCTGTTGAACATGATAGTTTAAAATGAAATATTTTGAACTATTTTAAATTATATTAGTTATAGTAAGTTATTAATGTTATATAGGAGAAGCACAAGAAGATGGTCTTGAATCTGAAATGGAAATATACAGGGCGTTATTTATCAGCATTTTTTGCAATTATCATTTTTTTCATATCAACATCTGTTTGTGGTCAGAACACAAAAAAAATGTTCAAAGACAGATCTGCCGTTCCTAAAAACTATAATCAGGTGCAGGCAGTCATTATTAAAGCTGACAGATACGAATCATTCTCAGAATATTCAAAAGCCTATAGTCTTTATAACAGTTTGATAAGGACTAACTTTACAGATCCTCAGGTATTGAATGGATATGTTAGAAATTCCGTTAAAACTAATAGGATAAAAGAGTGCGAAATAAAATTAAAACAGATAATTTTAGATTATAAAAAGGATGAAAAGAAAAAAAGTAATATAGTTGAAATACAACTTGAATCTTTTCTTGGGCAATTATTTTTTATGACCGGAAGAGATATGCAGGGTAATGAAATAATAAAATTGATAAATTCTTCCGATATTTCAAATAAATTGAAGTATTCTACAAAAGGCAGGATTTATTTTGAATCAGGTTCGTATAAAAACTCAATAGATCAATATTTAAAGGCAAGAACTGAATTAGATGATGAAAATATATTTTCAAAAGAGCTTTTTTATTCCTACAGGTCAAGTAATATGATCTCAGATGCTGCTGAAGAATTGGTAAACATATTTATATCTGAAGACAGGCAGATAGACAGGGAGATCAGATTTGATGTATTTTCTTCAAAACATGAAATGGTCAAGTTGTTTCAGGATGAGATGAACAGAAAACCTATAATAAAAAAAGTGAAGGAGCGTTCTACAAAAAATAAGAAACTTATCCCTTTACTTTCAGAGCTTTATTTCATGAACAAAGATTATGATCAATCCTTTGAGGTTATCAAAAATACAAATATTGATGACGATATACCTGCTATTATTTCTTTTGCAAACAGACTGTACAAAGATAAAGAATATGAAAATTCAGCTAATTTTTTCAGTTTATACTTTACAGACTCTTATGAACTGACCGATGATGATATGGAGCAGTTCTTAGTTTATATAGAAGTACTTCTGAATTTAAATGAATTTGATAAATGCATAGATAAGCTTTCAAAATATGATTTCCCTGAGACAAAGATAAAGAACGCATATATTTTCCATCAAACAGGAAATTGGGATAAAGCAGTATCTGAATATGAGAATGAAATTGAAAATTTAAAAGAATTTCCAAAGGAATTCATTGATTATTTAAAATTATTGATCAGTATTGATGATCTTGCTAAATGTCAGAATATTGTAACGAAATCGCTTAAAGATGTTTCGTATCATTCCCTGAGAAGGGAAGTAGAAGATCAACTGTTATTTATCGATATAATGCTCAGCCTTTTTCAAAACAATATGAATGAATTTAATGAAAAATATGAGAAATTAACAAAAGACAATATTATTGCAGATACAGATAATGATATAATAAAAGTTAAAAATCAGCTTCAGATCATTGATGGTGATGACAGGTTACGAAACAGTTATTTTGATTACTTACGGAATAATATTGATCCAACAAATAAATTCGAAATTATTCCGGATGATCCTGATAATTCGGAAGATAAAGCTGAAATATTGTTTGTCTTAGGATTAAAATATTACTATCTTAAGGCTTCAAAAAACATTGAAGAGCAGAGTAAGGTCATAAGACTGATATTAGACCAGGATCCAACCAGTTCAGATATAGGTCTTTTGATACTGGATTATTGTGAAAACAATGATATCAAAAAAGAGGAAAGAAATGAGATCATTATGGAGTTATTAAAAGGAGAATATTCTGATCTTATAAAATCCAGGGCAAGAAAAATCATAAGGCAGAATTAAGTTTAATGAAATTGAGATCAGTTTTAAATATTCTCATGTTCATCTTGGTATTAGATCTTTTTTCTATTCAAAATTCAGACAGTACATCGTTTAAATTAATATATGATACCGGAATACTGAAAAATCAGGTTGAAGTATTTCCTCCGGTAGGACAGAATTTTCTGACTAAATATAAAAAAGATTCAATTGTCTTTTCCATCAGCTCAACTAAATATAAACATGGTATTGAGATAGATGAATCAATGCAGTATGTTGTCATATATGAAAGACTTTTCGAGGAAGATTATAAAAAATCAATAGTGATGAAGCTTCAGGATTATATCTCTCAAAGAACCGAATATGAAACAAGGGATCAGTGGTTCAAATCAGTAACGAAGGGCCTGGGAGTGGGAGAATATGGAGGTTTCCTGTCAGGTGAAGAAATTGCAATAGATATTCCATTTAAAATTAAATCAAGGACTTTTCACAGGGTTTTTGGTGGGGATAAGATCGGATTGAGAGTAAAAGGATCCCTGTCATTAAGTATTACCGGTCAAAAGAGTTATACTGATCTTCCAAATGTTGAAGATTCAAGCTTTGATTTTACTCTCGATCAGACTCAGAATATTTCTATCAGAGGAAAAATAGGTACCAAAGTCGATGTTGATATTGCACAGAATACGGAGTCTCTGGATTTTGAGAACTCTCTTAAGTTAACTTATACCGGTGAGAGTGATGAGATCATACAGAAGTTCGAAGCAGGGAATATCGGTCTTAGTTTACCGGGTACCAGGTTCGTAAGTTACAGTGGTGTCAATAAAGGATTATTCGGTTTGAAAACTGTGATGCAGATAGGAAATCTGAAGAATACCACTATCGCATCATTTGAGAAAGGACAGAAAAATCAACTTACTGTTAAGGGTGGAGTGACAACAAGAGAAGTATCTATTAATGCGAAAAATTACCTGCCATACACTTATTTCTACATTGAGGACAGTTTTAAGGAAAATTTTGCTACAGAGAACAACTATGAAAATATACTTGCCCATGTTCCGTTATCAACTTCAATTTATAAAATTCAACCCTATTCTCTCGAACTGTTCGTAACAATCGGGAATGAAGTAGGTACATTCCCGGATGCGGATATATATATTGATTATACTGATAACTCTGATTCAATTGGTGTATATCCGAACAGTTACCCCAATTTATATAAACAGAACCGTGTAAAAAGATTAGAACCTGAGCAATATGAAATAAATAACGAGCTTGGATATATCAGGTTAAAATCTGTTAATCTTGTAAGTGGACAGATCCTTGCAGTGAAATACATTAAACAACACTACCAATTATTGACCGATACAATACACATAGGAAAAAAAGTAAGTGATACAAAATATGAGCTTCAGATAATAGCTGAAAAAGGTCAGAAATTCAGTGCTCCCTGGTCAGATCTTGAATGGAAAAACGTTTATTCTCTGGGAGGAACAGATGTCAGTAGAGAGGATTTTAAACTCACAATAACAAAAGATGTAGCCGGTACAACAAAATCCGAAGAATTGGATCCATCCGGAGTTCCGGTACCATATCTTCAATGGTATGAGGTGGAGGATGAGCAGGCTAATGACCTTGTGGATATAGGCTACCTGAACCCAGCTTACGGAGAGTTCAGATTCCCTAATCAGAGACCGTTCGAACCTGACAGCAACAGTGTGATCTATAAAACCACAGGACTTGCAGATACACTTTTTACAGATCCTGAAATATATCAGGACCCTTATACGACATTTACTTCTCCATTCAATCTGAAATTTGTGATCACCAGTAAATCGAGTACTTATCAGCTTGGATTTAACGTGATCGAAGGATCGGAAGTTGTAAGGTCCGGAGCAACTGAATTACAAAAAGATGTGGATTATATAATAGATTATCACTCAGGACAGCTTTCTCTGATCAATGACCTTTATCAAACAGCTGACATAGAAATTTCTTATGAATCTGCAACAATATTTCAACTCGATGAAAAAGTTCTTTTAGGTAACAGATTTGAATATTCTTTCAATAAAGATACGTACATAGGAGGTACCGTTCTTTATTTATCTGAATCAACAAATGAGGAAAGGGTCCATGTCGGGTATGAACCAAAAAGAAATCTTACTCTGGATATTAACGGACAAACAAAATTTGATACACCTTTCATTACTAAGATGCTTGACAGATTACCTCTGATAGAAACTGACTCAAAATCATCATTTTCACTGGAAGGTGAGGTTGCACAGATATATCCAAATCCCAACCCACTGGATGCGGCTTACATAGATGATTTTGAGAACAGCAAGAAAAATACTTCACTGGGTATCAATTATTCAAGCTGGCATTACTCATCAGTACCGGATTATTATGAGACCCTTGTTTCTTATACACAATCAACTGATGTGACCGGTGATGGATTGATCTTACCAACATCATACTTTCTTCAGGCATATTCCGGAAATTCTGAAACAGATGAACCTGCATTTTACTGGTATAATCCCAATGATGATGATAAATTGGCAAAAGATGATATTTATACTGATGTTCCTGCAACGGAAAAAAACGATAAAGTATCGACTCTGGATATGATATTTAAGCCTATGAACAGATCTGAAGGTATCAACGGTAATGATATTAGACCAGAAGATTCATGGGGTGGAGTTATGAAGTATCTTCATTCATCATATCAGGATATGAGAGAGATAAAATATATTGAATTTCTTGCTTCAACAAACAGAAATATAACATTGAATATTGACATTGGTGAATTGAGTGAGGATGTTATACCGGATGGATATCTGAACACTGAGGATATTAACAACAATAATGTTCTTGATATTGTTGATAATTCTGAGGATACAGGACTGGATATGATGTCAGGACAAAATGATTTTAACCCTTTGTATCTCTTCGATCCAAACTCCCCTAGAGCAAAAGAAAATTATGAACGTTTTTCTTTTGATGATCACCCAGAAGAATCAGCAGGAAAACCAACTCCTGATTCCCAACTGGATAATTACTGGGATTTTATTAAGACCGAGAAAAACGGAAGGCTGGATTCAGAGGACCTTGACGGTGGAGGTAACCTTGATAAGACTGTAAAAGCCTACAGGTATTCTCTTGAACTGAGATCCAATCCAACTGTGGACCTAAATTATGTTATCAGTAAAGACTATAGTCCCGGTTCAGGTTTTGCACTTTACCGGGTACCTTTAGATGATAAATTAAGAAAAATATTGAACAGTGAGCCTGATCTGGCAAAAATGAAATATCTGAAATTGTGGGTTAACAATTCAGCCGATACTATAAATACTACAAAAATTCAGTTCGTGACCCTTAACCTTGTAGGAAATGAATGGGCTGCAAGAGGAGACAGTAAAGGTAGAATTGAAGCTAAAACAATAAATAACGAAGATGATAAGGAAAGATACCATTCTCCACCTGGAGTAAAAAAACTTGATTCAGATAATTACGAGGTACCTGAGCAGTCCCTTTTAATGGACATAACTCTTGATCCGTTCTCAACTTCAAACTTACCTAAAAATCCAACACTTACCAAATATTTGATAGGTGGAGAAAATTATTTATTATACGAAGAAATGAAAATGTTCATTCATGGTGGTACGGAAAAGGATGATCCTTTATGGCCGGTGGATAGACCATTATACTTTGTCTACAGATTCGGCTCAGACTCTTTGAATTACTATGAGTATAGATCAAAACTTGTAGCAGGATGGAAAAATACAGAAGTTAATAATCAAATGATAATTCCTTTGAACGAATTAACCGAGTTGAAAACTTTAAGATCGGATGACGGTGCACGTATTGACTCGATGTACATGAAAGGATTTAACGATGAACTGATAAAAAGATACATAGGTATTCGTGGAAATCCAACTCTTCAAAATGTAAAATATTTAAATGCAGGAATTATTGACTCAGCGAATACAGCCCTGAATACAGAGATCTGGCTTGATGAGTTACGCTTGGTCAAAGTAAAAAAAGATCCTGGTATGGCAATGAGAGCTAAATCAAGGATAGAATTGGCAGATGTGGCAACGGTTGATATGGAGATGACAAGGCAGGATGGAAATTTTCACAGAATAGAGGAGAAGAGCGGAAGTGGATTGAATTCTCAAAATTTCAATCTGAATACAACATTCAATCTGGATAAACTGGTTCCGCAAAAATTAGGGTTGAGAGTACCGCTTAAATATACATATTCAAACAGTGACAGTTATACAAAGTATCAGGGAAGTACTGACATCTTAGTTGATGAGAACAATATTCCTGATTCTGTAAGGATCATTAATAAAAGACATCAATATGATTTCTCTGTCAACAAGACCTCTAAATCAACAAATCCTTTTCTTAAATATTCGATAGATAATATTTCATTTACAGGAAATGCTTCTTTCTCCAATCTCAGTAATGCAACCTATCTGACTTCTGAATCTGAAAATTATAAATATAAGATCGGATATTCTCTGAATTTACCGGAATCATGGTTTTCTTTAAAACCTTTTGGCTGGGTTGGTGCTAATAGTTTCATGAAAGGGATGAAGGATTTTAAATTTGTATTCTTTCCATCAAGTTATACAACTAATTTAGAAACAACGAAAAATAAAACTGTTTCATTGACCAGAAAGGGGAATAATACTACATCACAATTATTTGATGTTACAAGATCATTCAATACTAAAATGTCCCCGATACCTATATTGAATACCAGTTATGACCTGACTTTGAGATCTGATATGTTCAAAACAAAGATCGATACAATTGATACGAACAGCGGGGAAACTGTCACTCTGGTGGTTGATGATAAGACCAGAGATTTTTCTGATATTGCATCTTTTAACTTTGGTGAACTGTCAACTCTGGATTCAAAATTGAATAATAATTTGAACTTAAACTTTTTTAAATTCTGGACGAACGATCTGTCATTTAATACAGCATACAGTTGGAATGGTAACCTTGCAAATAATTCGATGGGAACTGACATAAAAAACCGGTATGATGCTAAGATCGGTACTAAATTGAAAACTAAGGATATTTTTACCGGAATTCAAAGTTCGATTGAATATTTTTTCCCTAAAAAGGAAGAAAAAAAAGAGACTGTACAACATAACGATGATCCAGCTCCGCCTCAAAAAAATGATCCTAAAGATGTCAAAAAAACTGATAATATGAGGAATATTAGAAAAAGTAAGTCTTCTAATTCTGAAAAGAAAAAATCTATACTTGATTTTTTAAAGAATAATTTATCTGACCTTTCTCTGTCCTATTCACAAAACCGGGAAAACACATTTAATAATATCAACTCCTTTGACCAGGCTGATCTGGGATTTATATTTGGAGTATCTTCCGAACCGGAAGATCTGGAATATGAAAATACCAGCTGGGGTGGTAGTTGGGCTTTATCCGGAAGTACAAGATTGAGCCTATCTAATAATCTGGCTTTTGATGGAATAACTTATCAGTTCGGAAGATCTTACAGAGAAAACAATAATGAGGGTTTTGCAGGTACAGATACAGAGACAAACTTTGTATGGCCGTGGGTCACTGAAGAAGAGCATAAAAAAAGTGATGTGACCTCCTACATGATACCGAATTATTCTATTAATATTAAAGGTTTGGAAAAACTGATGATCAACTCTGAAAGTATATCATCAATAACAATATCACATCAAAAATCCGGTAATGTTTCTTCGGTCTGGTATATGGAGAACAGCAGCCCTGATATGTACCTGACCGGTATTCCCGACCTGGATCCTAACATTCTTAAATTAAGGTCTAAAGCTTATAATGTTTCTTTCAGACCTTTGGCTTCTTTCAAGCTGAATCTTAAGAACGGATATAATTTTAGTGCTTCTTACAACTACACATACGATATGAAAGAGCAATATGCATACAATGACGGTGTTGCAGACATTCAGTCCGGTGATAAAAAATATTCCCGGGAGTTAAGGGTCTCAAGTGGATATAATCAAAAAGGCGGTTTCAAAATACCATTGAATTTTTGGCCTTTCAACGGTAAAAGACTGGATAATGATATTACCTACAACTTATCATTGTCTTATAACTCTTCAGAAACTTATAAATATGATCTTGAAGCAAAAGAATATGAAGGATTTGCAGACGGGATAAAATCAGATAATTTTACTGTAGCTCCGGATATAACATATAAAATATCACAAAAACTAAGCGGTACAGCATCTTATTCATATAATTATAATGAAAGCCAGAGTTATGGCGCAAGAAGTGTTGTGAATACAAACCATAAGTTCGAATTAAGAGCTGTGTTGAGTATCTCGGGAAGGTAAAAGATAGTTGTAAGTTGTAGGTTATGAGCCCGAAGAGACGGCAGCACTGCTACGTCTCACAACACTTGATAAGGTCATAATATAATACTGTTGGGTCGGAGTTTACCTCCGACCTAAAACGAGAAATAAGATTGCAACGGATTTAATAAATCCTCGCAATGACGAAATAAAAAGAGTAAAAATTAATGACAGATTTGTTTTCATACATTGAGGAAGAAGAAAATAAGAAAGAAGCTGAAAAGCTTATTCCTTCTGAAAAAAAGAAAGAAAAAAAAGAGAAAGAAGTTCTTTCTGTATTTGAGATCACTAAACTGATCAAGGGCGTCTTAGAACCAAATTTTTCAGGTGTCTGGATAGAAGGTGAAATTTCTAACTATAAGCATCATAGCTCGGGTCATCATTATTTCAGTTTGAAAGATGAAAAAGCTGTTATCAGTTGCGTTATGTGGAAAGCAACCGGTGACAGATTGAGTTTTAAACCGGATAACGGCCAGAAAGTTATTGTTCTTGGAAATGTGACAGTCTATGAGGGTAGTGGAAGATATCAGATCGATGTAAAGAAAATGACCGTTTCAGGTATTGGTGAGCTGCAGGAAAGATTTGAGATATTGAAGCAGAAACTTCTGGAAGAGGGTCTTTTCGATCAGATACATAAGAAACCGTTACCATTCTTGGTAAAGAATATCGGTGTAGTCACTGCTGAGACAGGTGCAGCTTTCCAGGATATCAGGAAAGTTATTAGATCAAGAGCTCCTTTTGTCAATATTTTTATTTATAATGCAAGGGTTCAGGGAAAAGGAACTGAGTCTGAGATCGTTGATGGAATTATTTTGTTCAATTCTCAAGCTGATCCTGTGGATGTTATTATAATCGGTAGAGGTGGTGGGTCACTGGAAGATCTCTGGTCTTTCAACGAAGAGGTTGTTGCTCGTGCTGTTTTTAATTCAAAGATACCGGTCATCAGTGCGGTTGGTCATGAAATAGATTTCTCTATTTCAGATTTCGTTGCTGATGTTAGAGCTGCTACACCTTCACATGCAGCAGAGATTGCAACAATAAATCTTACAGAAGAAAATCTCAGGATAGGTCAGTATAAAAGCAGGCTGGGAAGTTCTATATCAAATTATTTCCAGAGACAGAATGAACTTTTAAATGCCTATGCAAACTCTCATGCCTTCAAAAGACCTGCGGATATTTTGAATAATTATACAATGATCCTGGATAATATCGAAGATAAATTTTCAATGCTCCTTAGGGTAAGGTTCGATTCAGAGAAGCAAAAATTATCAAAATATGACGATATTTTAAGATCGCTTGATCCCGAGTCAGTTCTGAACAGAGGTTTTGCTATTGTCAGAGATAAAAAGACAGAGAAGATCGTTTCTTCCGCAAAAAAAGTAAAAAAAGAAACTGAACTAGAAGTTCAGTTTAAAGATGGTAAGGTTGATGTAAAGTCGTAGGGATCGCAAAAATGCGATCATTAAGCGAAAAAGGAATGCATTCCTGCGTTCCGTACAAATCATTTTAATTTTTTCAGGCTTCGGTAAATCGCTCCGGCAAATAAATATTTAAACATTATAAAATTCATTACACCACCGAAAAGCTTAGCTTTCATTTTTGCTATAGCGAAAGATAAAGGATTAAAGCAAAATCCTGCTTTCCAGGAAGTTAAAAAATCATAGTTGAATCTGTCTTTATTCTCAGGATACTTGTTGATAATATATTTAAAATTTGTTCCTGAATTTTCAAGCTGACTTACCCATTGATCAAGATCTTTATTATGGTAATGTAATAAAAGGTCCGTTTTATAGAACTTGATCTTTCCCCCGTTCTTTTCTATTCTCATACCCAGTTCAGGATCTTCCCATCCATATCCTTTAAAATTCTCATCGAACTTGCCTATATTATTAAAGAATTCCTTCTTTATTCCGCAATAAGCTGATGTGAAATAATTACTTTTAAAATTTTCCTCAAATCCTTTTTGATTTGCTCCACGGGTATTAAGAAACTTATTTAGACATGATTTAGCACCGTCTGATCTTACATTTATAACATTAGCGAAAACCGCATCGAACTCCTGATCCATAAGCTCCACAAAGATATCGAAAAGATTATCTTTCATCTCGATATCATCATCAACAAAGAAAAGTATGTCACCCTTAGCCATGTCAGCACCTTTATTACGTGCCTTTGACCTTCCAATATTCTCACCATTATTTATAACGGTCACTTTTTTATCAAAAAAACTTTCAATAGGATGTTCAGGGCTGTCATTCACAACTATAATCTCATAGTAATTTTGTGTATCATGATCAAGTATAGAGTTGACAGTTCTTTTGATAGAATCCGGTCTATTGTAAGTAGGTATTATGATTGACATTCTAATCATGATCTATCTCCTGATTTATTTGAATATATTCTTGTATAAATAGAATATAAAGTAACAAGCAGTAATGTTGCAAGTGAAAAAATCATTGTCAGCTGTCTATCGGGTAATGGAAATCTTGAATAAAAATGGTGCGGTAGAGCTAATACGGTCAATATGAGAAGAATATTTTTATTCTTTTTAGTTAAAAATTCTTTCTGTTCAAGTATATATCCTACAAGAAAATAGAAAACTGGAAAGACAGGAGCAAATAATCTCTCGTTATCCCCGGCAATGAAACAGCTGAAGAAGTAAATTATTACAAATATAAAAAAGTATGAATGTTCTTTAAAAAACTTGATTTTTTCTTTGAAAAAAACAGCAGGGATTAAAGCCAAAGGTAAAAAAGTATTTATTATGATTCTGTAGTATGTTCCGGGTTTGAATATTTTATTAGTGTCATCAAAGTGTAATTTGCCGAAAGAATGTGCAAGGCCACCACCCGAAGAAGACTCGGTTATAATAAAAGTCCTTATGCCTGTTAAGATTATTACTGAAGGTATTGTTGCAGCAATGAGTTGATAAGTTTTCTTAGGAGATCTTTCTTTGAACCAATAGTAGATCAATCCTGCCGGAACTGCAAACAGGATGGTTTCTCTGTTTAAAACTCCGATGATCAGAATGATCGAAATGTATAAGAAATTTTCTTTTTTTAAAGCTATGAAGAAGAGTAAAATAAGTAAATGGGTCACTAGATCGTTTATGTCATAAAAATCCCAGATTGCAAATCCATAGGTATATTTATTGAGCATGAACAGGATAGTTATGAAGAATGCAGTGTTCTCTTTTAGGCCGTATAGTATTAAGAACCTTAAGAGAAATATCGGTATCATTAAAGCTATCAATATTGTTAATAAATAAAACCCGAGATCAGTATTCATAGGTAAAATTCCGACGATCCATGGAGATAGTATTCTGTAGCCGAAATTTCTGGATACTTCAGGATTGAAACCAGGGGATGCTTCTGCCATCATTTTATAATGGATTATGTCCGGGATCTCGTTGAACGGTTCAATGGAAATGTTGATCTTTCCGTAATAGAAGATCATTATTAATGATACGAGTATTAGTAATAGATATGGTTTTTTCATATTTCGTTAATATAAAATAATAGACTCGGCTAAGCTAACAAAAAAGAAATTATTTTGTAATTCCCGGACTTGATCCGGAAGCCTTTTATTTATTTTACGTTACTTTGTTTTGAAACAAAGTAACCAAAGTTCAAGGCAATCCAAGTTTTTTACCCCCTAAAGTGTGCAAATTTTTAACAGTGTAGGTGCGAACCCCGTGAATGTTGGATTGCCGAATTTTCACGGGGGAGTAATTGGTCGCATCCTTAGCAGTCTGTGAAGGTAAGTCAAAAGATGACTTACAACTTCCAACTTTCAACTAAATTAAAAAAGGTTTTCAAAAACCACTATATAACATTATATTTTAGCTTAATCATTAATATTTACTTAGGATCAACTATGAAAGTGAACACTAATCCTGTCAGAGGAATGAAGGATTTTCTGCCTGATGAGGCAGAACTAAGAGAAAGAGTTAAGAGAACGATCATTGATACATATACATCTTTCGGTTATAGAAAGATCGAGACACCTATACTTGAGCATTTGAATTTATTGCAGTCCGGAGACGGTGGTGATAATGAAAAACTTACTTTCAAGGTCATGAAAAGGGGTGAAAAACTTAAGATCGATACTGCTAAGGAAGAGAATGATATTGCTGATTCAGGTATGAGATTTGATCTGACAGTTCCACTTACAAGGATATATGCAAATAATCAGGGGAATATACCTCTGCCGTTCAAGGTTATTCAGGCTGACTGGGTTTTCAGAGCTGAAAGACCTCAGAAAGGTCGTTACAGACAATTTATGCAATGCGATATTGATGTTATCGGAGAGAAAGATATTATCGCTGAGATAGATCTTCTGATTGCTTCATCTCAGGCTTTGTTGAATATAGGGTTTGAGGATTTTACGATTAAAATCAACGATAGAAAAGTTTTGAAGGATCTTGCAACGAAATGGGGTTTTTCAGAAGAAGACCATGAAAGTGTTTTTATCACTCTGGATAAACTTGATAAGATCGGTAAGGATGGTGTGAAGAAAGAACTCATTGAAAAAGAATACTCTCATGATGCTATCACAGCTATGTGGTTTGATATTGGACAATTCAATATTGGTGAATATAACCATATTTATCTAACTGATGATTTAAAGAAAGTTATTGAAGGAATAAATTTGACTTCGACGGGTAAATTTAAAATAGAATTCGATCCAACTCTTGTTCGTGGAATGGGATATTACACAGGTATGATCTATGAGATAAAGTACAAAGATTATCCTGGTTCAGTCGGAGGTGGAGGTAGGTATGACAAGATGATAGGGAAGCGTATTGGTCAGGATGTTCCGGCTTGCGGATTTTCAATTGGTTTTGAAAGGATTGTGGATATAATGTTGGAAGAAGAGCAGGCAAATAGTTCTATAGAGAAACTTGCAATAATATTTGATCTTGAATACCATGATATTAAAAGAATTTATCAGGAAGCTGAAACACAAAGAATAACGAATAATTATATTGTTTCTGTTGTGAATAAAGAAAAAAAATTTGGCAAACAATTGAAGAAGTTAAAAGATATGGGATTTACCCGTTTTGGAGAACTGACAGATAATCATTCAGCTTTTACAAGCAAACCCCTAGAATAATTGTTCATACAAACAGCACAATTGTATGTTTTTTTTCAGCTTTCTTTTGCTTGCCCAAAAGAAAGTTGGAAAGAAAAGGGCAGCACGAACGCTAATTTTGGGACTACCGGTATTTTTCACTTTAAAATCTGAATCCCATATTAACTGGAAGTAGTTTTTACACATCAGTGAAAAATCACTTTCGTCAGGTAACCAAAATTCCGTTAAGTGCTAAAAAATCAAACAAAAGCAAAATAACATTTTACAACCAGACAAATTGAAAGTTTGATTTGCGATATACTTGGTTACTCATCTAGTAAATGTATGTAAAAACCGAACAAATGTATGGAATAGGCGAACAATATACAGATAAAATACAGATAGAATACAGATAATTCTTGACTACGGCAAAAGATTGTATTAAATTTATTGTATGTATAAACCGAACAAGTGTATGGTCTAAGCGAACAATAGGATTGGTGTGAGCATTTTAGCAGAAATATTTTCTTCAAAAGTTCGGTCTGAATATTTTAGAATTTTATTCGGACTGGAAAGTAAAGAGTATCATCTTCGGGAAATTCAAAGACTTTCCGGTTTTGCAATTGGTTCTGTCAGGCAAGAGGCTCAGAAGTTGACAAAACTTGAACTGATCCTTAAACGGATAGATGGGAACAGAACCTATTATTCTGCAAATAAAAATCATCCGCTATACTCAGTTTTTCATGATCTTGTTATGAAAACAAATGGATTGGCAGATGTTCTCAAGAATTCTTTAAATGTTGAATCGATTGATTATGCTTTCATTTTTGGATCAATAGCATCCGGAGAAGAAAGACCTGAGAGTGATGTAGATCTTTTTGTGATAGGCAAGATCGGATTAAGAGAGCTGAGTAAACTTTTAAAAGAAGCAAATACCATTATTGATAGAGAAATAAATCCTTATACAATATCTATGGAAGATTTTATTCAACGCAAGAACGAGAATGATCACTTTATATCAAGGGTCTTAAACTCTTCAAAAATTATTATTAAAGGAAGCATCGATGACATTGAAAAACTGGGAGAGTAACGGCTGGCTTAAATCTCACAGCTCGAGCAAGCAGGAAATTGAACAACTGCTTCAAATAGTAGATCGTGATATTAAAGATTCCAAGCAAACAGATCTGTCACCGGACTGGAGATTTGGTATAGCTTATAATGCTGCTTTGAAACTTTGTACTATTTTATTATATTCAGAAGGTTTCATGGCAGAAAGATCTGCAACACATTATCGTACGATCCAGTCACTCAGTCTTATACTCGGAAAAGAGAGAGAAGATGATGCAGATTATCTGAATACATGTAGAGCAAAAAGAAATATGGTCGAGTATGATTCTGTCGGTGGTGCAACTGATGCGGAAGCCGATGAACTGATAGATTTCGTTGGAAATTTAAAAGATGATGTACTTAAATGGTTGAAGATAAATCATCCGGAATATTTATGAATAATAAAATCGTAATATTAGGAGCAGGGGCAGTTGGTTCTACTCTTGGAGCCGCTTTGGAGGAGAAGTATTCCGGTTCAGTTACTCTTATCGGTAGAAAATCACATGTTGATAAGATAATTTCTGACGGTCTTTCTATTGAAGGAGATGTTTCTAAGAATCTTAAGATCAGTGCTAAGACAAAGATAGATTTCAGCTTAGAAAATACTTTATTGATCATTTCCACTAAGATAACGACCCTCCCTGGTGCTATTGAAGAGATATTACCATTTGTCACTGATACAACGACGATATTATTGATCCAGAACGGTTATGGTGCAAAGGATATTGCAATTGAAGCTATTAATGGAAAGATATCTGAGAATAATGTTTATCAGTCGATAATTTCCATGGGTGTTGTTTTCAGAGAGCCGGGGATAATTGATTTCTGGGGTGGTGGAATAAAAGTAGAGAAACCTTTCACAGAGACAGATTATTCTGAGATATTCAAAGATACGTTCATAGATTTCAAAGCCACAAGGAATATTGGTCACGCTATATGGTATAAGCTTGTGATTAATAGCGTTGTAAATCCTTTGTCGGTAATATTAAAAGCTAAGAACAAGGTTATAGCAGAAACCCAATATAATGATCTAAAAGAAAAAATATTGAATGAATGTATAGCTGTTGCAAAAAGTGAAGGGTTTGATACAAGTATGACTGTTGAACAATTCAATTCTTATATTTCAAACGACAACTATACCTCAATGCTGCAGGATTATTTTTATAAGAGAAATAACGAGATAGATCTTATAAACGGAGTGATAATCAGGTTTGGTGAAAAGAACGGTTTAGATGTTTCAATGAATAAATTGATATTTGATCTGGTTAAATCTATTGAAAAAGTCAATCTGGAAGGGAAATCAATATCCAACATACAAGGATAAACCGTAAAGACGTCGCACTGCTACGTCTCGTATAAAATAAGATTGCCACTCCCGATAAATCGGGAACGCAATGACAAAATAGCAAGGGAGTATTGATGTCAGGTGAAATATTTATTTTGTTCTTAACAGGGATCGTGGCAGGTTTTCTCAGTGGATTTCTCGGTATAGGTGGCGGAATTGTAACTGTCCCGGTGATAATTTATTTCCTTGAAGGAAAAGTACCTGACGAAAATCTTTTTTTGGCAGCATCTACAATTTCTCTGGCAGTGATAATATTCTCAGCAGCAAACGCATCTCTGAAACATATAAAGCATAAGAATTTTTACAAGAAAGCACTCATTCCTATTGCATTAGGATCAATAATAGGACCTATCCCCGGAAATTATATCTGCTATGTCATATCTGATAAATCGAGAATAATTTTCTTTGCAGCAGTTATTTTCTTACTGGCAATAAAAATACTCTGGTTCAGAAATCAGGATGAATCAGTTAAAGCAAATTTCAATTTCTGGCTGATGTTATCAGCAGGTATAGTAATGGGTATGATATCATCAATGACAGGTCTTGGTGGCGGAGCTGTTTTGGTTCCAATGTTAACAGTATTCCTGCACTTTGATATAAAAAAAGCAATTGGTATTTCGACTATAGTAATGATATTTACAGCTGCATCAGGTATAATTGGGAGAGCTATCACAGGTATTAGCAGTTATCTCAGCTGGGATGTATTTGTACCGTTCTTTCTTGCAATAACAGTAGGAACATTATTATCTGCAAGATTGGGAGCAACGGTTAATATTAGAAGTAAGAGTAAGAATGTTAAGGTGTTTGCAGCGACATTGTATTTCATCGTGGCGTTTAAGATGATCTACAAAATTTTGTAGATCATAATTGAGAATGGAAAATGGAGAATTGTGTAGAGACGCAACACTTTGCGTCTCAATACACGAAACGAACAACAGATTAAACAAATAAGTTCAACAAAAAAAAAGATTCTGAAATAAATTCAGAATGACGAGAGAAAATGACAGGAATTTCAAAAAATATTATAAAGATCTTCACTGGAACGTTCTTTTCAAGGATCTTCGGTTTTATCCGCGAGATTGTTGTAAGTGCTTATTTTGGCACAGGTCGTGTAGCTGATGCATTTACTTTTGCCCTGATGTTCCCGAACCTGTTCAGGCAGATACTCGGTGAGGATATGGTCGAAAGAGCTTTTATGCCGCCTTTCAAGACCATATATGATGAATGCAATAAAGAGAAAGCATGGAAATTCGTTTCAGTGTCTTTCAACTGGTTCTTTTTTTCTCTGCTGGGAATAATGACATTGTTATACCTGATAACTCCATTGGCATTTATGCTGATTCAACATTTTGGAATAGATTCAGGTTTTGATTATGCTCTTGCAATGAAATTAATATATATACTTCTTCCGTTCATGCTGTTCATAGGGATTGCCGCTTTTGTAGGAAGTATGCTGAATTTCTTTGAAAGGAACTGGATCTTTGGTTTTGCACCTATGATGCTTAGCATTGGTGTGATCGCAGGAATAATATTTTTAAAACCTGTTATCGGTGATTATTCTATTGCAGTAGGATATGTTCTCGGAGCACTTCTTCAATTACTAGTTCAATTACCGTTCATCTATAGCAAAAAATTCAAAAGCGAGACAGGATTAAAGCATGATCTGGTATTGAAAGATCATGAGAATGATTTTTCTGTGATAAAGCGTGAGAGTAAAGTTATTTCTCTGAATGCGGTTTTCAACAAAAGTACAGAGTTCTTCGGTAGAATGCTGGCTACAACTTTAGCTGCAGGGGCAACATCTTCTCTGTTTTATGCCAACAGAATATTTCAATTACCTTTTGCGATAATATCTTTACCTATTGCCAGAGGTATAAATCCTGTTCTTAACAAAATGAAAGCTACAGGTGATTTTAGTAATTTCAATAGAACCTTCAAAAAAGGGATCGATCTATATCTGATGTTCTTTATTCCGATCACTGTTATTTGTTTAACTTCTTCAGATGAGATCATTGATCTGATCCTGAGAAGAAAAGCTTTTGATGCTAATTCTGTAGCATTGACCTCAGATGCTCTTAGAATGTATTCATTGGGTCTTTTACCTATGAGTTTTGTAGGTTATTATGTCAGAGTGATGTCACTGGTCAATAAGAATATCCATGCCCTGAAAGTATCTATCACTTGTGCAATTGCGAATATTATTTTAGCATATATCCTTGCGAAACATACTCCACTTTCACATTCAGGGATAGCTTTGGCATCCTCATTGTCATTTTATTTGAATATGATGATGATGGACTATTTCACAAAAAAAGAGTTAAAAGATATGATCGACCCAACGATGAGATACTTCTTTGCACTTAAAAATTTAGTGGCAATTTTGATAGCTGTAGGTTTAGTTCTGTTTTTAAATAGTCATGTTTTTACCGGGATGAATTTCTTTGATGGGAAGTTGCAGGCTTTTGTGATGCTATCGATAAAGTCAGGGATAGTCGGGATTGTTTTTTATGTTTATTATAAATTCGTCAAGTAGGATCGAACACATATAATTTGACAGAGTTGGTTAGTTGATTACTTGCAACCAACTAACTTATGTGTTCGACCGGTAGAGTTGTAGGGAATGGTTTCAAACCATTCCCTTTATTTTTTACAGTCAGGTTGTTCCACAGGTTGAAACCTGTGGTTACAGTAGTATAATCCCGTTGGGATTAGATTAATACTCAGTCAAAAGATTATCATTAATACGCTTATTCTATGGGATTATATATAATAAATAACATTGTTTTTAACCTGACCCTTTAATATATTACTTATTGTTATTAATTATAAGGAAAGTACTTAGCTTTGAATAAAACATTTTATATAGAGACATACGGCTGTCAGATGAATATCGTTGACAGTGAGATCGTGACATCTATTCTGATCAAAGCTGGATTTAAGCTTGTTAAGCATATCAAGGAAGCTAATATTCTGCTTTTAAACACTTGTGCGATCAGAGAGAAGGCTGTTGAGAGGGTGATCAACAAAATGAAGCATCATAAGAGTCTCAAAAATACAGGCAAACTTGAAATTGCAGGTATTCTGGGATGTATTCCTGAGCATACCGGAGATGAATTGAAATCAAAGCTTGATTTTATTAAACTTCAAGTAGGACCGGACAAATACAGAACTTTACCTGAACTGATCAAAAAAATATACAGAGAGAAGACATATTTCGAAGAACTGGATTTCGACATAGATGAAAATTATGAAGATGTAACTCCTTACAGAAGTGAAAATACAAATGCCTTTATATCTGTGATGAGAGGTTGTAACAATTTTTGTTCTTATTGTGTTGTTCCTTATGTTCGGGGCAGGGAAAAAAGTAGATCAATGGATTCTATCATAGCAGAAGTAGAACAAACACTTGCTGAAGGTATTTCTGAGATAACATTACTGGGTCAGAATGTAAATTCATACGACTATGAAGGTGTCAGATTCCCGGAATTACTTCAAAAAGTTGCTGATGTGAAAGGTTTGAAAAGATTAAAATTCGCAACTTCTCATGCAAAAGATCTTTCTGAGGAACTGGTCGATGTAATTGTCAGAAATAAAAATATCTCAAACAGTTTCCATTTACCTTTTCAAGCAGGAAGCAATACAGTTCTAAAGAATATGAACCGGGGTTATACTATCGAAGAATATCTCGCTAAAATAGATATGATAAGACGAAAGTTACCTGATATAGCTATAACGACAGATGTTATCGTTGGTTTTCCGGGAGAGACTGAAGAAGATTTTCAGCAAACTGTAGAAGTATTGAAGAACACAGAATTTGATAATGCATTTATGTTCATTTACTCAGAGAGAAAGAATACAGCATCTGCAAAAAATTTTACTGATGATGTTCCAAAAGAAGAGAAAGGTAGAAGGCAGCAATTTATCGCTGATCTGCAAAAGGAGATAGGATTAGAACAATTACGAAAGGATATAGGTAAAACAAGAGAAGTTCTGATAGAATCTCTCAGTAAAAAGAGAAAAGAGCAGTATAAAGGTAGAACTGAGCAGAACAGGATAGTTGTGTTTGACAAGATCACAAACTTCAATGTTGGAGATTTTGTCAAAGTAAAGATAATCAAGGCTGAAGGTGTGACATTATTCGGTGAAATTGTTAAATAATTTATATAAGGAGATAAAAAATGACCTATGCAAAAAGGATATTCCAGCTGGTCTTACTATTCGCAATAATCTGGCTGACGATACAGAATTACAGTGCTAAAACAGATATTAAGGTCTTTAACAAAGAGATCACTGATGCCTCAGTTATTTTAGTAATATTTTTTTCTCTGATGATAGGCGGACTGATCTCGGCATTTTTCTCTGCATTAAAAGACTTTAAGAATTCTAAAGAGCATAGCAGAGTATTAAAAGAGTTAAAACTTACTAATAAGGATCTTGAGATCAAGACCAAAGACCTCCTTATAGCAGTTAATGACCTAGAAAAATTAAAAGTTGAGAATACTTCATTGTCGAATGAAATTAAAACCCTTAAAGAGGTAATGAAATATCCTAATAAGGCTATTAACACTGAAGAAGGTGGAAAGTTAATTGATTACTAGGTGATCGATCACACGAATTGAACAAGGTGGCTTTAGCCCCTTGCAGTGATAGAATTTAAAAGAAAGATCCTGAATTCCCGATAAATCGGGACAAGCCGAGTTCAGGATGACAAAGAGACGAAAAATGAAAGAAAAAATTTACGATTATCTTGTAATAGGAACCGGTGCAGCTGGTCTGTTCTTTTCGATCAATGCATCAAAACACGGAAAAGTTCTGCTTTTATCCAAGAATAAGATCAAAGATTCAAACACCTATCTGGCTCAGGGGGGTATTGCATCAGTTGAAAAGCCCAATGACAGTTTTGAGGATCATATTCAGGATACTTTGAATGCAGGTGATGAACTGTGTAATCTTAAAGCTGTTGAGATGATAGTAAGAGAGGGACCGAAGGTCATTGATGATCTGCTTGATCTGGGAGCGAAGTTCTCAAAAGAAACAAGCAAAGGTTTCTACTCTCTTCACAAAGAGGGAGGGCACTCTAAAAGCAGAGTATTCCATTTTAAAGATACTACAGGAAAGGAATTGATAAGAGCACTGACTAAAAGTGTTAAATCCAATCCTAATATCGAGATAATGGAAAATGCAATAAGTATTGACCTTTTGACTGAACACCAGAAGACAGCTTCATCGGAAGAATCAAAAGGGATAACTTGTTACGGAGCATATGTTCTGGATATAAAGACCGATAAAGTATTAAAGATATTATCAAGATCAACTATTCTGGCAACAGGTGGTTCAGGTCAGGTCTATCAGCACACATCAAATCCTTTACCCGCTACCGGTGACGGTATCGGAATGGCATACAGAGCCGGTGCGACAATCTCAAATCTTGAATTTTTTCAATTCCATCCCACAACTTTATATACAGGCAAAAGTGAAGAAAGTTCTTTCTTGATTAGTGAGGCAGTGAGGGGTTTTGGAGGAATATTAAAAACAGCTTCAAAGAAAAAATTCATGCACAAATACCATGAGCTGGGGTCACTAGCTCCAAGAGATGTTGTTGCAAGGGGGATCGATGCTGAAATGAAAAAAAGCGGAGATTCTTGTGTTTATATAGATATAACAAATTTCCCGGCAAAGAAAGTCATCAGTTCATTTCCTAATATATACAGCAAGTGCCTTGAGAACGGGATCGATATTACAAAAGAAATGATTCCTGTAGTACCTGCTGCCCATTATCAATGTGGTGGTATTGAGGCAGATATTAACGGAAAAACAGATATAAGAGGTCTATTTGCTATCGGTGAAGTAGCACAAAATGGAGTTCACGGTGCAAACAGATTAGCATCAAACTCTCTTCTTGAAGCACTTGTTTTTGCAAAAAGGTCAGCAAAGAGTTCCGAGCATTATATCAAGAAAACAACTTTGGATTTTACTGGTATTGAGGATTGGCATTCGGATGCATCTGTTGACAATGAGGAAAAGATCATTATTTCATTCTTGAAGAATAACATCAAGAGTCTTACAAGTAAATTCGTCGGGATCGTAAGAAGTAAGGCACGTTTGGAAATAGCTACAAAAATGATCGATCTATTGTTGTGGCAGGTTAGGGATTATTACAGGAATACAAAGATAACTAAAGAAACTATTGAATTACGTAATCTTGCAGATGTTGCAAGTTTACTTGTGCGGTTCGCAAATTTCAGGAAAGAATCCAGGGGTTTGCATTATAACATAGATTATCCTGATAAAGATAACGTGAACTGGCAGAAAAATACAAGGATACGCAGTTCAGGCAGAACAAGTAAAAAAGATGTGAACTAAATTTTGGGAAGATGTTGAAGAAGTTTTTGATAATAGTATTATTTTTAACTATCATTGCAAAAGCAGATGATATTTTGATCCCCATGGACTGGGGCCAGAAAGATCATTTAAAAGCTTATGGATTAGCTTATTGGGCTATTGAAAATGGAGCAAAAGTTGACTGGTTACTAAATTACCGTGGCGGATCTTTCAAAATAGAAGGATATGAGAACGTTATTAATGAGGCAGTTGTAAGGGGAGTTAGTTACGAATTAATATCTCAAAGTGATTTTGCTGTGATAGCCGGTGAAATACTGGAATCAAATATGGATATTGTCAAACTTGAAAAAGCTCCCAAGGTCGCAGTCTATACACCTGAAGGGAAATTTCCATGGGATGATGCTGTTACTTTAGCTCTAACTTATGCAGAGATCCCTTATGAGACTCTGTGGGATAAAGAAGTTCTCAGGGGAGATCTTACAAAGTATGACTGGCTCCACCTTCACCATGAGGATTTTACCGGTCAGTATGGAAAATTTTTCTCAGCTCACGGCAATGATGAATGGTACAGAGATCAGGTTAGAAGATTTGAAGAACTTGCTCAGCAGCTCGGTTTTTCTAAAGTTTCGAAAGAGAAACTTGCAGTTGTGATCAAGATAAAACAGTTTGTTATTCAGGGTGGATTTTTATTTGCAATGTGCAGTGCTACCGATACTTATGATATTGCTTTGGCAGCATACAATACGGATATCTGCGAAACTGTTTTTGACGGTGATCCTGCTGATCCAAACTGTCAAAGCAAACTGGATTTCTCTCAATGCCTTGCTTTTAAAGATTTTCATCTTGAATTGAATCCGTATGTATATGAACATTCTGATATTGATATGTCAAAGGAAATGAGTATGAGCGTTCCGGAAAATATTGATTATTTCACTCTATTTGATTTCTCCGCAAAATTCGATCCGATAGCTTCTATTTTAACTCAGAATCATACCAGGATATTAAAAGGTTTCATGGGACAGACCACTGCTTTCAGAAGAAACTTGATCAAAAAGAATGTTGTCGTTTTAGGAGATGTTAAGAATACTGAGATCGTTAAATATATTTATGCGCCACTTGGACAGGGATTTTTTACTTTCTACGGAGGGCATGATCCAGAGGATCACAAGCATTATATTATGGATCCTCCTACAGAGCTTGAACTTTATAAGAATTCACCGGGTTACAGGTTGATCTTGAATAATATTTTATTTCCAGCTACGAATAAGAAGAAGAGAAAAACGTAGAGGGTTATGGGTCTTGGGTTTTGAGTGATCATGATTAGTTTTTTAAGAGGAATGTATGTTCTTTAATTCAATAGATTTTGCCATATTTTTACCAATAGTATTTATTTTCTACTGGTTCGTGTTTCAAAAAAATCTGAAAGCTCAGAATTTCTTTATTTTAACAGCAAGCTATATATTCTACGGCTGGTGGGACTGGCGTTTTCTTTCTCTGATATTTTTCAGTTCAATAGTTGATTATATAGTTGGTCTTAAGCTGGCAAAGACGGATAAAACCGGTCATAGAAAATTTCTATTACTTACGAGTATCACGGTGAATCTCGGGTTTCTCGGATTTTTCAAGTATTACAATTTCTTTGCTGAAAGTTTTGCAGATGCGTTCACTTTATTCGGTACATCAATTGAACCTTCCAGATTAAATATAATCCTGCCTGTTGGTATAAGTTTTTACACATTTCAGACTTTAAGTTACTCGATAGATGTCTATAAAAGGAAACTTGAGCCTACCAAGGATATCATAGCATTTTTCAGCTTTGTCAGTTTCTTCCCGCAACTCGTTGCCGGTCCTATTGAAAGAGCGACTCATCTTTTACCTCAGTTCTATGTAAAACGAAAGTTTGACTACGATAAAGCTATAAACGGTTCAAGACAGATACTCTGGGGTCTTTTTAAGAAGATCGTTATTGCAGATAATTGTGCAAAATATGCAAACCTGATGTTCAATGATCCTGCAGATAAACCCGGCAGTGCACTGGTACTAGGAGCTGTATTCTTTGCTTTCCAGATCTACGGGGATTTCTCAGGTTATTCAGATATTGCGATCGGAACTTCGCGATTGTTCGGTTTCGACCTGATGAAGAACTTCTCATATCCGTATTTCTCGAGAGATATTGCTGAATTCTGGAGAAGATGGCATATTTCACTATCAACATGGTTCAGAGATTACCTGTACATTCCTCTCGGAGGAAGTAAGGGATCCACTTCGAATAAAGTCAGGAATACATTTATTATTTTCATAGTCAGTGGTTTCTGGCATGGAGCGAACTGGACTTTCATTGCATGGGGAACTTTGAACGCTATATATTTTCTTCCTCTGCTGTTATCCAACCGTAACAGAAGGAATATCGGAACAGTAGCAGAGAATACCATATTTCCTTCACTCAGAGAAACTTTAAGTATCTTATCAACTTTTGCATTAACGACTTTTGCATGGATATTTTTCAGAGCTGAGAGCATGAAACATGCTTTTGAGTATATTGCAGGGATATTCTCAATATCTTTATTTGCGAACCCGGATCTGCCAGCCAAAGCTTATCAAAGCATAAGACTGATAATTCTGTTTATTATCATTGAGTGGATAGGGAGGAAGCAGGAGTTCGCTATAGAGGAGCTAAAGCTTTACAATTATAAAGTTCCAAAATGGATATTTTACTATGCTATAGTAATGGTGATCTACATCTGGGGAAATTATTCCGAGACAATAGAATTTATTTATTTCCAGTTCTGATATGAAAAAATATTTTTTCAAAATAATTATATTTACTCTCGGGGTGATCCTGATCAACACAGTGATATATTTCATTACTGACCGATATTATTTTAAACCCTATGAGAACATTGAAAAGATAAATTCAAACGATACAGTGTTTATACTGGCAGATTCTCACGGTGGTCCTCTGAAGCAGAATTTAAGAGAGTTCGGAGTTTACAATTTTTCTATTGGATCTGATTCCTATTTTGATATCTACAGGAAGATAGTATACCTGAAAAAACATTCTAATATTAAGAAAGTCATTATTACAGCTGATGATCATACTCTGTCAATTTACAGAGAAAGACTGAATAACAAAGACAGGTCAGTTCATTTCTTAGAAATAAGCGACAGTGATATTTTACTGGAGGGCCGATTTTCCATTTTCAAGGAAAAGTATTTCAAGAGATATGTTCCGTTGTTCAATCCAAAAACGACAGCTATAGTTGGAAGATATTTCAGATCATTGTTCAAAAAGAAGAAGAATACAGTTCTGGACTGGGATACGAATGATAATAAGAAGAAAGAATCTGTAAAGAGAGCAAAAAGCCAGTTCAGAGGTACAGAGTCATCAACGGAACTCACAGAATGCATTAGAAAAACAGTAGAGCTGTGCAAGTCTTATGATATTGAGATAGTTACGATAAAATTCCCTTTAGCTAAGGATTATTTAAGTGAGATCAAAGGTAGAAATTTTGGGGCTGATGAACAATTCAGGGAACTTGGTATTAAGACTTACGATTTTACTGAGCTTTACATTAATCATGATGAATATTTTGCAAATCAGGATCATTTGAATGATCTTGGAGGAGAATTATTTGCAAAAGAACTTTTAAAGATAGTGGAAGCTGACTGATGAAAAATTATCTGACTAAAATATCTTTCTTTGTTCTACCGATACTTTTAACGTTGGTCTTCCTGGAATTTTATATTCGAAGTAAACCCAATGATTACTCATATAAGAATAAATATCTGACCGAGAATGCTAAAGATATCGAAACTCTGATAATTGGAAGTTCGCATAGTTTTTACGGTATCGATCCTCAGTATTTTTCAATGAATACTTTTAATGCTGCACATGTAGCTCAATCTCTTAAATGGGATTATTTTATCTTCGACAACTTCAAAGACAGGATGACGAATTTAAAATTTCTTATTATTCCCATATCGTATTTTTCTCTGTTCTATGATCTTGAAGGGGGAGATGCTGACTGGAGGATCAAGGATTATAAGATATACTATGATGCTGATGGACCCTCATGGAAGTATAATTTTGAGATACTGAACAGAAAGATCGTTCCTTTAGTGATACATGCATACAAACTTTTCTCCGGAGAAGATCATGGGATAAATTGTACTGATCTTGGTTTCGGGAAAAGGACAGCTTTGGTTGATATAGATATGGATACCTCTGGTAAGACAGCAGCTGAAATACATACTGTCGAGAATTTTGATGATTATGATAGTAATATTGAGATATTGGAGAAGTTTATCATTGATTGTAGATCTATGGATGTGAAAGTATTGTTAATATCTTTGCCTTCATGGGAGACTTACAGAAAGCATTTGAAAGCTGATCAGTTGAAGAAGACGGTTGATGCTTGTCTGGATCTGAGTGGAAAGTATGATAATGTTGTATATTATTCTTTTTTTAATGACAGAAGATTTGTTCTGGAAGATTTTGCAAATGCCGATCATCTGAATGATAAAGGAGCTGAAAAAATTTCGCGTCTGTTAGATGCCCTGATCGTTGCACCGTAGGGTGGTAATTTATTATGCCCTTTTTCATTTATTATCTAGTTATTGTTACATCAGCAGTGTTTTGTTCGACAACAATATAATAATTTATCAATTGCTGACCGTTCACTTAATCTATATTACGATAAATCCCTCCTCTAATTTCAAATTTCAAAAAATTCTTGACAATGTAAAATAATAGTAGTAAATTGCTACTAATAAAATTGTGGAGTCCTCATGACAAATGTAAATGCTTTGAAAAATATGCTGAATGATATTGGGCTTAACGATCTTGAGACAACTATATATATATGGTTGCTCGAGCACAGGAAAAGTACAGGTTATAAGATAGCAAGTCAGATAAATAAACCTGTTGCAAATACATATAAAGCTCTTGGAAGTCTTGAAATTAAAGGAGCAGTTATAAGTGACAAGTCATCAGGAAAAGCGTATTTCGATACAGTGCCTATAGAACAATTTTTGAATAAGATGGAAAATGAATTTGCCAATACTCGAAAGAATATTATTGATGAAGTTAAAAAGCTTGATGTTGAGCAGGAATCAGGTGGTATTTATGAATTGAAATCAGTAGAAATGGTTTATGGAAAAGCTTTCAGTATGATCAAATCAGCAGAAAAATTATTACTAATAGATTGCTTTCCTATTCCTATGCAAAAGATAAAAGGTCATATTAAAAAAGCAGGTAAAAGAAAGATCGATGTTTATTTGAAGAATTATTGTGCAGAGAAGATCGATAATATCAATCAGATCATGTCAAAGAATACTGAGATACCAATTGAAAGTATTTCCGGTCAATGGATGATGGTCCTGAAGGATACTGAAGAATCACTTATTGCTATGTTCAATCAGGACGGGACAGAGCTTAAGCATTGTATCTGGACTACAAACAAATTTCTTTCATTCGTTCTGTTCAACGGTTCTATCTATGAATTTAATTATACTCAGATCCATAAAAAGTTATTTGATGATCAGGGCAACAAGATAGATAGGATAAAGGAAGTTGTTGCAGGTCAGCAGAATATTTTAAAATTACTTCAAACTATAGAAAAAGATGTTCATAAAAAGTAAATAAAAGGAGAGATTGTCATGGAAAAAACTATTGCAAGTCTTATCATTGGTAGTGCAATGATCTGGGGTGCAACTATTTTAGCTGTTTCATTTAAGTTGAAAGGGATGGAAATAAAACCTGATGTTATTCAGGTTATAGGTCTAGCAGCAGGTATGCACCTTATTCTTATCTGGGGACCAGCTGGTGCAATGATCAGAAAGATGAAGCTCAAAGAGCTAAAAAAAGATAAAGAAAAGGAGGGAAATGATGAAGGATATTAAGAGGAATATCATTTTTATACTAGCACTGTCAACTTTCATTTTTATAGGTTGCGGAAGCAAGGAAACTGGAGCAAAACTGAATTATGAGATCAAAGATGTAAATGGTGTAAAAGTTTATGCGAACAGTAAAGAACCTTCGGTTAACAAGATCGAAGTTAATTATGTTGAATCTTTCACCATTGCAGGTGATAGTGAGGATGAAGAGAAGAAATTTCAAATCAGGCAACCTATTGTTGATATTGATGATAAAGGTAATGTCTATACTAAAGTAATTTAAATAACTACAAATGTCAATCATATAATAGGTTTCATAACTTTTCCTTGATGATCCCGATTTATCGGAGTTTTAGGCAAGCAAAAGAAATCTAAAAACAAAAACACTATAAAAGAGGGGACGGTAAGAAACCGTCCCCTACAATTTTTTTTCAATATGTGGAATGATTTCTTATTTTTAACACATGGTATTTTCTTGAAACAAATAATCTTAAAACCTCATAGTGAAAGTGCATTTCCTTTCACTCTCCATATCATTCAAAATTTCGAAAAGTCATTCCTCAAAGATCCGGAAAACTTTTTAAAAGATTATGAGAGATATTATTTTTTATTTTGAAAATAGCATTTATTGCGTTATTTTGTGATTTACACAAATAAATATTTCGGGATAAAAAAATGAAAAATCTCATACCTCATTTGATTCAGGAAAAATATTTAAAAAACAAAACATCCGGATGGATCTTCGGTTCTGTAGTATCAATTGATCTGAAGGGTTTTACAAAAATGACTGAAGATCTTATGAAAGATGGTTACTATGGTGCAGAAACATTATCTGAAATCATTAATAAAGTTTTCGAGCCTGTAATTGATATAATATACAAAAAAGGCGGATTTGTCACAGCATTTATAGGGGATGCAATTACCGCAGTATTTCCTAATGAATATGCATTCAATGCTGAATCTGCTTCTAAAGATATTTTAAAAAAGTTCAGCAAAATAAGTTCGATCTCAATAGAAAATTATAAATTCAATTTAAATATCAGGATAGGTATTTCCTATGGCAGGGTCATTTGGAAGATAGTTAATGTTCCTGAAAGATCAGTTTATTTTTTCAAAGGAAAAACTGTAGATCTAGCTGCAGATGCTCAACAAAAAGCTGTGCCTGGGAAAATAAAGATAGACAGATCGTATAAAATTGAAAATGGTAAACCGAATAATAAGAAAGCAGTAATAGAAAATATTTCAGAAGAAGTATTAAAAGATTTTGTTCCTGATAATGTTCTTGAAATGAAAACACTGGGTGAATTCAGAGATATAGTATCAATATTCATTACCTTTAATGAAATCAGCACCGATCTGATCCTGTTGTCTAAGTTCCTTTGCTCTGAAAGTGTAAAATATAAGGGTTATCTAAATAAGATCGACTTTGGAGATAAAGGAGGTATTGCTCTTGTAGTATTCGGAGCTCCGATCAAGGTAGAAAAATACGCTGAACATGCATTGTCATTTGCAATTGAACTTGAAAAGAGATTTCCATTTATAAAGATCGGTATAGCCAAAGGAATTACGTACTGTGGTTTTGTCGGTAGTGCTAAGAGAGCTGAATATACAGTTCTTGGTGATACAGTTAATTTGTCAGCCAGATTGATAAATGTTACTCCTAAGGGAAAGATCAGAGTTGATGAGAACATGGCAAAGTATAATTATTCCGGCTTTGAATTTAAAACCGAAGGTAAGTATAAATTCAAAGGTTTTTCGAAACAATTGGCTGTCTTTTCACCTGAAGTAAGATCACATAAGAAACATTTGGATGTTGAAAGTGTATTCGTAGGCAGAGAAAAAGAAATGCAGGTCCTGAAAGATTTTATAGAACCGATATTTAAAAATAGATTCGCAGGATATATACAGATAAATGGGAATGCGGGTGTAGGTAAAAGCAGATTGGTAAGTGCATTAAAAGATAATCTTGGAAAGAAGAAATTTAAGTGGTTCTTTATTTCATGTGATAATATCGTAAATAAAAGTTTTCAGCCTCTAATATCATTTCTTAATCAGTATATTCAACTGATAGAGAGTCTGGATATTTATGAAAAAACAAAAATATTTAAAGAACATTTAGGCGAACTTAAGAAAATAAGTAGATCAATAAAAGATAATCTCAAGAAGATAGAATTTTTTCTTGGAAAATTACTCGGATTAAATGTAAATGATAAAACTTTTGAAAAACTTCCTTCACAGGATATATATGAAAACACATTATTTGCATTTAAACACTATATGTTGTCATACTGTACTAAATATCCGGTTATACTTGAAATAGATGATATCTATAAAGCTGATGAACAGACTCTTGATGTAATAAAAGTATTATCGAGGTCCGAAGAAAATATCCCATTTTGCATTATAGGCTCTTCGAGATATCTTGATAATGGAGAGAAGTTCGTTCCGGGGTTAGATGATGTTGATGAATTTTCAATAGAATTAAAAACTTTGACAAGATCATCTGCAAGAGCAATTATTGAGTTTCTGCTTAGTGTTAAAATATCGGACAAATTGTTCAATACAATTTGGGAAAAATCCACCGGAAACCCTTTTTATACCGAACAGCTGACACTTTTTCTTAAGGAGTCAAAATTTTTATATCTGGAAGAAGGTACAATGACCATTGATCCAAAGGAATATGCTATCCCGGAGAAAATAAGTTCTGTTATAATTTCAAGGATCGACAGATTAAGTTCAGAACTCAGAACTTCTATTAAAACAGCATCAGTGCTCGGTAAAGAATTTTCAGCTATGGTACTTTCAAAAATGCTTAAAAGTGAAGATATTGATTCACATTTAAAACTTATAGAAAAAGAAGCATTCTGGTCAAACATAACCGAGATGTTATACATCTTTAAACATGCACTTATCAGAGACAGTGTTTATCAAATGCAGTTGAAAAAAACTTTAAAAGTTCTACACAAACTTGCTGCAGAAACGATAAAGTCTGTTCATAAAAAGGGAATAGAGAAATATTATGCAGATATTGCGTATCATTATGAAAAATCCGGAGACAATAAAAATACAATAGATTATTTGTACAAGGCAGCTTTGTATGCCAATGAGAAATATTTTTTGAAGGAAAGCATTAACCACTATAACAAATTGTTAAAGTTTGAAACCGATAAAACAAATATCGCTGATATTAAATGCACTCTGGCAGATATGCTTTATACACTCGGTAAATGGGATGAAAGTAAAGCTCTGTATAAAGAAGCGGAAGTTCTGGCGAAAAAATTAAAGAATATTCGCCTTATGATAAGAGCAAAATCTGGTATTGCTGAAATAGTATTTGAAAAAGGTGATCCAGTAAAAGCTATGGAAATCTTTAAGAAACTTAATCTACAGGCAAAGAACAATAAATTGTACAGACTTCAGGCTGATATTTTAATTAATATGGGTGTTATAAATCGGATATCATCAAAATTTGATGAAGCCCTTAAATGCTATAACTCAGTAATAAAACTAGACAAATTTAATAAAGATGACAGATTAATGTGCGGTGTTTATGATAATCTGGGAGTTGTATATCTGAACAATAGTGAGTTAGGTAAAGCAAAAGAGAATTTCAATAAATCAAAAGAGATAGCAAAAAGAACTAATAATATCGTTGGTTTAATGCACGCAAGATCAAATGAAGGAATAATATATTACAGGCAGGGAAATACAAAAGAAGCTGAAAAGATATATTTGGAAGCTTTAAAAGTTGCTGAAGATATTGGACATCTGAGACATAAAAGTACAATCCTGGGGCATCTTGCTTCTATAAGTTATTACAACACTGACTATAATCAAGCATTGGATTATTTAAATGAGGGTTACGATATAGCAAATGATCTCGGTGATAAAGCAAGTAAATGTTATTTGTTGTCGTCTATAGGTGTATTGAACCGGAGATTGGGGAATAATAAAAAAAGTTTTGAATCATTTGAAATCCAAAAAAAATTGGCAAAAGAATTAAATAATCATGAACAATATGCTATGTCTATCGGAAATATTGCTTTTATGCATTCACTTCTAGGAAATTTTAAAAAAAGTAATAAGATGTATGAAGAAAGCAACATTCTTACTAAGAAAGTAAATGACAGGTACAGTCTGGGACATAATTATATTAGTATGGGAGAGAATTTCAGGCACTTGAAAGATCACAAAAAGTCGATCGAGTATTACAAAAATGGATTAGTGATCGCGGAAGAATTTGATGCGAAATTTCTTCTGGTTTCGTCATATTATTATTTTGGAGAAGTATATTTTGATGTGAATGACCATAAGAATGCAAAGATATACTTTAGTAAGGCTTTAAACCTAGCTAAAGAGCTTGAAAGAGATGATTATATTTTCGACAGCAAATTAATGCTGATATTCATTGATAAAAAGATGAAGGATAAAGAAAAAGCACTCCTTGAATTAAGACCGGATAAACTTGGAGAAAATAAAAAAGCTAATCTTAACAGAATTCTTTTCCTTACTACAGGCATGAAGAAATATAAAACAGCAGCAGTGAAAATTTATAGAGATCTATTTGATAAATTTGGATATTACGAATATAAAGTGGCTTTAGATCAATTAAAATAATTTATCCACAGACAATCTGTTAGATCAACAAAGATATGGATCATTAACCCTATACCGATGATTCTTGTTTTTGGGATAAAACTTAAAATTAGATAAATTCCAATAGCGTAATATGAATGCAAAGGATGAAATCCGATACTACATCTTGCAGGATCAAAGATCGGAGTAGCTAAAAGATGATCAAGATCGATCAAATAGGCTGCTAACATGATGAGCCATGAGCTCTTCCATTTACTGTTAAAAAAGAACCAGGCGATCATGCCCGGTATTAAAATGTGTAAACTATTATGTATAATCGTTTGTAAGATGATTTATTCCTTATTTATAACACCTAGATTCCTCACTGCGATTTAGATTGCCACACATCCCGATTTATCGGGACAATGACAGCGAGTAACCTCATACCTTATATCTAAAAAAGTCTTACATTTCGGTAACTCAATGTGACTTTTAATCCCTGCGACCAAAAATTCTAAGCAGCATTAGGAATAAATTAATAAAATCCAGATAAAGCCTTAAAGCACCCATGATGGCTTCTTTCTTATCCTCATCAGTATTTTCATTTCCGATGATGTTCATCTCTTTTATCTTCTGAGTATCATAAGCTGTCAATCCGGTGAAAACAAAAACACCAACATAGGTTATCAGCCAGTACAAAGCACTGCTTGCCCAGAAGATGTTTACAACTGAACCTATGATAATCCCGATCAGTCCCATGAAGAAGAAGCTTCCCCAGCTTGTAAGATCTTTCTTTGTAGTATATCCATAGAAACTCATTGCAGCGAACATAGCTGCTGTTGTGAAAAAAGCACTGTTTATTGCCTCAGAAGTATAAACGATGAATATAAATGACATTGTAAGGCCGTTCAATGCTGCATAAAGAAAGAATACTAGCATGGCTGTTGAAGCGCTCATTTTTTTAACAGCAACAACCAGATAACCGACTGCGAAAAGTTCACCAATGAATAATCCGAAAAATAACATTGGATTACCGAACATATAACGCATCATTGATTCGCTTCCTGATACAAAATAAGCTACTAAAGCAGTTATTAGCAATGCACTGCTCATCCAGTTATAAACTTTCATCATAAAACGTCTTTGCTCATCAGCAACTTCCTGGGATATTGCTCTTTGTTCAAACATAATGTGCTCCTTGTAAAAGAGGGGAGGGTTGGGAACCCTCCCCTACAAAAGTGTTTTTTGTTATTTTGCCAACATATACATTATCGTTAATTCTGTTGTTGCATCGATTGAATCCCTGTGAACTCTTTCAAATGAATGAGATGCGTCAACTCCCGGGCCGAAAAGAATATGTCTTGCATCAATACCGGTCCTCAATGCACCTGCAACATCACTTCCGTACATTGGATATATGTCAACTTTGTAAGGTATCTTATTCTTTTTTGCCAGATCAACTATCTTAGTTCTAAGTTTGTAATCGAAAGGTCCTGTAGAATCTTTTGCACAGATAGATACAGAAAATTCATCGCTTGCCTGACCATGTCCCAGAGCACCCATATCAATTGCAGCTATCTCAAAACAATTATCAGGCAACTTGGAAATTGTGCCATTACCCACTTCTTCAGCGACTGAGATGTAGAACCACGTTTCGTACTCAGGAACTTTCTTGGTCCTTACAAAATATTCTACAGCACCGAAAAGAGCAGCAACTCCAGCCTTATCATCAAGATGTCTTGATTTAATAAAACCGGACTTAGTAACTTCAACTCTGGGATCAAAATAAACGTAATCACCGATCTCTATACCTAATTTCTGAACATCTTCAATACTGTTAACTTTTTCATCAATTTTTATGCTGATATTATCAAAACTTCTTTCTTCTTTGCTTAATTTTGCATTTACATGTGCAGAAGGATTATTATGAAGTACAGTACCTCTGTATCTTTTCCCTTTCACAGTCTCGATAGTTACATATTCACCTTCAATACTGAACGGAGCAACTCCACCGACTGGAACTAAGTAAACTCTTCCGTCATCACCGATCTTCTTGACCATTCCGCCAAGAGTATCTGCATGAGCTGTAAGTAATCTGACTTTCTTATTATTTTTACCTTTTAACTTTATGATCAGACCGCCTTTATAAGTTTGTTCACTTTTGATCTTTAGAGCTTTGGTGTATTTTTCCATTAGTTTTACAACTTTTTCACAATTACCTGAAATACCTTCAGTGTTAAGAAGTTCAGGTAACATTTTCCATGCATAATCTTTAGCTTTTTTCATTATAAATATCTCCGATAGTAATTTTCATCGTTCAATCAAATTAATTGTTAAGAATTTTATTTCTTAACAGCATCAAAGTAATTTAGTAAATATTCTATTAAAAAACAATACTAACGGGATGTTTTAAGCGCTTTATACCATTTTTTCTTTGTATTATTTTCGTGTGATTTGCTTTTCCCGGGTTCTGTTGATCTTTTTTGCCTAGGTTGTTTGACCGGTTTAACAGGATCATGGTCGATCAACGGGAAAGGATGGTCTTCAATTACTTCTATTTTCTTGTTTATCAATTTCTCAATATCTTTGAGAAAAGGTTTTTCATCAGCATCACAAAATGAAATTGCTGTTCCCTCAGCTCCCGCTCTTGCTGTTCTGCCTATTCGATGAACATAAGTCTCTGAAATATTAGGTATCTCATAATTGATCACGTACTCCATATCATCAATATCAATACCTCGGGCCGCAATATCTGTTGCCAATAATACCCTTGTTGTTTTAGCTTTAAAATTCGCTAATGCTTTCTGTCTTGCATTTTGAGATTTGTTGCCATGTATAGCTTCAGCCTTTATATTGTTTTTATGCATGATCTTCACAAGTTTGTCAGCCCCGTACTTTGTTCTGGTAAAAACCAGTGCTGAGTTGATGTTTTCATCTTTTAGAACATCAAGAAGTAATGCACTTTTGTTACCTTTATCAACAAAGTAAACGCATTGTTTTACAATTTCTACTGTGGACGAAACTGGTGTAACTGAAATATGTGCAGGATCATTCAAAATAGTGGCAGCAAGAGTAACTATTTCTTGAGGCATTGTTGCTGAGAAGAAGAGTGACTGTCTTTTCTTTGGAAGTTCGGCTATCATTTTTTTTACATCGTGAATGAATCCCATATCAAGCATTCTATCTGCTTCGTCCAAAACGAAATATTTTATATTCCGTAATGTTAAAACCCCCTGGTTCATAAGATCCAGAAGCCTTCCGGGTGTTGCAACTACAACATCTACACCGGATTGTAACGAACTTACCTGAGAATGTTGTTTTACTCCACCAAAGATCACAGCATGTTTAATTCCTGTATGCCTTCCATAAGCCGCAAAGCTTTCTCCGATCTGGATTGCAAGTTCTCTTGTCGGAGTGACGATCAGTGACTTGATTTTTCTCTTATCTTCGTAATTTCTATTGGTTTCTAACAATTGCAATATTGGAATCGCAAATGCAGCAGTTTTACCTGTTCCGGTCTGAGCACATCCGAGGACATCCGATCCTTTCAGGACTATAGGAATACATTGTTCCTGTATCGGTGTAGGTATGGAATAACCTTCTTCTTTTATAGCTTTTAAAATGGGTTTGATGATGTTCAGTGATTGAAATTGTATCTCATGTTCGTGCGTCTTAGGTTTAATTTCTTTTATTTTTGTCAAGTTTAATTTCCTCTTTAGTTTTGTCACTTGACACCAGCGAATCAATTTCTTTTAATCTATCCGATCCTTCAAGTTTCTTGATTTTCACCATAGTTTTATTGTTATTAACTTCTTTTCTGACAGAGAAATGGTGAATTCCCTTTGAAGCTATTGCAGGAAGGTGAGTAATTACAAATAACTGTTTATTTTTTGATAGAGCTTCAAGTTTTGCTCCGACCTTTTCAGCGATCCTTCCACTGATACCTGAATCTATCTCATCAAATATAAGTATGTTGATACCTTTCTTCTTACTTATGATATTTTTTATAGCAAGCATGATCCTTGAAACTTCACCACCGGAAACTATCTTTGACAGTGGTTTGGAATCCTCTCCGATATTGGTTCTGATGAAAAGCTCAATATCATCCATTCCATTCTCAGAGATATCTTTCTCGCTGAAAACAAAGCTTATCTCAGCAGCCGAAAGACCGACATCATCAAATTCCTGATTGATCCTTTTGACAAGGTCTTTTGAACCGGTTTTTCTCTGTTCACTGATTTCAGAACAAACGACTTTTAGCTGATCTTCAGTATTTTTAATTTCTTTATTTAATTTTTCAATATCAAAAGAGATATTTTCAATGGATTCCAACTGACCATTGATCTCATCAAGGTATTTTATTACATCTTCAATTTCCGGACCGAATTTCTTCTTTAATTTCGAAAGTTTATTTAGTCTGTCATTCAAATAAACAAATCTCTCCTCATCGAATTCCAAACCGTTAACATATCTTGAAGCAGAGTCATTCAGTTCGGAGAAAGTTGCATAAGCTGAGTCGATGTCTTTATCGAATTCAAGGAATTCCGGGTTTATTCCGGATAATTCTTCACATTTATTCTTCAGTGTATCTATGGCAGAAAGAACAGAATTCGGGGATCCTGAGATCAAGTGGTCTATATGATCTGAAGTTTTCTTTAAATTTTCAATGTTTTCAAGTTCTCTCAGCTCTTTGTCTACTTGGGTATCTTCGTCATTCTCAGGTGATATCTCTTCAATTTCTTTCTTGTGATATTCAAGCAACTCTTTTTTATCTTTGAGTTCGTTCTCTTCTCTGATAGTTTTTTCAAGTTCTTTCTTAAAGTTAATTAACTTTAAATATATTTTTGAAATTCCACCGGTGTTGATATCAAGGTAATTATCTAAAATTGATAAATGATTATTCTTATCCAGCAGAGACTGATGTTCGTGCTGTCCATGTACGTCGATTAATTTTTTTCCAATCTCAGTTAGTATATCGATCTTAACAGGGGAATCATTTATAAATGCTCTGCTTCGATTACTACTGTTAAGTTCTCTTCTGATGATCAAAGGATCTTCAAAAAGTATATAATCGTTATCAGAGAGGATTTTTTTTACTTCATCATCAAGGTTGATAAATTCAGCTTCGACTGTTAATTTATCTTCACCTGTTCGTATCAGAGTTGTATCGATCCGGTTCCCAAGTATCAGGTTCAATGATGCAATAATAATAGATTTTCCGGCACCTGTTTCACCGGTTAAAATATTAAGACCATCATGAGGAATGAATTCAAGATGGTCTATAATTGCAAGATTATCTATTGTGAGTTTGCTTAGAAGCATGGTAGTTGCTCTAACTCGGTTTTATTTTATTTGTATGACTGCTTATATTCATGACTTGTAATATAAAAGAATAAACTACTTTTGCAATTCATTTATTTGATCTGTCAAAAATCTTCAAATTAATCTACACATTTTCTTCTGATACACAAGGGTATTCTAAGGTAGATTAAATTTAATTATTCTCTTGATTTGCTAGAGAATCGGTTTTATTATTGTATAATTATTAAGTAACAAAATATTTAAGAGGAGTTCAAAATGAAAAGATTAATTGTAGCTCTTGTAGTAATAGTGTTATTTTTATTGATCTTCACATCATGCAGTGATGACAGCAGTTCTGAACCGGGCAATAAAGCTCCTGTAATTACCAGTATCGTATCAAATCCAGCCACAGTTGAGTTAGGGCAGACAGCTACAGTTACGTGTACAGCTTCAGATGCAGATGTGGATGTTTTAACTTATTCATGGAACAATACAGGTGGAACTATTTCAGGAAGTGGATCAAGTATCACATGGACTGCACCTGACACAGTAGGGAATTATAGTGTTACTTGTGAAGTCAGCGACGGGGAAGACTCAGTGAATGACGGAGTTAATATAAGTACTTTTGAAACTGCAATACCCGGTGCAATGGTTTCTGTTACTGGTGGTACTTTCACTATGACCGATCCTTCTAAGCAGACTTATGTGACTGTTACAGTTAGTGACTTTAGCATTGGAAAGTATGAAGTTACTCAGAAAGAGTGGGTAGATTTAATGGGCAGTAATCCTGCGTCTTATGATCCTACGAACAATATTGGAGTTGGAGATAATAATCCTGTTTTTCATATCGGCTGGTTCGATATTCTTGTTTTCTGCAACCAAAAAAGTATGGCAGACAGTTTAACCCCGTGTTATTCTATAAATGGTTCGACAGATCCTGACAACTGGGGTGTTAGACCAATTTATAGCTCTGATCCGACTTTTGCAGCATGGAATGCAGTAATATGTGACTGGGATGCTACAGGTTACAGAATGCCGACTGAAGCAGAATGGGAATTCGCAGCAAGAGGTGGAGTAAACTGGACGGATGATTATACTTACAGCGGAAGTAATATTATTGGTGATGTAGCCTGGTATAATGATAACTCAGGTAGTGAACTTCATATTATCGGAACCAAATTACCTAATCAACTTGGTATTTATGATATGACAGGTAATCTTTACGAATACTGCTGGGACTGGTATGCTGCTTATACTGATAATGCTACTGATCCTACAGGAGCACCGACCGGAGATATGCGTATTGTAAGAGGCGGTTCGTGGATGAGTATTCCTGAAAATTGTGTCGTTAACGGACGCTACAGAGAGTATCCGAATACAAATTATGATTATAATGGTTTTAGACTGGTTAAAAGATAAAATAGAAAAGCCCCGATTATGGGGCTTTTTAATTAGATTCTGAAACAAGTTCAGAATGACGATAATTTTATTACTTACCTGCCATCATAGCTTCTACATCACCTTTTACATCACCAATAGGCTTGATATTGAAATTCTGTACAAGGACATTTATAACATTTGGCGATAAAAATGCTGGAAGGGTTGGTCCTAAGCGGATCCCTTTAACACCAAGATGCAATAATGCAAGTAATACGGTCACAGCTTTCTGCTCATACCATGCAATATCGAATGAAATTGGAAGTTCATTGATATCTTCAAGTCCGAATACTTCTTTCAATTTCAGAGCTATCACAGCTAGAGAATATGAATCGTTACACTGACCGGCATCGAGTACTCTCGGGATTCCGCCGATGTCACCAAGGTCAAGTTTGTTGTAACGGTACTTGGCACATCCTGCGGTCAGGATTATAGTGTCTTTCGGAAGTTCTTTTGCTACTTCAGTGAAATAATCTCTCGAATCATGTCTTCCGTCGCAACCCGCCATTACAACAAATCTCTTGATAGCTCCGGACTTGACCGCTTCAACGACCTTGTCAGCCAGCGCGATGACCTGAGCGTGAGCGAATCCGCCGACGATATTTCCTGTCTCGATTTCTGTCGGTGCCGGTAAAGTCTTTGCCAGTGCGATCACTTCGGAGAAATCTTTCGCTTCGCCTTTAGCAGGTATAGCAATATGTTTCACACTGTCAAAACCGACATTATTAGTTGTGAAAACCCTGTTCTTATAAGAATCTTTTGGAGGGATCAAGCAATTAGTTGTCAAGATTATTGCTCCATTGAATGATTCGAATTCAGTTCCCTGTTTCCACCATGCATTTCCATAGTTGCCTACGAAATGATCATATTTCTTGAAAGCAGGATAATAGTTTGCAGGAAGCATTTCACTGTGCGTATATACATCAACTCCGGTTCCTTCAGTTTGCTTTAACAATTGCTCCATATCTAACAGATCATGTCCTGAAATTAAGATAGCAGGATTATTTCTAACACCGATATTTACTTCAGTGATCTCAGGATTTCCATAAGCTTCTGTATTTGCAGTATCTAAGGCAGCCATTGCATCAACTGAATATTTCCCGGCTTCCATTACTAACCCAACAAGGTCCATCACTTCCAGAGAATCATCCAGAGTTGCAAGAAGTCCTTTTTCCATGAACATTACTATCTCTTTCACTTCCTTACCAAGTCTTAGTGCATGATCAGCATAAGCAGCCATACCTTTGATTCCAATTGTAAGCAGTTCTCTCAATGAACGGATATCCTCATTCTCAGTTCTCAAAACACCGACCTGAGTAGCTTTTTCATCAATATTCTCATCTGTTACAAAGAAAGTTGCAGCATCATGCTGTCCCAATTCTCCAACATCAATTCCCATTTCAGCTACTTTCTTTTTTCCCATCTCACGCATCTCGATAGTTTCCTTGATCGCTTTTACTAAGTAATTTCTGTCGAAATTTGCATTAGTTATTGTCGAGAACAGCATCTCAAGGATAAATTTATCCATTTCGTTGCAGGATTCTGCGTATTCCTTTCTTGTTTCCAGTGAAGCACCTGCCCTGAAGATAAGCATTCCTTTTAATGCGTGGATCAGAAGATCCTGTAAATTTGCTACATCTGCAGTTTTTCCGCAGAATCCTTTGGCGTAAGAACAGCCTTTGTTGCCGATTGTTTCCTGGCATTGAAAACAGTACATACTCATTATAACTCCTTTTTTTTAGTTTAAATTTTATATTTCTTCGTCATAAACATAATTTGATTCACTCATTTACTGTTTGTAAACTCATTCAAAAATTTTCTTTCTTCTTTGAACTATTTCATTTAATTCAAAAATGTTTTAGTTAGAAGTTTTCTTAAACATAATTGCCTGAATTATTCTATTTGAATTTCTTTATTACTAGAACAATTATTTGTTCATCCGTATCGTTTCTCATGCCGTGAGGAATATCTCCAGGGCAAGCTATAATAGTGCCTTCTTTTGCATTGATCTCTTTATCACCTACAGTGAAAACAGCGCTTCCTTTGTGAGCGAAGAATTCAGAGTCAAAGGGTGTTTTGTGAGGTTTTAGATATGATTTAGGTTCAAGGGTCATGTGAATTATTTCAAAATTAGGATGAACTGTCATTTTTCTTCCTACGATTCCATCCTGATCATAGATCGGTTCAAGTTTTAATGGGTCAATAAGCTTCATAGTCATACTCCTATAGAAGTTTAGTTTTATTCGTTGGTCGTGGAACTTTATTTACAAGAACTCTAAGAATAGTATCACTTTCATTGTACCAGCAGTGGGGAATATCTTTAGGACTGTCGATCAGTGTATCCTTTGTAACGACTTTCTTCTCATCTCCGATCTCAACAATACCTTCACCTTCAAGTACGTAGAAGTAAACATCAACTGGTGTTATATGCTTGATGAGTTTCTCTCCCGGTTGAAGCTGTATGTAAACTACTAATGCATTATCAGTTGAATATAGATCCCTGGCATCAATACCATGCGGTGTATTTTTCTTTTCTATCTCTGATACTTTTATTGTCTTCATTTTATATCTCCAATTTTCTTAATTTAAAAGTCAGAAGTCAGAAGTATTTCTCAACTCACAACTCACAACTCACAACCCACAACCCACAACTACAGAATACTTCCACTTATAGATATCACATCCAGCTTTACCATTTTGCTTACACCTGCAATTTCAAGTGCTTTTTGTACGATGACTTCCATTCCACCACAGCAGGGAACTTCCATTCTGACAACATGGATAGACTTGATATTTTTATTTTTGAATATATATGCAAGTTTTGAAATGTATCTTTCAACTCCCTGATCAAGCTTAGGACAGAAAATTATCAGTCTTTTACCTTTTAGAAATTTTTCATGAAAATTCGGATATGATGCCATAACTCCGTCTGCTGCAATCAGAATATCGGCATTGTCAAAACTCGGATCATTCTGATTTATCAAGTGAAGTTGAACCGGCCAATGTTTCAATTGCGACTTGCCGCTTGCAAGAACAGGTTCAATATTATGGTTATCAGGAATTGTCTGTGGAGCACTTCCAGGACATCCGCCGGTAGCACAAACGCTTGGTGCATCTCTGAATTGAGGAATATCAATACCTTTCTTAGTTAAGATCTGTATAGCCTGATTTACATATTTGTCAAGGCCGTGATCGTTCAGATGTTTCAAATGAGCTTTGATCGTATTAGTTCCGGCAGGGATAATATTTTCGATGACGAGAGCTTCATCGTATTCATCAGCCTCTCTTTCTTCAGTAGAAATTGCTCCAACAGGACAGTTACCTATACATGCTCCAAGCCCGTCACAAAATAAGTCACTGATCAATCTTGCTTTTCCATCGATCATTTGCAAAGCTCCCTCAGGACAGTCAGGTATGCAGTTCCCGCATCCGTTACAAAGTTCAGCATCTATTTTTATTATTTGTCTTTTAGCCATTTTATATCTCCTTTTATGAGACGTTGCGGTGCAACGTCTTTACGGGTTTGTCATTGCGAACCTCGGCTTGACGAGGTGTGGCAATCTCGCTCTATACTGTCATACTCGGGCTTGCCCCGGGTATCCAGGCGTATCAGAGACGCTCATGTAGAGCGTCTTTACGGTTCGATCATTACTTTCACATTGTTCCAGAGGTTTATTCCTTCTTTTTTCAGATCGAATGCATTTCCGTTGTAACACCATTGAAGGATCAGTAGTCTCATTGAACCAACTATTGTTCTAAACACCGAAACAGGATCAAGTTCCTTTTTAATTAGTCCGGACTTTTGTCCTTCTTTGATGAATCCGGTCACAGTCCCTTTATGACCATGCATGATAGATCTTGCTTTGTTTGATAGTTCTTCATCATTAACGAAAATTCCTTCTGAGAACATTACTTTTGCCAGATCAGGATCTGAAGAGAACTTTTCGTATCTGTCGGTAAGAAATAATTCTATTTTTTCAATAGGGGAGAGAGTACTACCGGCAGGGATATCCGGCATCTCTGATATATCCTTGAAAAGGTCAAGTATTCCCATTAGAATTGCATGCTTACTTTCATAATGTCTGTATAAAGCAGCTTCGGATACACCTATCTTTGCAGATAAGTTCTTTGTTGTAAGGTTCTGAATCCCTTCCTGTGCAATAATTGAGATCGAAGTTTTCAGGATCTGCTTTTGTCTTTCGGTCAGTTCACTCATGATTTTTCCATGTTAGTAAGTGTTCACTAACAAAGATAATACAGAGAGTATTGATAGTTCATGATTAATGTCAGGAAAGGAAAGATAATTGAAAATTAAAATCAAAAGAATAAAGAATTTCAACACAGAGGGACCGTAACCTTTCGTCTATTTTTATTGCGACTCGCAATAAAAATCCCTATTTTATCCAAAACCATGAAAATATACGAGGAAGAAACTATGTCTCAACTGAACGGAGCATTCCCGAAGCATATTCATTCGCCTGAGTATTATATGAATAAACAGTTCATGTTCATTGATATATCAGGGTTTACACCATTGTGTGATAAATTTATAAGTGAGAGCAGTTACGGAGCAGAAAAGATCGGTGATCTGGTGAACACAGTTTTTAATCCAATTATAGATTTTGTATTTGAAAAAGGTGGGGATGTTATTTCTTTTGCAGGTGATGCATTGTTCGTTGCAGTTGAAAAGAAATCGGTCAAAGCGGTACAGGATATGTCTCAGAAACTTATAAAAGAACAGACCATAGATAAAAGTCTTGCCATTACAATAGATATGCTGAAAGATGAATACTACCCGAATATTATAAAGTCAGCTGAAGGAAGTTCATTTAGCTACTACCCACAGAAAGATAAAAATGATCTATTGAAAAATACTTTCCCTGACGAGATATATGAGATCTATCAAAGTAATTTCAGAGGTGAACTTAGAGCTGTACCTGTTTTCTTTATTCATATTTCAGAAAAATATTCTATAAACAAAATAAGACCGTTGCTTGAATTCATTACAGAGAAATCAAAAGAGAATTCTGTTTATATCAATAAAATAGAATATCTCGACAAAGGCTGGATGATATTGCTTTCAGCGGGATCACCTGTATATTCCTCCGAAGCACCTGTCAAAATATATGAACTGTTATCCAAATTCTCCAAGAAAGCTAAAACTTATAATATCCCTGTGCAGATAGGTGGAACTCTTCAAAGAGGTTACTGCGGTATCATCGGTAATGAAAAGAGATGGGAATTTACTTTCTTAGGGTCAAATGTCAACCTTGCAGCCAGGATCGCCTTTTCTTCAGAAAATTACAAGATCTCCTGTGATGAGTCATTTGCATATTCTTCTCAAAACCTTTTGAAGTCTGAGTCTATAGGTATAAAGACTTATAAAGGAGTAGGTGAAAGAGAAATCTTTGAAATCACGGGTAAGATCAATGATACAAAAAATATTTTCGTAGGCAGGGAGAAAGAGGTACTATCATGCTTGAATTTCTTTTCAGGTGACAGAAGAGCTTTTGTACTTTTGAACGGTCCTTCAGGAATTGGAAAAACAGTACTTGCAGAACATATAATTCAATCTTTGGGTTATAAGTTTCTTATAAGATTAAAAGGTGTTTTCGGAAATGAATCAGCTTTCTCCTTATTCGATAATTTCTGTGATAAAAATTCGGGAGCAGCTGAAATATTCAAAAAATTCAAAGCTATAAAGCAACCAACTCTAATTTATATAGATGACCTGCATTTTGCCGATGACAGCAGTTTATTTATGTTTCACAGAATGATCAACGAAGGTAACCCGTTCGTTAATTTCATAGCTACAACGATAGGAAGGGAAAAAGTTAAGATCACACCTTTGTCTTACTATGAATCTTTGATAATTGATCTGCAGCCGTTCGACCCGAAAGATATTCAGCATATAACGAAGATGATATCAGGAATTAATATAACATTGAAGACCAGTAAAATGCTGCACAGATCAACTCAGGGAAATCCTTTATTCATTACTAAAATACTGCCTTATATAACAAAAGATATTGAAAATTCAGGAAAAGTTCCCTATTCACTTCAGGAAATAATCTTGATGAAATTAAATGAAATTCCTGATAAAGGACCGGAATTCATTGATGGGGGCTCTGTTTATGGTGATATTTTTGATCATGGTGTGGTTAGAGAAGTAATAAATCTGAAGGATAAAATATTTAGAGACATTGTTTCAAAGGCGGAGAACGAAGGATTAGTAAGAAGATCTCTTTCCCGTGATGAGATGGAGTTCTCGAACACAATTATAAGAGAAATTATCTATGAAAGACTTTTAAAAAAGAAGATCGATTTTTTCAGGATAAAAATAGCAGAAGCTATTGTTGACTCAAAGACTAAAGATCTGAAAAAATTATATAAAGCAGTGACAATGTACTTTTCTGCAAATGATAATAGAGCTCTACCTTTAGCTCTTAAACTTGTTGAAGAATTTAAAAGAACAAAAGATCATGGTACTTTAAGAAGTATCGTTCAAAGATCTTTTGAGTTCATTAAAAAGAATAACTTATATTCAAAGGCTTATGATTTTATTGAGTTGTTTTCAAGATCTTCTCAATTTGTTATTGGTGCAAAACTAACAACAATACTCGAAGAAATAGCCTTCAAGATAACTGATTGGAGAAATAATGAAAAATTACTTCTCTATATTGCAAGATTAGTTTTTGAGATACAGTTCAAAGCACCCGAGGAACTTCTGAAAAAATATCTGGAATTGAAAGGTGAAGATAAACATTATCTTTGGACAAAAGTAAAGACCTGTGCTTATGTAATACCGCAAAACGAAGCTGTGAAGATATTTTACGATCTGAAAAATAAATTCGAAGGCAATGAAAGGGTAGAGTTCTATATAGATTTTGTGGGTTATGCATTCTTTATCACAGGGAATGTGGACATGGAAAAAGAAGGTATAAAGGAATTGCAGAGACTCGAATCATCTATGCCTGTTTATTTAAAAGTATCTTACTTGTTCATAAAGAACAGCATAGCTATTCACAGGGACGATATGACTGAATCAAAAAAATGTCTTGATGAAATTACAAGTTATAATAAAAAAGATGTGGATCTTAGTGATTCTTTCTCGATATACAATGATTATTCGATCCTTTATCTGAATTTGGCCTATGAAAATTTTGATAAAGAATATATTAAGAGATCTTTAAAGTATTCCATTAAAGCTGTTAAGGCAATGACAGACCTCCAAATAGAAGCTGATCTGCCTTTGATGACGACCAATCTTGCAAGTTACTATATGACCAGTGGTTATGTGAAGAAGGCGGAAAGAACTTATCTTGAAGGCTTGTATTATGGACTAAATATCGATCATCCTGTTGAGGTACTTTATACAAAATCTAGGATTGCTTTTCAAACTTCTGCATCAGGAGCTTATGCTCTTTCGATTAAGTTATCAGATGAAGTTATTCAGGGAAAGATCACAGATATCCTATCCGGTTCATATACCATCAAATATCTATATGGTGGTAAAAAGGAGAATGATCTCAAAACAGCCAAAAAATATGCTCTGGAGATAGCTAAATTCGGATCTGCAAAATGTTACTGGGAGATGTCAAGATTAATGACCCAGCAGGCATTTGCTGATAATGATATCAGTGAAATGAAAAAGATCAGAAGAGACTTGATGAAATGGAGAAAATATACTCAAAGGGCGGGAAATCTGTTTGCAAATGAAACTACGATCAAAATACTTGGATTGATGAGTGGAATTAAGACAGAAGCTGTAAAAGTAAGAGACAGATTGTCAAAACTTGAAAAACTGAATGTTAATTTCAGTCTTCAAGGTAAATGCTGCTATGCTTTAGGACTTCATCATAAAGATATTGATCTTCTCAAAAAAGCAAAGAAATATGCTTTAAAGATGAGAGAATATCCGTTCGTTTTAAGGATCGAAAAAGAACTATACAGGATCACACAAGATAATTACTGGTCCCGAAGGATGAAAATATCAGAGAAGAAGCTTAAAGAAGTGAATAAGATAAAGAGTATTGAGGAATTCTTTGGATACTAATAGCAGGTATGAACTATCTTCCGTACTTATAGAATAATTTATTTACCCATACCGGCATAAATCTGAGGAATGTTTTTGCCAATATTTTAGGTATCTGAAAATAACCGTGAAGTTTTTTTACCAGAAAAAAAGAAACTCTCATTTCATTTTTAACGTTGCTGAATAGAGTTCTGTTCTTCCAGAACTTATCTGTAACCCTGAAATATATCAACGGTTCATGAATGTTATTCATTTTAACATTTTTAACGACTGCTCTAGACCAGAGATCATAATCCTGACTTTTTCTGTAATTCTCGTTATAATATCCGACAACATCAAAGAACTCTCTTCTGAAAGCTACAGATGGGTGAATGAAAGGATTTCTTGTAAATGCCCATTTTTTTATGTCTACCTGGTAAGGCATATTTTTATAGAATATCTCTGCTCCGTCCTTATTAATCTCAATACATTCTGTACCGATTAACATAAGATCTTCATCGACTTTAAATTCTTCCAGAGTTCTCTCGAATCTTTTACGGTGAGAAATGTCATCAGCGTCCATTCTGAAATAAATATCAGCAGGATATTTTTTTAATGCTTTGTTCAAGGTTGCAGCAAGACCGATATTTTCTTCATTTCTCATGATGGTGATCCTGCGATCGTTCAGAGAATTAATGTACAGGTCAATATCTTCATTAGTTTTACCATCTATACAAAGTATAAGATCAAAATCAGAATATGATTGAGATAGAATACTGTTCAGAGCCAATTTGAAATACTTTAGCTCATCACTGAGGGAAACAGGTAGTAAAACTTTGATATTCATTAACAGGTCTTATCTTTAATTTTTAGCTACAGTATGAAAAATATAGTATTTTAATGAAATAGTAAAGAGGAAAATGAGACTGAATTATAAAACAATTTCATTAAGTAATATGTACTTTATCGTTAATCATGGATTGGTATAATTCTGAATATTTATCTGACATAGCTTGAGAAGAAAAGTGTACTTTAATAATTTGTGAACAATCTGTTTTATTATGCAGCAATTCTATAGCTTGTTTGAGTTTGTTGGATAGTGCAACAGAATCATTATTCTTAAACAAAACACCAACATCACTTTTGTTAAAATAGGTAAGAATTTCTTCAAATGCTGGGATATCTGAAAGTATACAGAATAATCCACAAGAAATAGCTTCGGTCACAACTAATCCAAATCCTTCAGTTAAAGATGAACTTATAAAGACATCAGAAGCTTGATAGTAATCTTCGACATTAGTTTGTCTTCCAACAAATTTAATATTATCAGAACTATTAGATAAAGTCTTACATTCTTCTAATAATTCTCCGTCTCCCACAAAAATTAGTAATGACTTTTCAACTTCTGAAATCATAAAAGCTTTAATTGTTGTGATAGGATCTTTTAGTTGTGTTAAATGGCCTACAGATAAAAAAACAACTCGATCAGCAGGTATTTTAAGCTTATCTCTTAATTTTAATTTTGCAGATAAAGGAATAGAAAAGAATTTTTTTGAATCTATGCCATTATAAACAACAGAAGTATTGAGAGAGTATCGATTTTTTAAATGCTTGGAAATACTTTTTGAGATTGATACAGGTTGGCTTATCTTTTTCAAAATCTTCATGTGAAAATACAGCATAATATTTCCTAAGAATTTACCGTATCTTAATAGGTAATCTTTATTTGGAAAATTATGAATTGTAGAAACTGTGCTATATTTTTTTGAGAATATCGAACACAAATAATCACTTCGAATACCATGAGAGTGTATTAAGTCAGGATTGATATTGTTGATTATTTTTGAAGTATTTCTTTTCAAAAAAAAGATACCTTTTAGTCTTGATAGTTTAACCTGACTAACATCCGATCCTTCTTTTACGAATTCATCAATAAGTGAATGTTGTGGTTCTTTTGACAATGTAATTATAAAAACATCAAATAGTTTTTTATCAAGGTTTTTAACAATGCTCAATAGAACTTGGACTGGTCCACAATTTTTAAGAGTTGATACGATATATACTATTTTTATTTTTTTCATATTATAATTTTATCATTTCATTCCATTTATCCATATATTTATCTACAGAAAGAGTGTCAGATATTTTTATAGCATTATTACCCAAATTTCTTCTTAATTCACTATCTGTAAGTAAAAGTCTTATTTTTTCGCTAAGTTCCTCGATATTTTCATTTTGAATAAGAATACCGTTAACATTATTTTCAATTATATTTCTAGGCCCATTCGGACAATCTGTTGAAATAACAGGTAAGCCTGCAGACATAGCTTCAGCTATAACCATTCCGAAAGATTCGGATTTTGACGACAAAACGAATATGTCTGATTGGACCATCTTTTCTACTATATTGTCAACTGGATCATGAATGATTATTTTTTGTTCAAGACCTAGGTTGTTAATTAAATTATTTAAATTACTTAACTCTGGGCCTGAACCATAAATATTCAATTTTAATTTCGGGAACTCTTTTTCTACTTTAGAAAAAGCATGTACAAGGATATCAAAACCTTTGTCTTTTATCAATCTACCTACGCTTATCAATTCGTATTTTAAATCGCTATAATTTGTTTTAAATAAGCTGGAATTCATAATAGGGTTGTATACAACATGTATTTTATTGCTCAATACTGATGAAAAAAAAATCTTATCCTCAGGAGTAATAACAGTGATTGCTTTTGTAAGTTTATATGTTTTTATTCTCAGAAATTCCCATATATTGCCGATTTTTTTAAAGCAAAGTGCAAAATGCTCAGTTGCAATTACTGGAATTTTAGTTTTGAATAGAGAGATTATGGTTAAAATATTCAATATATCTGCAAATGAAATAATTAGGTCGGGTTTTGTTCTTAGAATCGCTTTCCTAATCTTATATAGTGTTACTGGAAAATATAATGATTTTAAGACAGGATTTTTGATCTTGCCGAGTATGTCAGTTTTGATCAATTTGATTTGGGGATCCAACGGATAAAAACTATTTTTAGAAGTATCACTGACTGTTAATATAGTAACTTTATGATCACGCTTCACCAATTCAGATGATAGGATGGACATTACTCTTTCAGTTCCCCCAGAGTTACTCATTTTTGATATTATTAAAGTTATTCTCATTTGATCTATACAATTCCCTAAAATAATCTTGATTTTTTGTTCTTGTAGATATTGAAGTATATATTGTCGAAATATAAAAGCATAATTGATTTAATCATAAGTTTATAATTTTTAAATGGATTCATATAAAATGCTCTTCTAAGGAAATATTTTATTATCTTCCTTTTTCTTAAACTGAAATATTTTTTTTCTTCTTTCAATACGGCCCAATTTGTAAGTATCATAACAGTAGTTCTGACAATTTTGTCATACTTAACAGCATTTATGATCTTCGAATCCTCTTTTTGGTCTATGAATTTTTTTTCCAGATGGTAGAGTGATTTCAATATTGTAAGATATTTTAGATTTTTCAGATTCTGCATTGTTCCCTGATCATGTCTGAGATAAATTAGAAGCTCTTTATTAACACAGCTAACTCTATTTGCTTTGGCAAGTGATTCGTAGTTAAATATCTGATCCTCACCATAGCTGATATTTTCATAAAATCTGATCTTATTATTTTCTAATAACTTTTTATCGAATAAAATGCTCCAAATGTACATATATGTTTCAGATTTAAGGTATTTCAATAAAACATCTTTTCCGGATAAAACACCTTCTGTGTATTTATATCTATCCAGGTATGTTCTGAAAACAGATCCGTCAGTCAAGACTTCAGTATAACCACAATAGACCATATCTGAACCATTTTCAATGATTTTATTATACATTAATTCAAGGTAATTATTTTCCACATGATCATCACCGTCAATGAAACAAATATATTTACCGATCGAAAGTTCAATCCCGATATTTCTACTTTTACTTACCCCTTTATTTTCTTGGTCGATCACACGATAATTTGAGAAAATGTCCTTATAAGAGTTGATCACATCCAAAGTACTATCAGTTGAACCATCGTTTACAACTATTATTTCAAAATTTTGGAAAGTCTGATTTTTTAAACTGTCCAATGTTTTTGATACGAAGTTACCAACGTTAAATGCCGGTATTATGACAGTGATATATATATCGTTGATCATTTAGTTCTCATTTATAATTTCTAAATATTCATTGATAATTCTTTTGGAATCAAAATCAAATGCTCTGGCCTTACCTTTATCTGAGTAATCTTTACTCATATTTTTATCATTGAGCAAAACTTTTATTGCATCTAAAAGAAATTTCTCTTCATTCGTTAATGGTTCATAAGCATTTCTGAATTTTCCATCGCAAACTGGCGTTAATATACCAAATTCAGCAAATTCAATTTTATCTTTCAAGTTAACATCCCGGGAGCCTGGAGCTAATATCTCTCTAGGACCAGCTTTACAATCAGGGAATATCACAGGCAAACAACAGATCATTGATTCAACTATAACATTTCCAAAACCTTCAAGTATTGAACTTGAAACAAATATGTCAGCACTTTTTAGAAGATTATATGGATTTTCAGTATAATCAATGAATCTGATACAGTCTTCCAGGTTTAACTCATTTATTAGGGTTAGTAACTGATCTTTTATTTTGATCTCAACATCTAAAAAGGCTTCACCGATTATTACGAGTTCTATGTCTGCAAATTCCTTTTTTACCTCTGAAAATGATCTGATTAAATGCCAAAAAGCTTTTGTATGACAAATCCTTCCGATTGTAATTAATCTTTTGGCATTAGATTTTTTTTGGAATTCTGTCGAGAGTGGTTCTGAAGACCGTTTGATAATGTCATCAGTATTAAACGGGTTGTATATCGGGACGATCTTTCTTTCCTGAAGATTAAAATTAGATACAAGGTCTTTTTTTAATGATCTGGATACAGTAATAATTTTATCACTTTTGTTATATAAAAACCGTATCAAGACTTTGTTAACAACGCCTCTGAAATCCCTCCTTTCAGATTCCTCTTTCGACTTGTAGCTATGAATTGTAAGTATGGAGTTATTAGTTGATCTAGATAGAATGTTTAAAATGTTAGGGTGTTCACCAAAAGAAATTATTGATCCGAGATTATATTTTTTAACAAAATTTCTTAACATGAAAAATTTCTTAAAACTTCTGGTAAATCTGTGTATTATTTTATTGGATTGAGCATTTTGATCTAATATTAAAAGTTTACCTGAAAAATCAAATAACCTGTTCTTATTTGAGTATACAATGACAAAAACATTATAATGCTTTGAAAGCTCATTTGATAATGTCGTTGCAACCCTTTCGATCCCACCGATCACATTAAAATCTCTGAGCAATAAACCGATATTATTTTTATTTTCTGTCATATTTGATCGAACATTTTAATAAGAATTTTAATTTCAATACAAACCCCGGGTTAAATTTTTGTGAATAAATGAATTCTGAATAAATATCTTTTGTTTTCAATCCGAATTTTGTTGAATTAGTACAAACTGAGAACCAGTATTTTGATATTATATTTTTAAAAATGTTGTGCTGATATATTTTATTATCATCATTTGCTTTGATCAGGTTATTTATCCAAGCAAGTATCAGTTTAAGATCCTCAAATTTATCAAGAATTTTATTGGTTGATAAATTTATATGAGTTGTGATTTCTGATTCATCAGGTTTTAAACCAAGAACTTCCAACTGAGCCAAGAAGATCCTCTTCAAGAAAGTTTTTCTATAATCTTTAGTAGTCGAATTTGTAATATTTGAACTTAAGAAACGGTATTTTAATAAAGGTTCAGTGAGATTCGCAAATTTTGTATATTTAACCATTCTAGACCAAAGCTCATAGTCCTGACTGATTTGAAATTCTTCGTTATAACGGAATTTATGCTCATCAAGTACTGATTTTCTCATAAACACCGTTGGGTGCATGATCACATCTCTAAATAACAATTCAACCTTTATCTCATCATGCGACAATGGAAGTTCTGTGAGTTCATTATATTTGCCAAAAAATTGAATATTCGTACCTAAAACTCCCACATCAGAATTATCCTCCATGAATGAGTACTGTTTAAGAAATCGTTCAGGTTTAGAAATGTCGTCTGAGTCCATTCTTGCTATATATTTTCCCTTTACAATATCAAGCATTTTATTCAAATTTTTTGTAAGACCAATATTTTCTAGGTTTTTTAGCAATACTATTCTATCATCTTGCTTCGCATAATCTTCTAGAATTATTAACGAAGTATCAGAAGAACAATCATCTGTAATTATAAATTCAAAATCAGAAAACGATTGGTTTAAAATGCTGTCAACAGATTCTTTTAAGTATAACTCGCTGTTATATACAGACATTATGACAGATATTTGAGGAGTGTTTTTAGAATTCATTCTGGATAGCTTTTTTTCTTATTACAAATTTCTGAGAAATAAATATAATGATAAAAACTGAACCTACACTCCAAATATACCTGAATTCCCATTTAAGTAATCCCATGATACTAACGAAAAATACTAATAGTAAAAGTGAAAAACTTACGATAGAATAATTTTTACGGAATGTATTAAAAGTAAGAGAATTAATTACTCCTATAATGTAGGAATATAGTGCTATCCCAAAAATTCCTGCATCTCTATAGAATGTATACAGCATCGTATAATGTGAGTTGTGATTTATTGCAGAACCGCCAAGGCTTCTGTATGTTGCAGTAATTTCATGAAATGAGTTATTGATATTCGCAAAAGGTATGGATATTTTCTTAAAAATGATATCTAGGATCCAATCTATTCCGGCTATAAAACCTCGAAAGTATGAATAATCATAATCAATTCCCACTTTATAATTATTCAAAAAGTAGTCAAAAGCAGTGAATGGACCTGCAAAGTACCAAACGAAATAATTCTTAATTATTGAAAATGGATCAAGAGATTGATTTGAGGTTCTGAATGTGCTCATAGAAATTATAAATGTAATTAGCAATAAAACACTAGCAATATATCTGAGCTTAATTTTCTTTTTATCAATAAGAAAATAAAAACCTAAAAAAAGATTTATAACAATTAAGAAAATAGGAAACCTTCCAATTGTAGATATACTGTATAAAATTAGGTTCAAAAAAGATATGAATAGAAATCTCTTTGGTAACTTCTCCAACAAAACTCCTGCAATTGAAATGAACGAACATGCATAAAGGCTTGGTTTTACAAAATACGCAAAATATAGCAGATAATTTCCATATAGTCCTTCAGAAGAATATACCATACCTCTAAAAGTACCAGGATTAAGATTTCTTAACATACCTATTGTTTTCTGGATCATTAAAATTAGAATGATAGTAATGAAAAATTGGAAATAAAAAAATAATTTTAATTTAATTGAATTATTTATATTGAAGTCAAGCTTTTTAACTTTTTTCAATAATAACTTCTTATTACTTAAAAATGTTATGCTTCCTACAGAAAACATTATCAGAGATAAAATAATCAATTGATATGCATACATACTTGGTAGCCTCATTCCTATCAAATTGAAAGTAGATAGAAAAATAAATCCACCCCACCAAATCACATAAATTGTGGTTGGATTTGCTAAAGTCTCTGATTTTACCCATGCCAGAAAAATTGAGAGAAAAATAACAGAAAATAAAATATAATAAAATGAATCAGGCATCTACTTTACTCTTTAATTGCCGCAAAGATCTTCTTAAATCCCGGTTTCAATGAAACGATCAGGACTGAAAACAATCCACCTAAAAACGTAGTCATTATGACCATGAAAGATCTTTTTGGATATATTCTTTTTGAAGGTATGTAAGGTTTATTGACTACTGTAAAAACATTTGAGGATAAAACGAACTTATCTTCGATCTTGGTTGACAGTTTCTTTTCAAGCATTTGTATAACTCTTGAATCCTTAGTTTTATTTATTAGATCCTCATAAAACTCAATATCAGCCTGCAGATTTTCAACATTTTGATTTCTTATATAGTCTCTAAGGGTAATTAAAATTTCATTCATAAGCTCATAAGCAAAATATTTATCCTTCAATTTAACAGACAGACCTATAGTATTATGATCAGTATTCACTGCGTATTTAATTACTTTTTCAAGAATTTTAATTGCAGTATCATGTTTCATCTGTTCTTTTAATTTTTTATCAGGCTCGATTTTATCAATTTTAGATAAAATATCTCCAAACAACCGTTCTTCTTTTTCGTATTTCTTATAAAATATTTCAAGGAAAGTATTGGATTTTAATGTTAGTAAGATCTGATTTATCACAGGTGTACTTGTATAGCCACCAAGTGAAAATCCCATCAAATTAGTACTGGATTCCAATGATGTTTCCTCAGATGCTTCTGCGGGTTTAATGATTGCATTCACTTCATAAATATGATCAACTACCAGTGAATAAATAATACTTCCAATTGCGAAGATCATTGTTATTAGTATAACCTGATATCTGTCTTTCCAAAGATTACGGATAAGATTATAAATGTTAAATTCATCCATCATGTCTTTCTGTTCTTCATTGCTCATTGCTATATCCTATTGTCCTTTAGTATTAATAATGACTTTGTTATACGTATAAATTTGATTTAAGTTCGTTCCAATATGTTTTCGTTAAGTACGTGAATATTTGAATAAAGTTGATATGCTCTCATTCCTTCGATGTTCTCTAATATGTCATCAGGGATAAAACCGGGGTTCTTATCTTTAAATTCGATCACATCATTTTTTATTATATCCCGGTGATATTTCAGATAGTAATAATCATGAGTTTCTGTATCAAAGCGGTTGGGAAAATTGACAGGCAGTTTTATTTTTCCCTGAATTATACTATTCAACTTTCGGATAATTCTATACTCCAGATCCTGACATTTGTTGCTCAGTCCTATCTCTTTATTTCTAAAAATAGATGAGACATTATTAATATTTAGCAGTTTGGGATCAATTCTATTTAACAATCGGTTAACGATAGCTTTATATTTTCTGCTACTGTCAGGTAAGGACATGAAAAGATTCTCGATCCTGTGATCTAAAGGTGGAATGATAACATTTGTATATCTTCGCCAGACATTTACCAGACCGAACATGAACTTGGAGTTTCTTTCCCTTATATAGACATATTCATTGAAGCTTGATATAGTTCTGTTCAGTTTCCAGTCAGTAAATAATTTTTCTAGATCAGAAATGATCTCATCAGTAATTTTCTGAGGGATCCGGTATTTACCTGAAGCATTAATTATGGTTTTATAGTAACTTGACTTTGTAAATTCATTGTTTAGTTCAGGGTCGCATGCATAGCCGAATATACCGTCGGCCAAAACACCCGAAATCAAATTTGAACCTTTAGGATCTACATCCGATAAGTAACTAAATAAATGACTATTTTGAACTCCAATAAAACCACCGGAAATTTCGGATAATTCAACAATATCTTTCATGTATTTATCTTCGGTCAATTTATGAAAAATATGTTTTTTCCTGTCATATCCTAGCAGATCTATCACTTTTTTTGCAGCTGCATTTTCGATGATATTTTTATTAAAACCATAAGTTACGAACTCGTTTATATATTTTTCTTTATCGAACAATGAAAGGAACAAACGGCTGTCAAATCCTCCGCTTACAGGGAAAAGATATTCCTTATATTCCAACTCCTTAAAATATGATCTGATAGTATCGATCATTTCATCATAATTGTTCGCTGAGACTCCGGATATTTTTTCATAGTCATAATTGAAGTATCTAGATTCTTTTACAGAATTATTTTCTATGTGTAATAAAGAACAGGCTTGTAAATATTTAACCTCTTGAAGCAAAGTTCTGTCAAGTAGAGTGTTTTCAAAAATAAAAAGCTCCCAAAATCCTATTTTGTCTTCAGTTGGGATAATTACATTTGAAGCAACATATTTATAGTTATTTGAAAATATTACCTGAGAACCGGTATTTGTGTAGAATACAGGTATTGAAGAAAAATGATCGGTGTATATACTTAAAGACCGTTCAGTGAATTCAATTTTTACTCCTCTGAATTTTGACATATCGGTAGCATTATCGAGTTCGTTCTTTAAATTTGTTATCAAGATCTCTGAGCTTGAAATTCTGTTTACAAATCCATTGATCTTTTTTTCGGTCAGTTGTATTTTGCTGTCACTGATATTGAATATTAATAAAAAATCGTTTTTCAAATTTATCTATTCTTATATTTCTTTTATGATTTTCGCCGGTGTTCCGCCTATGATCACGTTATTCTCTGTGAAATCCTTGTTCACCACGGAGTTAGCAGCAACTATTATTCCTTTTCCAGTAATATTCACTCCTGCCAGGATCGTTGCTCCTGCACCTATCCAGCATTTTTCACCAATGAAAACAGGTTTGTCTATATGGTCTACCATACTACCGTCTTTTCTTTCATTCCAGCTGTCAGTATCGAGTCCGGTGGAAATTATCTTTACATGAGCAGAAATAACAACATCATTAGAGATCGTAATTCCACCTGAACCGTTCAGATACGATCTATGATTTATAGCTACATTATCTCCAATACTGATCTTTTCAGGAGCTACCAGGTCAATAGGTCCATAGATCCTTATCTTATTTCCCTCAGGTATCCGTAAAAGTTTTTTATAGTAGAACAGTCTTAAATTGTTTCTTATTTCTAAGCATTTTGAGATCAATTTGAATATCATAAATCATTTCCTGAAATATTAGTATTGTTATACACTTTAAAATATAGCTGAACAGATCGTTAATATCCACTGTTTTTTAACGGCCAGTCATCAGTTCTGAAAGGGCTCAACGGAAGATCTTCAGAATTATAGACATTGCATTTTGGATCTGAACTCCATCCATACCTTACTGCAACAGGGTTATTAACATATTCGGAACTTAAGATAATATTTCCCCCTTCTAAATAAGCTTCAGCATCATAGAATATCCTGTTAACTGAAGCTATTTCAAATCCTGTGATATCGTCACCGATAAATTTTAAGCCGTCATATGTATTTACAAGATCTACAGTGATTTGTTCATTTTTTACGGTATGATCCCTGTATACTGGCCCCGAATCAATTATTTTTTTGCTGTAAGTATTTTTTAATGCCAATAAAGATAATCTCCTCCCAACTTCCTGCTTATTTGCAGGATGGATATTGTCAGATTCACCGATATCTATCGTTATGGCAATTCCTGTATTTACAGTATTTTCAGCTGCAAATTTCATTGATTCTCTCATCAAAGCCCAGTTGTAATCAATTTTGTAGTTCGGTAATTGAACAAAATAAAATGGTAAAGTCTCTTCATTCCAATTACTTCTCCAGTCATTTATCAAAACGGGAAGTTGAAACCGGTATTTATAGCAAGCTCCATCAGTTCTGGTATTTCTTTCACCCTGATACCATATGAATCCTTTTATAGCAAACTCAGTAAAAGGAAAGATCATAGTATTAAAAATAGCAGAAGGGTAATGTCTTTCCTCAAGATCAGAATATTGATGATTGTAAACATCCTCAATATATTGTTTTCCACCTTCAACTTTTATGTTTCCTTCCATAGATGTCCATGATTCGATCATTGAACTTCCGTAGGAGGAATTTATCAATCCAATGGGTATGTCTAAATTTTCATTCAGTTCTTTTCCGAAGAAATAAGCTGTTGCTGAAAAATCCTTAACATTTACAGGAGAGCAATACTCCCAGGTATCCAAGATCTCAGGTTCATCATTTAACTGAAGTTCATAGGATTGAGTTACAGTGAACAATCTAATACAGGGGTTCTCGGATCTGCTGATCACGTCCTGACCATTTGTTGCAAAACTTGTGGATAGTACCATATTTGATTGCCCTGAGCAGAACCAGACATCACCAATCAGTACATCTTCCAGATTTAAGATAATACCTTCTGATTCAAGTTCAAATAATACCGGTACTTTGGAAATTTTTAAGGGTTGAAATACAACACTCCATCTATCATTATCATCGACTATTGTACTTTTTTCCTGATCACAAATCCTGACAATTACCTCATCACCCTGATCACCATATCCCCAAACTTTGATATCCTTATCTCTTTGAAGTATCATTTTATCCCTGAAAATACCTGATAAATAAGCCTCAGAGTAAAGTTGAGATATCAGGGAAATAAATATTATTGACAGAATTATTTTCATGTTTTAACGAATTAAGTTTTCCTGTTGACATTTTTATAACCTTAATGTAATTTGATTTGTTCCAAAAAACAAGAAACCGTTAAAATAAAAAAAACATGGAGAACATCTATGAAGAAAATCATTATTCTTGCTGTCGTTTTAGCAATTGTCAGCAGTTATGCTCAAAGATTGAAATGTATCACCACTATGTACGATAGTCCCAAAAAAGAAACTGTGATCTATGCTACATTCACTGATGGAAGTGTTTATTCAAGAGGCAGTGCTGATCAAAAATGGGATAAAGTGAGTATGGATGGAGTTCCTAAGGGAACCCGCTTCAAAGAGCTTACTGTAACTTATATCAACGGGGTTGCAGTTCTTTACGCACTTTCATACAAAGATGACATTTATTCTAGGATCAGTACTCAGGAAAAATGGGGTGTTATAGAGAAGAATGGTCTTCCTGCCGGAAGATTAGAGAATATTTCGGCTACAACAGCTGATAATGTTCTTGTTACTTACGCAACTTATCCGAACGGAGATATATACTACAGAACAAACAAAGAAAAAGTTTGGATTAAAATTAACACAGATGGCTTACCAACAGATAAGAAAAAACCTGCTAAACCGATGAAACCCAAGAAACCTGTTAAGAACTTTTAATGATTTTGTTGAAATAAAAAAAGGATAGCTGTTGCTATCCTTTTTCTTTTTTTGATTATAATTTTTTTGAGAACTGATACCACAGATCTGAAATTTCTTTTCGTTCAATAACAAATATCGATCTTACTGTGAATTTTTCTTTAATAACATACATCAGTATATAAGACAATCCAAATATTGAGTATGAAGCAGTAGAAGCCCATGCAGCACCATTGATACCCAATACAGGGATAAGATATATATTCAGCACAAAATTGACCGACAGTACAAGAAAAGCTGTTGCAAGATGAATGAACGGTTTTCCCTTGATAACAAAATAATGACTTCCTACTTTTCCAAATGTAAGAAAAAGAATACCGATCAGAAGTATTTTAACAACTTCAACTGAATCCTGATATTTTGCACCGTAAAGAATTTCAGAAGAAATTAAATTTACTCCAAAATATACCGGAATACTTATCAATAACGTAATATAAAGCGAAAATTTCAAAGTTTTTGCTGTTAACATTCTGTATTCAGAACTATTAACGTCAAGATTATACAGTCTGGCTCTCAATGGATTTATTACGCTCATTGGTACCAACAGTATCATTTCAGCAATTCCAACACCGACTGAGTATAGACCGAGAGAGGTATCGTCGATATAGAATTTTATAAGCCACTGGTCCATTCTGTAGTTCAGATAGATAAAGAGTGCACCGAAATATACGACTATTCCATAGCTGATCTCTTCCAGAATTATCCTGAGATCGAACAGGAATTTGAATTTAATATTGATACTTTTTTTCATCATTATACAGCTGATGACACTTTTAAGAGAGAATACTATTAGGTAAGTTGTTACATTAAGATTTCCAGTAAGCCACAAAACGATGTATATAAAAATGATTAAGAATGAAGAATACAATGTGATCTTGTTCACTTGAATAATTTTCTCTTTACTTACGAACGTAGCATATAGGAGATTATTTAGGAAAGTAAAAAATATTAGAGCAATGGAAGCTAAAGTGATTATTAGAAAACTATAGTCATTAAAAATTATACCGAAATATTTTAATATTACAAGAGTACCGGATATTAAGAATGAAATGATAAAAAGAAATGTAAAGTTAACTTTGAAGATCTGTTCAAGAGAGTGTTTTGATTTTCTCTGAAAATAAGAAGTGGCATCAATTATTCCGATATGACCGAATTGAGCAAAGGCTGATAATGTCAGGATTAAAAATTTTGCATATCCAAGTTCTTTCGGTCCAAGACTTTTTGCTATTATCACACTCGTGAAAAAAGCCAGAAAGATATTTATTATCTTTGTGATAAAATCGAAAGATATATTTTTTTTATAACTCATCTATATACAGGCTATTTAATGAATTTCTTTTTTAATCTTTCAACTACGATATGTGGGACAAAGTTCTTAATGTCAGCATTAAAGTTCGCAATTCCTTTTATGATGGATGAATTGATGAAAGAATATTCGTTCTTTGGCATCAGGAAAACAGTTTCTATCTTTTCATCGAGCCTTCTGTTCATGATCGCCATTTGAAGTTCGTATTCAAAATCCGCAAAAGCTCTTACACCTCTGACTAATATATTGATATCATGTTTTTTTGCATATTCAACAGTAAGTTCCGAATTTGAATCCACGGTGACATTGGAAAGATGTTTTACTGATTCAGTTATCATTTCGATCCTTTCATCCACGTCAAATAAAGGTTTTTTATGCGAATTTTCACCAACAAGTACAACAAGTTTACCGAACATTCTGGATGCTCTTTCGATCAGGTCCAAGTGACCGTTAGTGATAGGATCGAACGTTCCCGGATATATTGCAGTTTTCATTTAAACCTCTCAGATAAATTACTTCATTTCTCAAGATACAATTGAATTATAAAGAATTTAGTGGAAGATTACACTTAAAATTTTAACAATTTAAAAGATATATTTATAAAATAATAATTTGACTAAAAGATAAACGGTCATTATTTTTCGACCATAAATTACAATATCTATATAATTGAATATAGATGAGATAGGTGAAACTATACTTATGAAATAATATAAATTGGAGAATGTCGATGAAATACACTTTTAAAGGTGGATATCACCCTCCTGACGGGAAAGAATTCTCAGAGAAGAAGTCAATTGAAAAGATGCCACTACCAAAGACCGTGGCAATTCATCTGCACCAACATATCGGTGCTCCTTCAAAAGCTATCGTAGCAATTGGGGATGAAGTAAAAGTAGGTCAGCCATTGAGTGAGGCAGGTGGATTTGTATCAATTCCTGTTCATGCTTCTATCTCAGGAAAAGTAAAAGCCATTGCAAAGATAACAGATGCAGGTGGCAATAAAAGTGATGCGGTCATCATTGAAAGTGATGAAAAAGATGAAATGTTCGAAGGTGTAGGGATTAAAGTTGATTATGATAACTTCACTGCTGACGAGATAAAGAAAAAAATAGCTGCTTGCGGTATCGCAGGAATGGGTGGTGCCAGATTTCCTACCCACGTTAAGCTTTCACCACCGGCTGACAAGAAAATCGATTATATCATTCTTAATGGTGTTGAATGTGAACCATATCTTACGGCTGATGACAGATTAATGCAGGAAAGTCCGGAAACTATCATAGAAGGTCTTAAGTTGATGATGAAAACCGTAAATGCATCGAACGGTATCATCGGTATTGAAAAAAACAAGCCTGATTCAATAAAGATCATGACTGATAAAACTTCGTCAATAGATAATATCAAAGTTATTGATCTTGAAGTGAAATATCCTCAGGGTGGAGAAAAACAGTTGATCTATGCTGCTATCAAGAAAGAAGTTCCGTCCGGTGGTCTTCCAATGGATGTTGGAGTAGTAGTTTCAAATGTAGGGACTGCAAATGCAGTATATGAAGCTGTTGCCTTAAATAAACCTTTCTATGAAAGAGTTGTTTCTGTAACTGGTGAATCTATTAAAGATCCAAAGAATGTTCTCGCTAGAATAGGTACACCATCTTCTGAACTTATTGAGTTTGCAGGTGGATTGAAGGAAGACATTTATAAAGTTGTAAATGGTGGACCTATGATGGGTGCTGCAATGTATGAAATGGAAGCACCTGTTCATAAGGGAACTTCGGGAATTCTTTGCCTGAGTAAAGAAAATGCAAAAGTATTTACAGAACTTGCATGTATCAGCTGTGGTAAATGTGTTTCGGTCTGTCCTTTAAAACTTTTGCCTACTGACATTCAGCTTAATATTCAGCACGGTAAATATGAAGAATCTGAGAAACTGGGATTGTTAGACTGTATGTTATGTGGAACATGCGCGTATGTTTGTCCGTCAAAAAGAAATCTAGTTCACTGGTTCAATGTTGGAAAAGCAAAAATAGCAGAAATGAAAAGAAAAGCTTAATTAAAACTATTAAAATAAAAAGGTAAATAAATGGATAAAATGTTAATTGTATCGGCTAATCCCCATATAAGAAGCAAAGCATCCGTGACCAAAATAATGCATATGGTAAATCTTTCATTGTTGCCGGCATTATTCATGTCTTACTATTACTTTGGTTTCAGAGCGATATTTTTGACTTTGGTCAGTGTTGTTTCAGCTGTTGTAACGGAAGCTGCAATTCAGAAATTCAGAAAAGTACCTGTGACAGTGTCTGACGGAAGTGCTATTCTTACCGGGATCCTTCTTGCATTCAATGTTCCTGCTTATATTCCATGGTGGATAGTTATGCTTGGATCATTTTTTGCGATAGCAATTGCAAAACAGGCATTCGGTGGTCTCGGTTTCAATATCTTCAACCCAGCTTTGATCGGAAGGGCTTTCATGCTTGCATCATGGCCGGTTGAAATGACATCAAATAAATTCTGGGCAAATCCAGTAGCGAGTTTTGGAGCTAAAACAGGTCAGACAATGGATGCAATTTCTTCAGCAACTCCACTTAATCTCGTAAAGACAGCATTAAAAGCTGATCCTACGCAAATCACCTGTGATATTCTTAGCAAAGCGAATGATGCAGGATATGCAGGAGCGACTTACTGGGATCTGTTTGTGGGTAATGTTTCAGGATGTATCGGGGAAACTTCATTCCTTGCATTACTGATCGGAGTAATTTTCTTAATGATCTTAGGTCTTGTGAACTGGAGAGTACCTTTCTTCTACATAGGCGGAGTATTTGTATTCACATGGTTACTGGGATATGATCCTGTATTCCATATACTGGCAGGTGGACTTGCATTAGGAGCATTCTATATGGCTACTGATATGGTAACCTCACCTATATCGAACAAAGGAAATATAATTTTTGCAATAGGTCTTGCATTTTTCACGGTAGCAATAAGGATCTGGGGTGGATATCCTGAAGGTGTATCATATTCGATACTGCTTATGAACTGTGCAGTGCCATTGATAAATAAATTCACAGTACCTAAAAAATTCGGGTGCGTTAAACCGGTAAAAGCTAACTAAAGGAGCAGTAATGGGAAACATTATAAAATTATCATCCATTCTCTTTTTTGTTGCGGGAATCGCAGCAGGCAGTTTAGCTTTTTACAACAGCTTTACTAAGCCTGAAATAGCGAAACTGAAGGCTGAGAATGAAACAAAAGCAAGGGGTTATGTTCTTCAGGGATTAATTCCTGATGATCAGATACCTGGACTGATATATGAAGAAGGGCAAATTGAAATTAACGGAATGAAGGAAAAGTTCTGGAAAGTCAAAACTCCAGGTTCAAACCAGTACAAAGCTCTGGTATTTCTGGCAAAAGGTCAGGGATTTTCAGGAGTTGTCGAGACAATGGTAGCTACCGACATGAACTTCAAGATAAACGGAATTAAAGTTCTGAAACATACTGAAACACCCGGACTGGGTGCTGAAGCTCAAACTGTAAAGTACGGAGATACAAAACCGTTTTTTGAAGGGTGGTTCAAAGAGAAGAACTCTTTAAATGTTATTGTTGAAAAAGATGATCCGAATTCTGCCGATAAAGTTCAGTCAATTACCGGAGCAACTATAACAACAAGGGCAGTATGTAACAGTATCAACAAATATGCTGAATTAGTTAAGAAGCAAATGGGAGCTGTACAGGGACAGATCGTTATTGATCAGTCAAAAGTAGTTTCAGTAGACAGAGAAGCGATCATGAAAGCCAGGGCTGAAGCGGCAGCAAAGGCCGAAGCAGAAAAAGATACTACTGTTACGGAAGATACTCCAGAAGGAGGTAAAGATGAATAAATTACAGAATTTTACTAAAGGGTTCTTCAAAGAGAATCCTGTGCTTGTACTGGCTCTTGGTCTTTGTCCGTCTTTGGCTGTTACAACTTCAATTGAGAATGGCCTGGGTATGGGAATGGCATCAACTGCAGTTCTTGTAGGATCAAGTACACTGGTGTCAATGCTGAAGAAGTATATTCCAGGAAGTATAAGAATACCTATATTTATCGTAATAATTGCAACATTCGTAACATTGATAGATTTAACACTTCAGGCTTTTATTCCCTCATTGAGTGAGTCACTAGGTCTGTTCATCCCTCTTATAGTTGTAAATTGTATTATTCTGGGAAGAGCTGAGGCATTTGCTTCAAAGAAAAGTGTTCTGGACTCGATCATTGATGCTATAGGAATGGGTATAGGTTTCACAATAGCACTTGTGCTTATCAGTGCTGTAAGAGAGTTTGCCGGAACAGGAGCTCTTTACGGATATCCTTTATTCCAGTTAATGGGAATTGAAGGTTTTAAGGGTTCTATTCTGATGATACTGCCTCCGGGAGGTTTTTTGACAATGGGATTGATCCTAGGTTTCATGCAGTGGAATAAAGTTAGAAAAGCAAAAAATACGGGAGGTAAATAATGGATTTTTCACATCTCGTGGTCATAGCTGTATCGTCTATATTTATAAACAATTTCGTTCTGGGTAGATTTTTGGGTATCTGTCCATTCATTGGTGTATCAAAGAAAATTGACAGTGCTCTTGGAATGGGAATGGCGGTAATATTTGTTATGACTCTGGCATCAGTAGTTACTTATCTTATTCAGACTTTTGTACTTGTAAGGTTTGAACTTCAGTACCTGCAAACTATAGCGTTTATCCTGGTTATTGCTTCTCTTGTCCAATTCATAGAAATGTTCATGAAGAAAAATATGCCAGCTCTATATCAGTCTTTAGGTGTATTTCTTCCTTTGATCACTACAAATTGTGCAGTACTGGGTGTGGCTATTCTTAATATAGATGCTACCTGGGCTGACGGCTCTCACTATAACTTTATTGAATCAACCTGGAACGGATTCACAGCAGGAATCGGATTTACAATAGCATTGTTGCTTATGGCAGGTATCAGAGAAAGATTAGAGCTTGCAGATATTCCTGAAAGTATGAAGGGAACACCTATTACTTTTATATCAGCAAGTCTTATAGCAATGGCTTTTCTGGGATTCAGCGGAATGAGTATTATGTAAATGAGTGATTAGTGGTTAGTGGCTTGTTTCTGAATAATTCTAACTACTAAATTCTAAATTAAACGATTTTTATTGGAGATAAATAAATGGATACAACTCAAATAATAACTGCTTTTTTATCGGTCGGACTGATCGGAGCTATTCTGGGAGCTGTTCTCGCTTATGCCTCTAAAGTATTCCATGTTGAGGTTGATCCCAAAGTTGAGAAAATTGCTGAAATATTACCACAGGCTAATTGTGGAGCATGTGGTTATCCCGGATGTTCAGGTTATGCTGATGCAGTGGTCACTAAAGGAACTGATATTACTCTATGTTCACCAGGGGGACAAGATGTTATTGATCAAATAGCATCAATTATGGGAGTAGAAGCAACTGCTGGAAAAGCAATGGTTGCGTATTGTGCTTGTAACGGTACAAAAGAAAACGCAAAAGACAGATTTGAATATTACGGACCTGAAAAATGTAGTAGTGCTGTATTTGTTTCGGGTGGACATAAAGCTTGTGATTATGGATGTTTAGGTTTCGGAGAATGCGTAGAAGCCTGTACATTCGGAGCTATGTATATGGATGAAAAAACAGGCTTACCTGTTGTCATAGATGAAAAATGTGTTGGTTGTGGAGCTTGTGTAAGAGCATGTCCTAAAGATGTTATGAAACTTATGCCTAAAGACAGCAAAGTATACATTGCTTGTAATTCAAAAGCTAAAGGTAAAGAAGTAAGTGATTCATGTAAAGTTGGATGTATCGGTTGTAAGATATGTACTTTACCGAATACTACCCCTTCAGGAGCTGTTAAAATGGAAGGCGATCTTCCTGTCATTAATTATGAATTACCTGATGATCTTGTTGCAGCTAAATATAAATGTCCTAAATCATGTTTTATTGATAAAGGTGATGCTGAGAAGTCTGCTGAAGAGATCGCTAAAGAGAAAGCTGACTGGAAAGCTGCTGACGCTGAAAAGACAGCTGCGGCAAAGAAAGCTGCGTTGGAAAAAGCAGAAGCTGCTAAGGCTGCAAAAGAAGCGGGAATGTAATTGTATTTTGACAATTAAATTTAAGTCAATAAATGAAGGGTGATCGGTTGTCACCCTCTTTTTATTCACCGAGTTTAATCTTTTCCAGAGTTTCAAATTCAGGTACAGGAGTTGTAATATCAACTTTTACTAAATTTATAAGATCTACATTTATACTACCGAAATTCATATTTCTAATTTTTTTTACTGCTTTTACAAAGTCACCAACATTATCATTTTTGAAATTCCCTAATGCTATATGCGGGATATAATTTTCAAGGTCTCTTTCTGGATAAGTTACAATATTATTTGTTTCACATATTATCCTGTTGAGCTCTTCTAAATTACCATCATCTTCTATCTGGGCAAATAAAACTGAGGGAAATAAATTCAGCATTTTAACGTTAGCTTTAAAGTTTTTGATCCAGGTTAATTTTGTTTTCAGGTTAAGAAGAATATCATCAATTTCATTCAAAGTATAATCAGAAGGATCTTCTTCATTGCTTATTGCCCCAAGTATTTTTATCGTAACATGAAAATACTCTTTGGGAAAGGGATTGTAGCAATCAAAGATAGAAAGTTTATCATTAATTTTAGTAAGTTTATCTGTAAATAACGGGTCTTTGATCTTATAGATCAGACCAACACGTCTTTTATCTTTGGCAAAGCTATCTAAACTCCAGGCTCTGCTTTTTGCGATCAAAGGTTTAAAATTATTCCGGTTTTCCCAGAATTCTTTCAGTTTCTGTTCATTGTTCATTTTATTTTATCTTTTTTCAGGTTATAATTCCTTCATTCATATTGTAAAGATATGTTTTTCTTGCTCTTTTTCCAATTATTTATATTTTACACTGGATAATTCAATGATATAATGATACAATATTAAAGAGTAACTACAAGAAGGTATATAATGAATAAAATAATAAAACTTACATTCTCATTCTTTTTTCAAGGTTTGCTGGCTTTGTTACCTTTGATAGTTTCAGCTTATATTATTTTCTTCTTTTACGGTTTTGTGGAACGGATACTTGATGGTCTTTTTGTATTTGTTCCTGAAGAATTCAGGCAAACTACTCAAATGATAGTAATAATTAAGATCATGTCATTCATCGTAATGTTCTGCCTAATAACTCTTCTTGGTTTATTTGTTAAGACTGTGGCAGGTAAACTGCTGCTTTCTCTTATTGATTCATTCTTTATGTCTATACCAGGGCTTAGACCGGTATATCGAGCTACCAGACAGGTAATTCATTCATTTTCCAGTTCAAAAACATCTTTCTTCTTAAATCCGGTTCTTGTTGAATATCCGTCAAAAGGTATCTGGACGATTGGTTTTAATACTGGAGTAGTGCCTGACGAATTTAATCCTGAAAAGGAAATAAAACGATTTTCTATTTTTATACCTACTACTCCTAATCCTACAAGCGGATTCTTGATGATAGTTAACAATGATCAGATAAGACCTTTAAAAATGAAGACTGAAAAAGCAATGCAGTTCTTATTAACCGGTGGTGTAGTAAAAGATTGATATTTCTATTTCTTGCAATATTAAGCAGTGCATCGATAGCAATGATCCTAAAGTTCAGTGAAACAAAGAACTTTAACCGTTATGCAGTTACAACTATGAATTATGTTGTGGCATTTTCGATCAGTCTTGCATTAAGCCCATTGAGCACTTCAGGGGAACTATCATTCTCTCTTAGTTCAATGATGAGTGAATTCAGTCTTGTTTCAGCAGATAAATTATCATTATCAGGAAGTTTCACCTGGGCAATTATTACAGGTTTAGCAGGGGGAGTTCTTTATTTTCTTGGATTTATCTATATTCAGAAGAGTATTAGAATTAACGGTGTTGGTATAACAGGTGCAGTAGGAAAAATAGGTATTCTTATTCCAATGCTTATTTCTTTATTCTTATGGAAAGAGATACCAAACACTATCCAGACGGCTGGTATTATTCTTGCGATCTCTGCGATCGTTCTAATAAATATTTCATTCAAAGATATTAAGAATCTGAAAGGTTTTAACTATATTATAGTTCTTTTATTTTTTATTGCAGGTTTTGCTGAATTCTCAAATAAGATATTTGAGAAGTATTCTCTGCTGGAGCATAGATCGTTCTATTTATTTACAGTGTTCTTTTCAGCATTCTGGATCAGTTTGTTTTTTACAGTAAAAGAGCTTAAGAAAGGTGTTAAGATCACGAGGAACGATATTCTTACAGGTTTCCTTGTTGGAATACCGAATATGTTCGCATCATATTTTCTGATAATGTCATTCGAATATTATAAAGCAACAGTTGCATTTCCCATTTACAGTTCAGGATCTATATTGTTGATCAGTGTTGGTGGAGTAGTTCTTTTTCAGGAAAGATTAAAAAGAAAGGAGTTCGTTGCGATTTTTATGATCATCACCGCTGTTGTATTGATGAGTATCAGGTAATGATAAAAAAAATAAAACTTGAAATAAAATAATTTATTCTTTATAATTGAATAGAATAATTATTGATGATAACAATTCAATATAATTAAAAAAGCTTGCTTGTTAATAAAAAGATCTGTTTTAAAAAAGAGGAAATTAGAATGAAACACGCACTTATAGTAATGGGATTTTTGGTAATAATTCTTATAGCATTTTTTTATACAGAAGAACCCGGAATAATAATTGAGGATGATAATGGTGTAATTGATTCAGCAGAAGTTATAAAACCCCAAACCCAAATTCATAAAAAGAAACCTACACGAAAAAAGATCTCAATGGACATGGTCTTAGTTGATGAAGGAACATTTCAAATGGGTTGTAATAGTCAGAATGAAGATGAGGAAATTGATGATTTTAAAGCAGAAGCAAGAAAAAGTCATGATTTTGAGTCCGGGAATAATAACAGGGATGATGAAAAGCCAGTACACGACGTCAGGATCAGTAAATTCTATATAGGTAAGTATGAAGTAACTCAGAAAGAATGGAAATCAGTTATGGGAAAAAATCCCAGTCATCGTAAAGGTAATAATAATCCTGTTGAAAAGATCAGCTGGTATGATGCTGTGGAATTCTGCAATAGGTTAAGTGCGAAAGACGGTCTGGAAAAATGTTATTCAGGAGAGGGAGTTACAATACAATGCGATTTTACTGCAAATGGTTATAGATTGCCGACTGAAGCTGAATGGGAATTTGCTGCTAAAGGCGGGGGTCTTATAGGTACTAGAACTGATTTTGAATATAGTGGTAGTAATGAGATAGATGAAGTTGCATGGTATCGTGCCAACTCTGCTGTCATCACTCATCCTGTTGGTTCAAAAAAGCCTAATGAGATCGGAATATATGATATGAGTGGAAATGTATGGGAATGGTGCTGGGACTGGTATGATCAGGAATATTATAAAAACAGTCCTAATAGTAATCCTACAGGTCCGGATATGAGCGCTACTAGGGTCATTCGCGGAGGAAGTTGGGGTGGTGGATCTGTGAATTGTTTAGTTGAGAACAGAAGAGGAGAAAATCCTCATTTTCAAAATAAATTTAACGGTCTGAGAGTTGCTAGAAAGTTTTAAATCTTAACCCATAAGTATTCTTCAAGATCAATTTTACCCTCAGAAATAAACTCAATACCTTCGCTTTCAAGAAGTGCGATCTGCTCATGGTACATGTCGATATTTATTCTTTGTATTTCACCTTTGGAGTTCATAACACGATGCCATGGTAAATTATATTTCCTGCTCATAGAAGATAGAATCCTTACAACCTGCCTTGCACCGAAAGGACTTCCTGCAAGTTTGGAGATCCCACCATATGTTTGAACTTTTCCCTTAGGAATACTTTTGATTATCTCAATGACTGCTTCAGTGAATTGTGCAGGCATAATTTAACCCAGAAGTTCAGATAATTTCCAGACTGCCTGTCCGACACCTGATTCGACGAATACACCTACTTGAGCCATAAGTGAATTTGCAAAAGCTATCTGAGCTAAAGCATAGTATGCAATAGTGATCTGGCCCAGGCTGAAGAAACCTATTCCTAGCTGAGATATATTCACGACACCAATTCCAAATTGACCTATAGCTATGATCCCTTTTGCTACAACAGGTGTTCTATTCTTTGAATATTTAAATGAAATATGAAGTAACGGGATACCAAAAAAAGTCATTTTACTTTTGTATTCCCATCCGTATCCATCCCACTTTTCTTTTGCAGGTTTAGGAGCTCCACAATGCGGACAGATCGGAGCTGATTCAGATACTTCTTTTGAACATTCTCTGCAGGGTTTCATGTTTTTCTCCGTAAAAAAGTTAGAAATTAGAAGTCAGAGGTTAGAAGTCAGGTCACATTGAGTTAGTTTACTCCGATTTATCGGAGAAATGTTAGGCCTGATTTTTATAACGAAAAGTCTTATACTTCCACTAACTCAGTATGACTTTTCTGTCTACTGGTCACTGACCACTAATTTTTATCAATCTGATAAAAAATACCCCGCTCTTGTCTTGTATGTGATATCTTTCCTTCTGCTTCTAATGTATCGAGATATTTATTAATTTCATTTGCATGTAAACCGAGTATATCTACCATATCTTCCAGTGTACATGGTCTTCTTGATATCGTCTGCAGTATTGTGGATTCAATATCTTTGCTGAATGATTTAGCGTCTTTTCTTTTTTGGACTTTAGCAATGATCTCAACATTATCGAGCTTCCAGGTATCAACGATCTTTTGTAATTCTTCATGGGTAGCTGCTCTTATTCCATCAATTGCACCGGGTCTGTCAAGAGTGTTGAGTTGAACTGAATCAGGTTTTATTTTCAAGACTGCATCTTTAAGTAAGTCAATATCTTCTTTACTGTCATTATATCCCGGAATAATAAGTATTTCAAGCCAGATAGTACCTTTGAATTCTTTTCTAAATTCTATTAAAGAGGATAAATATTCTTCAAGATCAATTGAACTGTTTCCACGGTTTATCCTTTTGAATGATAATTCTGTTGCTGCATCAAAAGATGGCAGAATAAGATCCGCTTTCAGTAGTTCATCTCTGACTTTTTTGTCAGGGAACAGAGTTGCATTGGTCAACACTGCAACTTTGGTATCGGGATAATTATCTTTGATAAATGAAATAATATCACCGATCTTTAAGTTCAAAGTAGGTTCACCTGAACCTGAGAAAGTAATATAGTCAGGTGCAGAGTTATTTTTCATATAATCTTTCAGTTCGGTGATGACTTCATCGAATTTGATATATTCTTTTCTTTCAAGGGTCAGATCAGTTGTTTTTCCGCATTCACAGTAGATGCAATTCAGCGAACATACTTTATGAGGAACAAGGTCAATGCCTAATGACATTCCAAGTCTTCTTGATGGTACAGGGCCGAAAATGTGTTTATACATTAGGTTCTCTTGTTATTTTATTTGAATGTAATATAAGATACAGGGAGAGATTTACAAAGTATCTATTTGATCTGCTGTTAAATTTCTTTTAAGAACTTTTCAACTGAATTTTCTTTCAAAGCATCTTTTAGTTCTTCTTTAAAAATTTCATCTCGTAAGGCTGTTGTAATTACTTTAAGTGCTTTTAAGTGCTGTTCTGGGTATTTCTCAGGAGTTATGATCATAAATATCAGATCAACTTCTTTTTCATCAGGGGATTTCCAGTCAACAGGGTTCTCCATCAATCCGCAGACTACTTTTACTGATTCAACAGCACTGGTACGGCAGTGAGGGAATGCAACACCTCCACCGATTCCAGTACTACCGAGTTTTTCTCTTTCCAGTATTGAGTTAACGATGATATCTTTATCATAAATAATTCCACCTTCAACAAATTTAGATGTAAGAATATTGATCGCTGCTTCTCTGGATTCAGCACTGATCTCAAAAACTCTATTGTAAATAAGTGTCGATAACGTAAGTATTTCATCAGTTTCAATAAATGAATTATCATCAATCTCATCAATATTATTTTTATTCATTAACTTACTTTCACCGATGATCCAGTTCTTCCACTTTATCAATGTTTTCTCTGATAGCCATGCTCCTCCAAGTTCAAAAACTACGAGTGCAGGGATGATAGTATCAAATATTCTCTGACCACCAGAATTTTTCAGAACAGTAAATACAAGAATAGTTTCAACCGCTGCCATACCGGCTTGAGGAAGCATAAGTTTCGGTAAACATGCCGTTATCTTAGAATCCTGATCAGTTACTTTACATCCGTACCAACTACCTGCCAGTTTTCCGGTAGTCCTAAGAACAAGATATCCTCCTACAAATATAAGAGTTTCACCAGAGAAGCTTTCAACGTTGACATTTGAACCTATGATAGCAAAGAAAAGAAGGTTGAACATCGGCATAACATTTTCGATCTTAAGTGAATCGAAGAGTGCATGTGAGTGAAAGTTTGATATTAGGAATCCTGCGACAATAGCTGTTATAAGAAAAGGGAGATTAAAGTGCATCGCAACAGCTATACCAAGAGCAACAATTCCGAGAATTATAAGAAGTATCTCAACAGAAGGTGTTGGGTGTTCCATCAGTACTCTTGATAAGAACGTTCTGTCATCTTTTATAAATTCCTGTTCTTCAGGTTCAGGAAGCTTCTTTTTTACGATCTTTTTCAGTATGAAGAATATTACAAAGCCGATCAGGACAGAGAAGAAAAGTTCTTCAATTACTAAGATAGAAATCGATGTAAAACTTACCTCATGTCCGGTTTGTAATGCCACAGCAATACCAAGGAAAATAGAGAAGAATATTACTTCGATTATATCATCCAGAACTACTATGTTTGCGAGGAGATTCTTCAGCTTTCCTTCAATCTTGAGTTTATTCATCAAAACAAATGTCAGAGCTGGTGCTGTTGCGATACCGATTGATCCAATTATAAGAGCGTGAATCAATTCAAAATCAAATACGAAGTAAAATCCTGAGAAGATCAAAGCAAATGTTACAAAAGCTTGAATAACACAGATAATGGTAGCTTTTATACCGACCTTGCGAACTCTGTCCCTGTGTAATTCCTCACCGATAGAAAAAGCAATTATTCCTAGGAAAAGAAAAATGAAAAAATGAAAATCCTCCATAACTTTGGCGTATTCATCGTAAGAATTTTCAAAAAAATGAAAAACAGGTCTTAATAAAAAAACTTCGTCTAAACCATCGAATTTAAGCAGAAACCTGTAAATTATGTGAAGGAAATGAGGACCTACGACAACTCCGCCAATTATCTGACCAACAACTTCTCCGATCTTGATCTTACGAGCCAGATAACCACCCAAGTAAGCTGCAAGTATAAGTATCCCTGCTTCCAGTATTTGAAATTTAATATGATCCATACGAATCCTCAAAATAAGAAAGAAACAGATGTAAATCAATACATCTGTTCCTTATTTTTAAATTTTATAAGTAAGCATTTTCTCCATGAAGAACTTCATCAACTCCTAACTCTTCTTCTTCCTTAGAAACTCTAGCCGGAGTAAATTTATTTATAACGATCAGCATTACATATGTAAATATGAATGCATATATCGATGCACCAATTACTGCAGCAGTCTGCTTCCAGAAGAACATTCCACCACCGTAAAGTAATCCATCCGCTCCACCTGGATTAACTGCTGTTGAAGCAAATACTCCAAGTAATATGACACCAATAGTTCCACCTACACCGTGAACTCCCCATACATCAAGAGCATCATCCCAATTTAACTTATTTTTCATTGCTACAGCCAGGTAACAAACAGCTCCAGCTATGATACCGATGAACATGGCTGACACAGGAGATACAAAACCAGCTGCAGGTGTAATTGTTGCCAATCCTGCCACTGCACCTGTAAGAAGACCTACAAATTTAGGCTTTTTAATATGATTCCATTCTATTATCAGCCAGGTAATTGCAGCAAAAGAAGCAGCAATATCTGTGTTTACGAACGCAATAGCAGTAATAGAATCTACCTTTAACTCACTACCGGCATTGAAACCATACCATCCGAACCAGAGAAGACCAGTTCCAAGTGCAACCAATGGAATACTGTGAGGGCCATGTTCTGATACTTTCCTGTTTCCAAGAAAGAACACTGAAGCCAAAGCTGCCATACCTGCTATTGCATGAACAACTATACCACCTGCAAAATCAAGAACACCCCATTGCTGTAAAATTCCGCCACCCCAAACCATGTGAACGAACGGGAAATAAACAAAAAGCAACCATAGGACTAAGAAGATCAAATATGCTTTGAATCTGATCCTGTTAGTGAAAGCTCCTGTAATAAGAGCAGGTGTGATAATAGCGAACATCATCTGATATGCCACAAATACAAGGACCGGTATTCTTCCGTCAGCTGAAAACGCATCTGTAATCGAAATACCCTGCAAAAATGCATTATCAAGATTACCGATCACACCTCCGATATCCCCGCTAAAGCAAAGTGAATATCCTACTGCGAACCATAAAATTGTCGTGATTCCCATTGACACAAAACTCTGCATCATAATACTGAGCACATTCTTTCTTCCTACCAGACCACCGTAGAAGAATGCAAGTCCCGGTGTCATTAACATTACCAGACTTGTTGCCAGAAGCATAAAACCTGTGTTACCTGTGTTGAAATCCATAACTACTCCATTCTAGTTAATTTTATATAATATTTTGTTTTCATTTAATAATTTGAAATATTTAAAAATTAGATAAATGAAACGAATCGATCATTTATCTACGATATTACTAAAGGTTAGTATGAAATTATGATATGGTTAAAAATTCAAATAAGTTCAAGAAAATTTACAAATATGCAGTTTCACCATGCTGTCCTTCATCAAGACCGGAATTCTCTTCTTCCTCTGAAACTCTTACATCAGTGATCTTATTTACGATCCAAAGCATAAAAAGAGTGAACAGGAAAGCATAAATAGCAGCAAATATTACTGCCCCTGTCTGTTTGAAAAGAAAAGCAATATTTCCGTCGATCAATCCACTTGCTAAACTAGAAGCATCTTTACCGAGAAAAGTCATGGTATTAGTTCCTAAGATACCAAGGAGTATAACTCCAAGAAGTCCGCCGATCCCATGTATTCCGAAAACATCAAGTGCATCATCTAGGCCGGCCCTGTTCTTAAAATAAACTGCAATATAGCAAGCAACAGAAGCTAATGTCCCAATTATTACGGCAGATTGAGGAGAAACATAACCTGCAGCAGGTGTAATACATGCCAATCCTGCAACTGAACCCGTAAGAAAACCTAATAGTTTCGGTTTTCTTGTAAATATCCAGTCAAGCAATAGCCATGTTGGACCTGCAAAAGAAGCTGCTATGTCAGTATTTATAAAAGCCAGTGTTGTAATAGGATCAACTTCGAACTCACTTCCCGCATTAAATCCGTACCATCCGAACCACAAAATACCGGTCCCTAATGCTACAAGAGGAATACTGTGCATACCTTTATCTGAAATTTTTCTTTTACCTATGAATATAACTGAAGCTAAGGCTGCAAACCCGGCTGTAGTATGCACTACTATGCCTCCTGCAAAATCCTTAATACCCCAATGAGATAATAATCCGCCACCCCAGACCATATGTACGAGAGGGAAATAAACAAATATCTGCCATACTACCAGGAATATTATATATGCGGAAAATCTTACTCTGTTTGCAAATGCTCCAGTGATCAAAGCTGGTGTTATAATAGCGAACATCATTTGATAAGCTACAAACACATAAATCGGTACTCCCGGATTTACAGGACTTGGATCAACAAGTGTAATTCCGCTAAGGAATATGTGATCAAAATTTCCAATGATACCAAGAATATCCCCGTTCCCGTAAGAACCGCTAAAGCAAATTGAATAACCAAATGCAAACCATAATATCGTAGTTAAACCCAGAGAAACAAAGTTTTGGAACATAATAGTAATAACATGTTTTCTTCCGACTAATCCTCCGTAAAAAAAAGCCAGTCCGGGTGTCATGAACATAACTAAGCTGGTAGCTATTAGCATAAAGCCAGTGCTTGCAAGGTCAAAATTCATAAAAATTCCCGGTTGAGTGTTAATGTTCTATATTAATTTGTCAGTCTGAGTAAAATATAATGATCATACATTTTGGTAAGGAGGAGGTCTCGGTAAAGCTGTATTTGAAGATTCTTTCCGTATAAAAGAAATAAAATATAAAAAACTTATGATCTGTTTTACAGGATCGAAATTAAAGAATTTATAAAAAAATGCGAAAGAACCAAGAAGAAAGAATATCATACTCAACTCTAGTCTTGAAATATTAACAAGAGAGTTCTCATTATCAATGAACAGGGTTTGTGGCCGAGGTTCAAAGAAGTTTTTACTTGATATTAAATTTGTGGAGCTAGAGAATGGATATGTGTTCATGAACGAGAAGGTCCGTGTGCTCTTTCCTGATTTAATTACTTTATCTAGTTCAATGTAAATATCAATGAAAAAGACTAAACTTATCAATGTGATAAGGAAAAATATACCTGTTCTATCGTTGTGTTTCTTTATATCCACCTGGACTTTCTCACTGTATGTTACAATACCAAGTAAAAAATATATAAAACATATTTAATAGTCAATTCGAATTTTTATTATAGGTTATATAAAAAAAGACCGAAACAATCTAATCATTTCGGTCTTTTCAATGTGTACAAGAAGTTCAGTCAATACCGATCATATCTCCGTAGCTTTCAGCAATGAAATCAATATCCTTATCACCCCGGCCGGAAAGGTTAACAAGAATTGTTTCACTTGGCTCTAAAGAAGATGCTAATTTGATAGCAAAAGCTATAGCATGAGAGCTTTCAAGGGCTGGAATTATTCCTTCATTTTTTGACATAATACTGAATGCTTCAATAGCTTCGGTGTCATTAATTGTTTCGTATCTTATACGTTCAATATCCTTCAGATAAGAATGTTGTGGTCCGACACCGGGATAATCAAGACCACTGGCAATAGAATGTACAGGTGAAGGTTCACCATTCTCATTCTGCAATAAATAACACATAAATCCATGAATTACTCCGGGTTTCCCTAATGTCAATGTTGCTGCATGCTCTCCATCTTTAAAACCTTTTCCGGATGGTTCTACTCCATGTATCTGCACATTTTTATCTTCTAAAAAAGCTGTAAATAGACCAATTGCATTAGATCCTCCTCCAACACAGGCAACAAGATGATCAGGAAGTTTTCCGGTTTTTTGTTGGAATTGTGCCCTTGCTTCTTCGCCGACTATCTGCTGAAAATCTCTGACCATCATAGGGAAGGGATGAGGACCTACAACTGAACCGATTGCATAGAACTGTGTGACGGGATCCTGCATGTAAGCCATAAACGCTGAATCTACAGCTTCTTTAAGAGTTTTAAGACCGAATGTTACTGGAACTACTTTTGCACCGAGTATCTTCATCCTGATCACATTTGGGTGCTCTTTTGCAATATCCACTTCACCCATATGGATCTCACATTGCATATCAAGTAATGCTGCTGCTGTTGCCAAAGCAACTCCATGCTGACCTGCACCAGTTTCTGCAATAACTTTTTTCTTTCCCATTTTCTTTGCAAGTAATACTTCACCAAGGCAGTGATTGATCTTATGTGCTCCGGTATGATTGAGATCTTCTCTTTTGAAGTATATCTGTGCACCTCCAACTTTTTGGGACAAGCTTTTTGCGTGATAAACAGGTGAAGGTCTACCAGTGTAATCCCGGTTTAATCTTATGAGTTCGGTTTTGAATTCCTCAGTTTCAATAATACGATAGTAAGACTCAGTGATCTTCTGCATTTCTTCTACCAATTGCGGTGGAAGATAAGCTCCCCCGTACTCACCGAAATACCCCTTTTCATCTGGGAGTTGTTTTGTTTTTGTTCTTTCAGCTGTGATCGTTTCCATTTTGCTTCTCCTTTTGTTTATTTTTTGCATAAAAAAAGTCGCTCTAAGGCGACTTTTAACAATTAAAAAAGCCGCAGACAGTTCATACCATCTACGGCTTATATTTTATAAAACTATAGATAGTGGGCTAGATTGTCCACCACCAGAAGTTCATTAAAGATATGTTCGTATTCATTTTTTCCATCGGGCTAAATCTAACACTAAATTTATTTGATGTCAAGCTGTTTTAATATTTAGATTTTTCACTTCAGTGTTAAAATTACTAATTGATTTACGGGTTAAAATTACATATAATGCAGTAGGAAAAGGAATTAACTTAAAAGGAATTAAAAAATGTTGGAGATCTACAATAGCTATTCAAAGAAAAAAGAGACATTCAAACCTGTAGCTGAGGGTAAAGTTAACATATATACTTGTGGTCCAACTGTATACAGTAATGCTCACGTAGGTAATTTCTCAGCATTTTTAATGGCTGATGTACTTGTAAGATATTTAAAATACAAAGGGTATGATGTTAAGTGGGTAATGAATATAACCGATGTTGGTCATTTAACTGATGATAATGAAGTTACTGATGATGGTGAAGATAAATTAGAAGCTGCTTCTAAGAGAGAAAATAAAACTGTTTGGGAAATTGCAAGACACTATGAAGATCTTTTTATGGGGGATATTCGAACCCTTAAGCTTTTTCCTGCTGATAAATATCCCAGAGCAACTGAACATGTTGAAGAAATGATCGAAATGATAAAGATTCTTCAGCAAAAAGAAGTTATTTATGAAACATCGGACGGAGTTTATTTCGATATTTCAAAGTTTAAGAAATACGGAAAACTTTCAGGTAATGATATTGAGGCATTACAAGCCGGATCGAGGGTAGAGATCAATGAGGATAAGCGGTCAGCATATGATTTTGCATTATGGAAGAAGCTTACAGGTAAAAATGAAAAACATATAATGCAGTGGGACAGCCCGTGGGGAACAGGTTTCCCTGGATGGCATATTGAATGCAGTGCAATGAGTAAAAAATATCTTGGAGAAACACTTGATTTCCATACAGGCGGTGAAGATAATAAATTTCCACATCATGAAAGTGAAATAGCTCAATCAGAAACCGCAAACTGCAAACCGTTCGCGAACTACTGGATGCATAAGAGCAGAGTTATTGTAAATAATGAAAAAATGAGTAAATCCCTAGGTAATTTCTTCACAGTTCAGGACCTTCTGAAGCTTGGATATACTCCTGAATCCATAAGGTTCACTTTTGTCAGTGTGCACTACAGGTCTAAATTGAATTTTACTGAGGAAAAACTGGTAGAATCACAAAAATCGATCGATAAATTCAATGATTTTATTCAATTTTTGATCAAATCTGAGGAGACTGTAGAAAATAGTTCAATTTCTTCTATTATAAAATCTACGAAACAGCAATTTGAAAAAGCTATGGATGACGACCTGAACGTTTCAGGAGCTCTTGCACCTCTTTTCGGTTTTATGAAGTCAATCAGAAAGCAGATAAACAGTTCTGGCATATCTGCAAAAAATAAAGATGAGATCCTTCATTTTATGAAGAGTATTAATTCAATATTCGAAGTCTTCGATTTTGAAGAGAAAAAAGAAAAAAAATTAAGCATATCTGATCAGAAGACAGTTGAAGAACTTATCAAGAAAAGAGAGCAATTCAGATCAGAGAAAAATTGGGTGGAAGCTGATAAGGTCAGAGATGAGTTAAATAAAATGGGGGTAAAAATTGAAGATAAAAAATAGAATTTTAACTGTTTTACTGATCTCAATATTATTTGTCATTTCATCATGCTCCATAAAGGGAAAAGCTATTGGCAAGGACGAGGAGATAGTTGTAGTAGCTGATGAGCAAATGTTCGATATATATAAACCTATGCTTCAGGATATTTACGAAGATGAAATATATACTCCAATGCTTGAAAAAAGATTTACTTTGACAAGAATGTCACTTGCCAAATTCAAGGAGATCGGATATAAGTTCAAAAATATTATAATGTTAACAGATGTGGACTCTGATTCTCCTGAATCTGAATATATCGCTTCAATATTTGATGAAAGTATTATAGACGGAGTCAGAGAAAGTGAATATTTTTATGTAGTAAAAAATGATATATGGGCCAAAGATCAATTAGTGTTATTTCTACTTGACTCCAAAGAAATGTTCCTAAGGAAATATCTTGAAAAATACTCAGGGAAAATGTTCGATGTTTTTAATGATAAACTCTTAACAAAGATCAAAAGCACATTGTTTGACAGGTTTAACAGCAAAGGTGCTCAGGAATTAGCAAAAGAGAAAAAAGGCATAGATCTTTTTGTTCCTCATGATTTCGCTATAGTTAATGAGGGAAAAGATATTGATTTCTTAAGATTCCGTAGGTTCAATCCTGATAGATGGCTTACCGTTATCAAAGGAGAATATGATGAAAATCTTACAATGGAAGATAACATTATTGTTTTGAGAGATGCCGCCGGTAGAGAATTCGGTGATAGTGTTAGAGTGAACAGGGAACTTCTGACGTTTAAACCAGATTCAACTTTTGCAGACGGATGTATTAAGGCACAGGGTTTGTGGGAATATACTCTGGGCGGTGGACCTTTTTTTACTTACGGATATGTTAAAAATGGGATGCTTTATCTTGTTGATGGAGCGGTATTTGCACCTCAGAAAGCAAAGTATCCTTATATAATTCAACTGGACCTTATGGCAAGAACTGTAAAATTCCCGGACTAATATGGATATTTTCAATCATCCGCCAAAATTTATTAAAGTTCTTTTCCCATGGATAATCTGGGATCTGGAAAGTAATGGTATTTTACTTACAATAGATGATGGTCCCTCTGAAAATACTGATAAACTACTTGATCAACTCGATCGGCACAATATCAAAGCAGTATTTTTTTGCACTGGTAGAAATATTGAGAAATATCACTTTTCATTTCAAAATATGATCAAAAGGGGACATGTGATCGGAAATCACGGTTATGATCATAAGCAGCTTATATTTGGTAGTAAAAGTTCGAATTTTAAAAGCTTGAAGAGATCTGATGATATTATTAAGAAAGTCACCGGTGAAAGTCCCAAACTTGTCAGACCTCCTTACGGAAGGTTCAATCATCAGACAGTTAGAGCACTGAAAAAACTGGATGGAACTATGATGCTGTGGTCTTTACTTACAGGAGATCATACAGGAGATTTTCTACATGTAAGAAGACTTGTGGATTCTTACTTAAAAAATAGTTCGATAATCGTTATGCATGATAATAAAAAAAGTATGGAAATATTTTCTGAAAGTCTCGAATATATTGTACAAATATGCAAAGATAGAGAAATTTCAATTATAGACCCTAACTTTCTTAAGTTTGATTAATAAAATTGACTTGGGAGATAATTGGCATTATATTTCTGCCTCTTGAAATTCAGTAGGAGTAGCTGTAAATAAATTTTACAGCTGATTACGGGGAAGTGGCCGAGTGGCTGATGGCGCACGCTTGGAAAGCGTGTTTCCGAAAGGAAACGTGGGTTCGAATCCCTCCTTCTCCGCAGATATGCAGGAATAATAATACAAGAAGATCATGTACCCATAGCTCAATTGGATAGAGTACCTGGCTACGAACCAGGCGGTTGGGGGTTCGACTCCCTCTGGGTATACACAGGAGTAAAAAAAAGCGATCAACTGATCGCTTTTTTTTTTAATTATCTTCAAAGAGTGATGAGGGGTATAAGAAGAACGAAATTATAAGGCAGATCAACGCAATAGCTGACCCAAGAATAAAGATCACCATACTTCCGTTATCACCCATTTCAAACCATAAAAAACCTGTTACAGCTGGAATAATTATAGCTGAAAAATTTGTGATCCGGTCAAACAGAACAAGATTTGTTCTCATTTCATGTGGCTGAGATATTCCTTGCATATACGTTTTTACAATTGATTCAAAAAGTTGAAGGATCACAAAAACCACAAATAATCCTATTAAAGTGAATTTCTCAGGCACAAATGCATAGCATAATAAAATTATCAGTTCTCCTCCGAATTTTAGCTGCATAATAAAAGCTATACCTTTTGAATTTATGAAATCCGGAACTTTTATCTTAAAAAAGTAAACTGATAATGACCTGACCAGAAATATTCCACCAATTATCCCGAGACTTACACTGAACTTGGATACCAGCTGATAGGTTCCGTATATGATGAATAAATAGTATATAGATGATGAGAAAAACGTCAAAATGTAGTATCTCAAAAATTTCATTTTAAAGAATATTTCGATGTTCTCTTTAAGGTTTTTAGAGGGATCAGCCTGTTGTGATCCTAAAACACCACCGATAATAAGTGGAAGTCCAATTATTATATAAATGATAGTATATTTGATCTCAGGATCATCAGAAAAATTTATGAATCCCAGAATAGTAATTATGAGATAACCTGCAATAGTGCCTACCAGACCATATCCGGCGATCTTTCCCATGTATACAGCCGTTTTTTCACTGGAAGTGCTATGCATAATAAGATTGTCTTTAGCAGTATGAAAGTAATTAAATCCGATTGATAAGATGAATGTTATTACGATCATATGAAAAGTGAATTTACTAAAAACAAAATTATTGTAAAGTGTGTCTCCAAGCATGTCGTAATTTGCAAACCCGGTCAATATTATACCAAATCCTGAAATGGCAACAAATACACCTAAGATCCTTGACTCAGAAATAAAGGAAAGTATTATCGCAAGTATGAAACCAAGTAATACCGGAATTTCCTTTACTGACCAAATTATACCAAGATCTAATGAATTGATATTTGCAACTTCAGAAGAAAAATTAATAAAGGAGGCAGTCCATCCAGCCAATCCAAAACTTATCAATAATGTCAAGAAGGCTGTTATTTTTACTTTTTTGTCTGTGTCCCTATCAAATGCTAAAATTTTCATTACATTACCTGTCGTTAATTACATAGACCATATCATTTTATTACCCGAGTATAAAATAAGCATAAAAATAAGTATCTAGCAAGTGTTATTTTTTAAAGTTTTTATTTATCCGGGTGCTATTATTAATAGATCATTTTTTAAATTTTATGATCTTCTCATTATCCCTGTTCTTTTCAAAAGATATGGAGGACGAATTCTGATAAGTGTGCAGTACGTCTGACATAGAATTTATCAGCTCTTTTAATTTGTTTAGATCCTCAAGCTTTTCAGGCGGCAACTCGGATGAAAGTTTATCTATTATATCAATAGAAGATGATATTGAATTTTCTATATCTGATTTAAACGTATTTACCATTACTACAATGGTATCGATAATGGATTTCCGTTTAACTATTTTAATATTTTCTTCAAGCTGAACATTTTTATCAGATAGATCTTTATGGGATTTTAATAATGCGTTGTTCCTTTCTGCATTATCCAGCTGAACATCAAGCAATTTTTTATATTTGCTCATTTCATTAGTTGCTCTGATCGAAGTTTCTCCAAGCCTGTCAACAATAGTTTTACCCAGGTTCATCTGGATTTCGTGCAACTTCTCATAAATTTTGTAAAAATTATCTGTATTTATGAACAATATCTTACACTGAGCACTAAAACAGTAAACATTAGCAGATCTTTTTTTATTACTAACCAAAGCCATTTCACCAACAAACTCATTCTTATTACAAACGTTCAAAACTATCTCTTTGGCCTCTTTTCCTGCAGTCTCTTTTGTAGTGATCTTTTTTATTACAAGTGAACCTTTCGCTATGAGATAGATACCATCAGGCTCTGCATTCTGCTCGATTATCAGCTCATCCTTAACATATTTCTTTATCTCGAACAGAGATTCATCAAGTTCACTTAACATGTCATCACTCACACCCTGAAACAACCTGCTCTCCCTGAGATATTGAAATGTCTTTTCAGATAACATACTCTTATATTGTCCTGTAATGAAGTCAGTTAACACTATATTATAATCATATATTGTTAAAAAACAAATACAAAATTTAAGCAATTTAAAATTTTATTTACTTTGAAAAGCCGTTTTTTTAATTAAATTTATGTAAACAATTTAGTGTAACGAATAAAAAGGCAGTATATGTTAAATGAGATGATAGTTTTTATCGAAGATGCAATTGGAATATCAGTAGATATGCAGTTCAATATATTCAAAACATTTGTAGCTATTCTAGTTGTTTACCTGTTGAATTTTATCGTTATGAGAGTTATTAAAAAGGAGACGAAAGATCCCAAATCTGTTTTTATGTGGGGGAAGACCATCTCTTACCTAAGGGTAATATTGTTACTTTTTATAATCGGCAGGATATGGCTTTCAAATTTTCAATCAATATCAACTTATCTTGGTTTGTTATCAGCAGGTGTTGCAATAGCCTTAAAAGATATCATAGCAAATTTCGCAGGCTGGATATTCATTCTCTGGAGAAGACCTTTTGAAATAGGTGACAGAATAGAGATAGATGGTCAAAAGGGAGATGTGATTGACATCAGGATATTCCAGTTTACAATAATTGAGATAGGTAACTGGGTCGATGCTGATCAAAGTACTGGGAGAATGATACATATACCTAACGGATTGGTATATCTTAAATCTTTGGCGAATTATACAAAAGGATTTGACTTTATCTGGAATGAAATAGCTATCCTGATAACATTTGAAAGCAACTGGCAGATCGCCAAAAAATTAATACAGAAAGTTGGTATTGAGCATGCTGTCGGAGTTGAGGAAATTGCTAAAAACAAGATTAAGAAAGCCAGTAAAAAATTTATGATTAACTACAATAACCTTACACCTATAGTTTATACCACGGTAAAGGATAGCGGAGTAATGTTAACCCTCAGATATCTTTGTGATCCAAGAGCAAGAAGAGGTACAGAGAATGATATTTGGGAAGATATCCTCACACATTTTTCAAACCATAAAGATATTGATCTTGCATATCCTACCACCCGTTTTTACAGTATTAACGAGGGAAAAACTAATTAAACGGAGTACTTTTTGAAACTGAATATCATATTAATATTTTCAACAATATTTTTACTTTGCAAGCTGAATGCATACACCGGTACTTACTATGAATATTACGAGAACCTAAGTAATGAACCTGTATCTGCTTTATCAGCTTCTACAGGACAGAATATTTTCGATAATTTACCGGTGGATATAGACAATCTTGATACCAGATCAAAATTATTTATTTCATCTTCGCTTTACGTTCTTCAGGGAGGCGATAATTACGGACCAAACAATGAAATAACAAGAATGGAAAATGTGGACTTTGCAAAGAATTTCAGTATTATATATAACTATAAGCCTGCAATGATGCCATTTGTTTCGTTTTACACTCCCTATAAGCAAGTTCTTGATTATGGATTAACACGAGAGATAACTAAAAAGAGAGATGTACTGTCTCTGGGATGGATCTCAGATCTCGGAAAACACCAATTGATAAGTTCTGTTGATTATGTAATTTCTTCTTTTATTGATGGAATTGACTACGAGAGATATTCAAACGCATTTTCTGCACGTTTTCTTATAAACATAAAAGTTAATGAGAGGTCGTCAATGTTCTTTGGTGCAGTATCTGAATCATTCCTTCAATTTGATACCGATAAGGAAGTGGAGCGAAAGAACAAATATTTTAATGGATATGAAGGGAACCTGGGTTTGAACTACAAGAGCAGATCATGGTTTTGTATATATTCCGCAATGTACTGCACTTATGATGTTTTTTATGATGAAACTGATGGATCTCAATTGAATTATCCGTGGGTTTTAGAGAATAAAATAATTTTCGGAAAGCATTTAAATGAGAACCTGACTACTTCGATCAGTTACGAACTTCTACCATCTACTTTCACATCCTACATGCCCGATATTGGAGATAAATTCAGACATACAATCGGTGTTTTCGTAGGTTTTAAGATGGAAAATATAGACATGAATTTTTCATATCATGACAGTAAAATCCTATCTGAAGAATCGTTGGGTAAAAGTGCGTTTCAAATGGATATGGTCTACAAACTCAGGAAATAATTATTATGAAAAAAATCAAAGTTAACTGTATAAATACGTCTTCCGCTAAACATGTTGAATTTGGTACGACTTTAAAAGAGCTAGTAGAAATATTCAAACCTCACTTGAAATATCCAATACTCGGAGCTTACGTAAATAATTGTTTAAAGGACCTGTCTTACATGGTAAGCAGCTTTATAGATGTTGAATATTTTGATATTACAAATCAGGATGGGATGAGAATGTACATCCGTTCACTGAATTTCGTACTTTATAAAGCAGTAAAAGATATTTTACCAAAACAGTCTAAACTACATATTCTTCATGCTGTTTCAAAGGGGTATTACTGTGATATCCGTGATCCGGGTATTAGAAAGCCGATATCTGAAATAATTCTGGAATTGAAAAAAAGAATGATCGAAATAATCAGGGAAGATCTTGATTTTGTCAAATACAAGACTAAAACTGAGCAGGCTATAAAGGTATTCAATAAAACAGGTCTGGATGATAAGAAACTATTACTCTCTCAAAGAAAAAGGATCTACACCTCTGTTTATAAGATGGATGGTGCAATAAATTATTTACATGGTAATCTCGTACCTTCCACCGGATATCTAAAAACATTCAATTTAGTAAGTTACTATGATGGTATGCTTCTTCAGGTACCTTCATTAGAAGATCCGTCAAAAACAGAGAAAAAAGTAAATCAAAAGCAGTTGTTCGAAGTTTTCAAAGAGCATAAAGCCTGGCTGCAGTTACTGGATATTGAAAATGTTGGGAAATTAAATAATTATATCGAAAACAAAGATCAAGGCAATCTTATCAAGATAGCTGAGGCTCTACATGCAAAAAAGATCGGAAAAATTGCAGATAAAATTGTCAGGTCAAGATCAAAGATCAAAGTAGTTCTTATTTCAGGACCATCAGCTTCAGGAAAGACAACATTTTCAAAAAGATTAAGTATACAACTTCAGGTATCAGGACTGAAACCTGTTGTGATCTCACTTGATAATTATTTTGTTAACAGAGATAAAACACCTATTGATAAGAACGGTGAATATGATTTTGAGTCACTGCAGGCTATTGATATTAAACTATTTAACAAGCACCTGGTCGATCTCATCAAAGGTAAGAAAGTGACAATCCCAAGATTCGATTTTCATCATGGGCACCGTGATGAAAACGGGGATGAATTACAGTTGGGTGAGAACAGTATTATCATAATTGAAGGTATTCATGGTTTAAATCCCGGACTTACTCCTTCTGTTGAAAACCGTAGTAAATTCAAAATATACGTTTCAGCTTTAACTCAAGTATCAATTGACAGACATAACAGGATCAATACTACTGATAATAGACTTTTACGCAGAATGATAAGAGATCATAACTACAGGAACCATTCTGCTTTACAGACATTGAAGAGATGGCCAAGTGTAAGAGCTGGGGAGGAAAAAAATATATTCCCGTATCAGGAGGAAGCGGATATTATGTTCAATTCTTCTTTACTTTATGAATTTTGTGTTTTAAAGAGTATGGCAGAACCATTAATAAACGAGATACCTGAGAATGTAAAAGAATATGCAGAAGCTCTAAGGTTGTTAAAGTTTTTATCTTTTTTCTTACCAATTTCTAAAGAACAAATCCCTCAGACTTCAATACTACGCGAGTTCATAGGTGGTTCAAGTTATGATTACTAGAATCAAAATGAAGGAAGAATTATGACCAGATCACTTAAAGCGGTATTGTTTTCAGCATTTATATTTCCTGGTGCGGGTCATTTTCTGCTAAAAAAATATTACAGGGGTATTACTTTTTTAGTATTGACCGCATTCTCACTTTATCTGATGATATCAGGAACAATTGAAAGGGCATTTATAATTCTTGAAAAAATAGAACAGGGAGAAGTTCAGCCTGATGTAAATTCAATTTTAAATTTAGTGATGCAACAACCAAATCCAGCTGAGGCTCAACTGATCCATACAGGTTTCTGGTTATTGATATTTTTATGGATTGTGGGGATAATTGATTCTTATAGAATTACAAGGATGCAAAACAAATAAGTGACTGGAAAGCATTATGTTAAATAACGATATTTTAAGAAGAATTAGATATACTTTTGATCTTGAAGATTCTCAAATGATAAATATCTTCGGCTTAGCTGATCTTGAAGTTACAAGAGCACAGATCAGTGACTGGATGAAGAAAGATGAAGATGAAGATTATAAAGCTATTAACGATAAAACATTTGCAACTTTCTTAAATGGATTTATCAATTTCAAAAGAGGAAAGAGGGAAGGGGAACAACCTGAACCCGAGAAAAAGCTTACTAATAATCTTATTTTGATGAAATTGAAGATAGCCTTGAACTTGAAAAATGAAGATATTTTAAAAGTATTAGAAAGTAGTGATATGAAAATGAGTAAGCATGAACTGAGTGCTTTTTTTAGAAAACCAGGGCATAAAAATTATAAAGAATGCAAAGATCAAATTCTGAGGAATTTTTTAAAGGGGATTCAACTTAAATTTCGTGGTGAAAATTAAGTTTAGGTATGAGGTATAAAGTATGAGGTATCAGATCGCTCAATTACTTTGAATTTTTCTTTTTCATTGTGAGTATTGAAGAAGATATCATTTTTTGTAATTCATTTAAATTACTGGTTAAAGAATCAAATTCATTCTGAGTAATATATTCTGTTTTGTGTAAAATAATTAACCAATATTCTGTTTCACTAGCTTCTTTTTGAGAAATAGCCAATTTATGGATAAAATCAGAAGTGCTTTCAGCATGCTTACTTTCTCTAATATTCGCACCAATTGAAGTTCCGCTTCGTAACAATTGTTTTGAAATTACATACTCTGATTTTTTATTTTTTAATAATTTTCATAGATTCACAATTCTAATAGCAAAACTTAAACTCTTTTCTTATAAGACCATAATTACCTCAATATTATATTTTCATGTTTAAATTTTTATCTATTTTAATCCTTTGACTTTAACTCATATCTCATCACTTGTTTATCAGGTAACCACCTTCTTCACCAGATCCATGTCCGAGTTCAATACTTTTTCCTGCACAAGAGATCACATCGCGGTCATGCTCAGTGATAACAATTGTATTGTCTTTTACGAGTTTTTCAAATGAATGTAGAAGTATTTCAATATCTTTGAGGTCAAGACCTGCAGATGGTTCATCTATGACAATGAAATTATCGTTAGGATTCTTAAGCAGTTCTTTGATGATAACCAGCCGTTTTCTCTGCCACACCGAGAGAGTCGTAAATTTTCTGTTCAGAGAAATATTCTTTACTCCGAGGTCTTTGAAGTATTTATTCAACTTGGTCAGCTGAGTATTATTAATTATTCTTGAGAGTTCTTCTGTAGGTAGATCAAGCAGTTCTGAAATATTCTTATCAGAGAGTTTTTGTTCAAGTATCTCAGGTTTGTACTTCTGTCCTTCGCAGACTGAGCAGACCTTATCAGTTTCTCTTAAGAAATCAAGATTCCCTTTGATATAACCTTTTCCCTGACAGGCAGGGCAATAGCTGCTTGAAGAAGTGAAGACAGCTTTCTTAACTTTGTTGGATTTAGCCAGCTTGTCCATGATAATATTATTCATTTCAAAGAAAGAGCCTACAGTGATTGAGGAATAATGATCATCAGCTATAATTACATTATCGAATTCGCCTTCAACTGACCTGCAGCCTGTGATATTGTTCTTTAATGACTCTGCAAGAACTTTAAAGACAAGAGTTGATTTTCCACTTCCGCATGGTCCGTGAACTATATTTAAAGTATTATAGGAGAAGTCCACATCGATATCCTTCAAATTGTGCAGATAAGCACCTTTAACTGAGAAAGTTCTCTCTCCATGAGGAAATACTCGTTTATGCGGAGAATTGATGCTCTTGTAGGTTTTAGCGATATTATCGTATTTTATCTTTCCGTCTTCAAGCTCAACAACATTATCTGCTGCTGAAACAAATCTTTCTTTAGGATCAGATATTATAACTGTGTTGCCGAGGTCTTTGAGTTCTTTTAGCGCTTCAGTGATCAGATGTTCTTCTTTATAATAAAGTCCGTTTGCAGGTTCATCAAGTATGTACATAATATCAGTGATCTTTTCTTCTGCAAGCATAGCCAGTCTGAGCCTCTGCTTTTCACCCGATGAAAGAGTGTTATATGATCTGTTTAAAGAGATATAACCAAGACTGAATTTGGAGAGTCTGTTCAGTTTATTCAGTATCTTAGATGTTAGAGATTCACTGTTTTTGAGCTTCAAGTCTTCAAAGAAAGCTATTGAATGCTTAACGCTATTTTCAGTGAGATCGCTTATGGACAGGTTGTTTATCTTATAGCTGAGTGCCGTTTCATTTAGCCGTTTTCCGCCACAGACCGGACATTCTTTCTCAACCATCAGAGTTTCAAAGTTCTTCTTCTTTAAATTATTCAGATTGATCAGATAATCTTCTTTGATCAGATTCGCAAAGCCTTTCCAAACCGTTTTGAACTTGTGAACTCCTTTACGGTTAGCTCTCTCGTAAGCCCAGTTGACATCGTATCCAATATTTCCGGTACCGTTAAAAATGATATCAAGTTCTTTCTCTGAGTAATCATGAAGTTTTTTCTCCGGTACGATGTTATGTTGTTCAAACACGGTGTACAAGGTTGCCAGATATTGACCGGTAATTTCAGAGAAGAATTTCCCGGGCTTGCTTCCGTTCATGGCGCCTGCTTCGATCGAAAGATCAAAGTCCGCCACTCTGTTAATGTCAACTTCGTCTGTTATTCCTCTTCCGCTGCAGTTCTGACAGGCACCGTTTATGTGCAGGAATGAAAACAATGAATTATTCTTCTGATGCTCCGGCAGAACTTTGTCAGCAGTGCTGAACCGTGAGTAAAGCAATCTGTAAAGTTCGTAGATCCCGCTTACCTGTGCAAATGATATTCTATCAGCCCTATTTTTTTCCTGAGATAGCGATATCGCAGGACTCAGATTTCGGATCGACTTGAATTCACCTTTTGAAGAAGTGCCTATGAACTGCCTCGCATAAGCTGAAAGTGATGACAGATATAAATTATTCGCTTCATTGAAAAGAGTATCGTTGATCAGGCTTGTTTTACCCGCTCCTTCACCGCCTTTAACGAGAGTGATCTTATTCTTTTCTATCTCAAGGTTTATATTTTTCAAATTATTTGTAGAAACATCTTCAAGTATGATCTTATCTGAGATAATATTATCTATTTGTCGAATTTTATTGTCAAGATCGAATATTTTTGCGGTCAGTGATCTTTTGCAGTTAAGAATACCCTTGACTAAACCCTGATACAGAACTTCACCGCCTTTATCTCCGGCTCCGGGACCTAGATCAACAATATGGTCTGACTGGGAAATGAAATACGCATCATGCTCAATAGCTATGATAGTATTGCCGACCTTACATATAGCATCAAGGTTCTTCAGCAGTATTTTTGTATCGAACATTGAAAGACCGGTCGTAGGTTCATCAAGAAGTATGAGGTTGTTCTTAGCATTTGTTTCGAGATAGGCAGAGAGTTTTAACCTCTTAGCTTCACCGCCAGACAAAGTTGAAGTCGGCTGACCGAGCTTCAGATATCCCAGTCCGAGCCTGTTTAAAATATCAAGCTTTGAGAAAATTTTCTTTTCATGCCTGAAGAATTCGCAAGCTTCAGAAATCTCAAGTTCAAGCACATCATAAATGCTTTTTCCGTTGAATTTAATTTTAAGGACATCATCGTGGAATCTTTTGCTGTTGCAGCTGCTGCAGGTCAGTTTAATATTGTCAAGGAAGTGCATTGTGATCTCAGTTTCACCTTTTCCGAGACATTCTTCACATCTGCCAGTTCCTGTGTTGAATGAGAAAGCTGTTGCATGCATAGAGTCAGGGAGTTTTGAGTATAGATTCCGTATATCGTCAAAAATACCGGTATAGGTTGCAGCATTTGATCTTGAGTTCTTTCCCGGCTGCTTCGCATCGATCTCTACAACATTCTTGAATTTTTTAGCGACCACTCCGCTGACAAGACTTGATTTCCCTGCTCCGGATACTCCTGTGACCACATTGAGACTGTTAAGCCTAAAATCAGCATCAATATTCTTCAGATTATTTAAATTTGCACTCTTGACTGAGAAATATTCTGCTTTGTCTGATGTAGGTTCTTTGAAAGATATTTTACTGTTCAACTCTTTATATGTTACGCTGTCTTTAGCATTGAAGTCGGAAGCTTTTCCGCAGAATAATAATTTACCACCGAGATAACCTGCTCCAGGACCGATATCAATAATATGATCTGCTGCTAAAATAGTTTCCTTATCATGCTCAACGACAATGACTGAATTCCCTCTGCTGACAAGTTCTCTGAAGACTGAAATGAGCTTAAAATTGTCAGTTCCGTGAAGACCAATGGAAGGTTCATCGAAAATATACATTATGCCTGACATTTTACTGTCGAGTACGGCAGCAATTCTTAATCTCTGAGATTCGCCGCCGGATAGGGTATTCGATCTTCTTTCAGGAGTAAGATAACCTAATCCCAGACTGATCAGAACTTCGCACTTTTTGAGAATAGCTGAGATTATCTCTTTCTGAACTTCATCAGTTGAATTTATAGCTGTGAAAAAATCATTTAACTCTGAGAATGTTCTGCCTGTGTAATATGGAAAGTTCTTGTTATCGAAAGTAACCTGCAAAGACTCCTTTTTCAATCCTGAACCGTTACAATGAGAACAGGTCTTTGAGGAAACGAATTTAAGTATATTTTTATTCCGATCTCGCTTAAGTATCTCTGACATTATAGGAATAATACCTTTATAGTATCCTTCATCTCTCGGTTTTGCAGTAATCCCCACCCATTTCATCCTCGATTCAAGAGTATGCTTGCCAAAGGCTATTTTTATCTTATCACTACCGTGAAAGATAACGTTTCTCTGATAATCAGTTAGTTCATTGAAAGGGATATCTACATTGAATCCTTCACTTTCACATACCTGGTTAAGCACATCAATTGTTACCTGAGAATAAATGGTATATCCATCTTTCAAAGTAATTTTGAGAGCTCTGTCCCTGAGTGACTTTGTTTCATCTTCGATAAGAAGTTTTTCCTCGATATATTCCTCTTCTCCAAGGCCGTTACAATTCGGGCATTGACCTACATGATTATTGAATGAGAACATTCCCCGGGAGAGTTTGATACTTTCAGGGCTTTTACCGCATCTTGCGAACAATAGTCGTAACAGGTCTGTTATGCCGCTCAGAGTTCCTGCAGTAGATCTCAGGTCACCTGTAATAGTTTTCTGCTTGATCGATACAACAGGTCTTATTCCTGATATTTCTGCATCAACTTCACCGGTCTTAGCAAGATACTGCCTGGCATAAACAGAAAAAGATTCAAAGAATCGTTTGTTCGCTTCCTTTTCAATTATATCAGCAACAAGGCTTGATTTTCCTGATCCTGAAACACCTGTGATGCATACGAATTTGTTGTGCGGGATTTCTACCGAGAAATCTTTTAGATTGTGAATATTTGCGTTTTTTATTTTAAGATATTTTGCCATATTATTCTTTTATAAATTTCCACTTTTTCCCACAATTATAACAGTAATTATATTTCTTAAATAACGGAAGAATTATTCTCAAAAAAAACAACATATAGGTGAATTTAGATCCATTTGAATGAACGATATATTATTTGATTTACAAAAAGGACATATGTAAATAGTAGTATTTTTTTTGGTGATAATTTGTTCAATTTTTTCTTTATTATCATTTTCTTTATCCGGTATAAAACCTACTTCTTTCAATATTTCTTTAGCTTTATTAAAATCTTTTTCAGTTACTTGTAATTTAACTCCACCCACTGCATTTGAATAAAAATTATTGGCTTGTATTGTCATTTCATCTTTTAGAAAAGTAGGGATTTCATGAGAGTCTAAAAGTGCTTTAACAGGATGAGCTTCATGAGGGTATGTAAATATCAATATCGTTTTCCAGTTTGTCATTTTATTGCGCCCCGGTGCTTTAATATGAATTTAGATTATTTAAATTTAATGTCATGAATATTTGAAACAGCGTACGCAGGAATAGACATGATTTTATCATAGATCCCATAATTTTCTCCTGAGAACCTTATTCCCAAATCGAGATCTCGTTCCTTTAGAAACAGATGAAGACTTTGCATAGCTCCCCTTGTTCCTGCTTTAACTTCTATAGGAATTATTTTCCCGGCAATAGAGATGATATAATCAATTTCAGCATTACTGCCTCTCATTTCTCTGTGCCAGTAAAAGATCTCAGGTCTGACTCTTGGATTTCCTGACGAAATTAACTCATTATAAACATATAATTCTGCTAATGCACCTTTGTTTATCAGACTATTGTAATCTTGTACTACAAAAACTGACAGGTCAAGTTTTGAAATTCTCTGATATATTCCTGTGTCAAAAATCGCGACTTTAAATTTATTGTTTTTTATTTGTGCCCCTAAAGGTAACCCTCTTGCTGATGTGTGAAATATCTTATATGCAATTCCTGCTTGTACTAACAGTTCAAGAGCATTTTTATATGTTGTATATTTATCGTTGGAAATATTAGAATATTTGAATTTTCCACCTGCCTGAAAAGCAATAGATTTGAAAACTTCATCCAGTATCAGAGGAGATGTTCTTCCCTTGTATTTTGCAAAGTCATCTATATAACCCATTATTATATTATCAAGAATTTTCTGGCATTGCAATATATCATTGGTTCTTACATAGGTTTTAACTACTTCAGGCATACCTCCAATTATTTGAAAAACTTTCAGATGGTCTAAAAGTCTGTTATGAAACACATCATCAATAGGATTATCAACTCCGGATTGCTTAATTAAAACACTCAAATCTTTTGATCCAACAGCCTGTAGGTATTCAAAAAAGTTCATAGGATAAATGAACACAGATTCAATCCTGCCAACTCCATAAGAGGGGATTTCAGCTAGAGCAAATTCCAGTAAAGAGCCGGCTGCGATAACATGTAATTCCGGTAGTTTCTCATAAAAGAATCTTAAAGCCCTTATCGCATCAGGATTTGCCTGAATTTCATCAAAAAAAAGAAGTGTTTTACCAGGAATAATGGAATGCTGATAATACAGAGAAAGTTTTTTAATAATTTCCTGTGGATTGAGTGAAGCTGTAAAAAAATTATGGATATCCCTGTCTTCTTCCAAATTAACTTCAAGGAAATCGTTGAACTTTTTTCCCAGTTCCCGAATACTAAAAGTTTTTCCTACCTGTCTCGCTCCTCGAACCAATAAGACTTTTCTGTCTTTCCGATCTTTCCAATCGAGTAAATATTTTTCAATATTTCTGATCATTAAACACCTCATTGTATGATGACATGAATAATATAAGTACAAACCGAAGAAAAGTCAAGGCATATAACCGATTAAAACGCAGAAAAGTCAAGGCAGACAAACAATCAATTCAAAGAATAGTCAAGGCAAAAAAACGAATTAATTAGGGTCACTTTATCGCACCCCGGTGCTTTAATATATACTTCGATCTGTCTTTAGGGCTGACACCTCTGTAAGGAATGGTCTTTCCTAGCTCGAGCGGGACTTCCTGATAACCGTGGAAGTGAGTAATATACTTTCCTTTGCCGCCTGTGATTGAATTAAGTGTATTGAGATAATCCAAGGATGTTGCGACTGGGATCTTTCCATCTATGACAATTTTCCCATCAACATTCTCAGGCGTACCAATCTCAGCTCTGATAGCTATAAGACTGCTGATGATCTTGCCGGAAGATTCTTCAGGAGCTGATATTTTAAACGACAGCACTGGTTCGAGCAATTTGCAGCCTGTATTAATTAGTCCGTTCATCATCGCAAGTTTCGTAGCAAGAATAAAATCTCCGGGACGGGAATGAATTACATGATCTTCTTCACCGATCAGAGTTATTTTCAGATCAGTGACCTGCCAGCCGTAGATACCCTGTTGAAGTGCTTCATCTATTGTAGCCTCTATCTCATTCTGATACTTTGCGGCTATTTTATCAACTCCTACTTTTGATTCATAGACAACTCCGCTTCCCCGTTCTAAAGGCTCAATTTCAAATCTGACAACAGCCCAGCACGGTTTAGGCATTGTATACTCATCGTAGCCTTCGCCTTTTTGCGTCGGAGTTTCTTTATAAATGACGATCGGATCTCCGAAGCTAACACTCAAATTAAATCTCTGCCTGAATACTGTCTCAAGTATCTCAAGCTGGATCTTTCCCATGATCTTAATATGAAGTTGTCTCTCATCCTTAAGCCAAACATAGTTGAGTGCCGGATCTTCCTCCGAAAGCTCTTTCACTGCAGTAACAAGTGCTGAAAGATCAGAGTCTTTTTCCGGTTCAAGTTTTACGGTAAGCAAAGGATCGCTGAGACCTGTATGTTTACATAGTTCAATTCTCTTCAAGAGTTCCGGATCAGAACCGATCATATCACCCGCAATGACATTTTCAAGACCGCAGATCATAGCAGTATCACCTGACTGTAGGATATCTAAAGTCTCAAGCTTGCCTGAATAGGATTTTTTTATCTGAGTAACTTTATTTTCTTTTCCCTGTGAACCATAAGTAACAAGATCTCTGTTCCTGATCGAGCCACTGAAAAGCCTTACACTTGCCATTTTACCAAATTGAGCGTCATATTCAAGCTTGTAAACTATACCAGAAAGTTCATTGCTTTTCGCGGATGCTTCCGGCATTATAGTCGTGATATCATCGAGTAATTCTTTAATACCTTCGTTAAGCTTTGCTGAGCCTGACAGAACAGGAAATAAAATCCTGCTGTGAATACTTTTTTTTAAGGCTGTATTTAGCTCAGAGAAAGAAATATTCTCTTCATTTAAGTATTTCTCTATCAGAATATCATCAGCTGAAGAAATTTGTTCAGTAATTTCATCGGAGATATCGTCAGTCTCTGAAAAATCCTGCAAAACAATAATATTCTGAGATAATTCTTTCTTTATTTCTTCTGTGACTGCATCAATATCAGCACCGGCACGATCGGTTTTATTTATAAAAATTAAAACAGGTATATTAAGCTTTACCAATGCAGACCAGAGATTTTCAGTATGTGCCTGAACACCTTCTACTGCTGAAATAACTAATACAGCGCAATCTAAGGCTAATAATGATCGATCAACTTCTGATGAAAAATCGATGTGCCCCGGAGTATCAATTATATTTATCGTTGTATTATTCCATTCCAGAGAAACTGAAGCTGAACGGACTGAGATACCACGCTCTTTCTCAACTTCCATTGAATCTGTTACGGAAGTACCTTTATCAACTGAACCTGCCGTTTTTATCCTGCCTGAAAGTTCAAGCATCCTTTCTGTAATAGTGGTTTTCCCTGCATCAACATGCGCAAGGATACCTATGTTAATGAATTTGTTTTTTTTCATAAATCTTATTTAAAACTATAAGTAAAACCCAAGCCGTATCTTTTCTTTTCAAAGTCAGTTACTATACCATAACTGATATTTTTATTCTTATCTCTAGGTTTATCTAGTCCACCTGCAGAAATCCCTGCGTGTATCACATCTGCTACCCAGGCGGTCAAAGAGAAAATAATCAATCCTCTTCCATAATCATACTTTGTTCTGTCAACAACTTCACCTGTACCCATAGGAAAACCTTGAAGCATCAAAGAAATTCCGGGGATTATCATTAATCTGGCAGCTACATATGACCAGCCAGCTTTATTATTATCAAGATAAAAATGTCCGGCACCAGGTAAAAATGCAGAATAAATGATCGCTTTTGATCTTATTTTCTCTGACTTTGGTGTTTTCATATAGCGAAAATTTGATTTTGTTTTTGTAGAGTCAGGTTCTGATGCCAGTAAAAATAAAAATGGAATTAAAAATAGAATTACTGCTATTTTTTTCAAATTGTACTCCTTCAATGAAACTAATAATAGCTCAAAGTAATAGAACTTGCTGGAGAATGCAAATAAAAAAGCCTCTTAAAAGAGGCTTTTATCACGTCATAACTATCCAAAATTGTTTACTTCACAATTATCGTTACACTTGCGACTTCATAACCGTCTGAGTCAGTGTTATGCATCCTGATATCATAAGTTCCGCTTTGCTTAGGAGCTTTCAGGACCATTGAACCACCTCCATTGTATCTCTTATACTGAAGATGCTTGTAAGCCAGATCATTTTCATCATTGACCTTTTCAGATCCGTGCGGGCAATCACCCGGAACGATACCGATCCACGCACTTGATGCGAACGCGGGATGTACTTTGAAATCAATTTTTATATCTTCATTAGGGAAATAACTTTTCTTGTCAGTGGATAATGAGATCAGGTCTGATTTTACCGAAACCGTAAAAGGTACATATGCCATTTCTTTACCATTGCTGTCATTATCATTGAGTCTTATATCATAATTTCCTAGTTTC